>JAALKD010000015.1 GCA_011088215.1 Sphingomonadales bacterium | reverse complement strand
CGTAGTTGTATTGAAACCTACTGTTCGGACCGACGAACGGAGTGAGGAAGGGCAACACGAGGAGGCGTAAGCGAAAACGAGTTCGATCAAGACGAGGGCAAAAAAAGCTCAGTTGGGGCTTCATGTTGTGCCTTCTGTATCTGCAGAATATGAAAGGTTTAGGCGAAACTATAAGTGAGTCTTTTCGTATATGCCTCTTGAGTGGAAGGCCTCCCAGAATGCAGCTTCGACGTTTAGTTTTCAGTGGCGAAAGATGCTAGAACTTTCCGAGTGCCTGTGAAAGGTCTGCGCCCATGCATTGCCATGAAGTTGTCAACAAGGGCAACATCACCATTTTGCCAGGGCACATCGAAAACCAGGTCGTCAGCAGCCTTGATCACACGTCGCATTTGTTCATCTGTAATGTCGCTGCCGTCGCCAAAACATATGATTTTGGCGCCCAGGTGGCTCACATCACCCCAGCCCTGATAGGCAGCAATAAGCTGGTTGAAAAAAACACTGGTGCCTCTTTCAAGGTGTTTGATGGCTGGCAGAATGGCGCTGGTTGCACCCAGTGATCCATCAGGAAGCCAGTTCCAGCTATAGCCTAATTCTTTTAATCGCTGTTCAGCGGCCTGTTTTGTTTTAGCGCCGAGTGTTGTTTGCCAGCCTCGCCCCTGGCCAGATTCTGGGTTGTCGCCGTTTGGCATAATGTTGGTATATTTAACGCCTTTTTCTTCACAGGCTTCGATGAAGTTAGGGTCAATCTCTTTCAGCTTCATGTAAAGCTGGTCGCAAGGGCACAAAGATGTTTCGCCCTGAGTTTCAGCCGCTTGTTCGCAAAAGAAAAACAACCGGGTCGGGTAGATTGGCGTTTGAGCCATTTCGTTATGGAGAAAAATGCCTTCGCTTGGCGGGGCTTCGTTGGCAGTAAAAACCTTGGGAGTTCTGTTGACACGCACGGCGTTCGATAGCGATTCTTCATAAGTGAAAGTTTGATAGTCAAAGCCTGTGATCACAGTATCAAAGTCCTGATCGGTTTTGATGGGGAAATCTCTGAACAGAATGGCACCACTGGTGCTTAAGCGATCTTTGATTGCATTGAGATTATCTTTGATCCAGGCGCTGGCGTCAGCCAGGGTCGCCGAAGGTGATGTGTTTGTAACAACCAAGGGGAATATGCCAACTGGGTTTTCTTCAAATGAGAGGCCGGTGACTTCAATGGTGCTCATGTTATACTCCTGTGCTTGGGACCCAAATTCTGGATACCGTTGTTTGGCTGTTAGTCATAGATTGGATTAAAGAGGCCGAATGCTTGCTCACAAAACTCGCCCGGATCATTGAAGCGATGATTGGCATTCAGGCCTGAAACAGCCGCCATCTCATCGCTGGAAAGCGAAAAGTTGGTGATGTCCAGATTTTCGCGCATGCGCCCGGGGTTGCTGCTTTTGGGGATAATCGCTGTGCCGCGCTGAATACCCCAGCGAAGGATAATCTGAGCGGGTGTTCTGTTGCGAGCCGCTGCGATATCTTGAACGGTTTTTTCTGTCAGGATGCTATCGTCAGGCTTTGCCATGTCGATCTCGAAGTAGGACAATGCCCCCAGTGGTGAAAAGGCAGTAACCGCGATACCGTATTGTTCGGCTAATCGAATTAGTTTTTCCTGAGTAAGGTATGGGTGAGATTCTATTTGCAACACCGCGGGTTTGATGTTCGCATAGCTCATCAGGTCATGCAAAAGCCCGCTACTGTAGTTGCAAACACCAATCTGTTGCGCGACGCCTTTTTCGACAAGTGTTTCCATCGCCATCCATGTTTCTTGAAGCGGAACAAATGCGCGTCGCATTTCTGGGCTTTCGGCTTTGGGATCATATACCCATTCGGCGGGGTAACGCTCTTCGAACGGAACAAATTCAAGTGCGATCGGAAAGTGCACAAGATACAGGTCCAGATAGTCGAGTCCCAGATCCGTGAGGGATTTTCTGCACGCCATTTCCACATGGTCCGGGTGATGGTAGGTATTCCAGAGTTTTGACGTGATCCACAGGTCTTCTCTTGTTACCAGCCCCAGATCGATTGCGGACTTAAGGCCATTACCAACAGCCTTCTCGTTGCCGTAATCAGCTGCGCAATCGAAATGACGATAGCCAGCCTTGATGGCGTCGATGATAATCCGTTCACAGTCGCCCGGGGCAATTTTCCACATGCCAAAGCCAATTTTCGCCATTTGTTTCATTATACTGTCTCCAGTGAAATCGAAAATCCATGCTGTCATAGCTTACATTGCTGAACTTCCACCTACGTACGAACATTTTTTTAACAATTTATTTCATTTAATATTCTTATATAAGATATAAGACATGATAGCAATATTAGTTGTAGTGCACGGGAACATAAAATGGACGATTTTGACACTAAGGACATGATTGTAATTGGTGGCGGCATTAATGGGGCAGGTATTGCGCGCGATGCAGCGGGCCGTGGCCTGGATGTTACTTTGTGCGAGAAGACAGATTTTGCATCTGCCACTTCGTCTGCAAGTACAAAATTGATCCACGGTGGCCTACGCTATCTTGAGCATTATGAATTTGGGCTGGTTCGTAAGGCTCTTGTGGAGCGCGAAATACTACTGAAGTCTGCGCCGCACATCATTAGGCCTCTTAGGTTTGTGTTGCCGTATCACCGAGCACTAAGACCAGCCTTGTTGATAAGGGCAGGTTTGTTTTTTTATGACCATATGGGTGGACGAAAAATTCTGCCCGCTACGAACCAAGTTAATTTCCGTAAGAGTCCAAAGGGAAAGCCGTTAAAGGCGCAATTCCATATAGGTTTCGAATATTCTGATTGTTGGGTTGATGATGCCAGGCTTGTTGTATTGACGATTATGGACGCCGCAAGAAAAGGCGCAGAAATTCTTAAGGGGTGGCGGTGCGTGTCAGCAAAGAGATGCGACGGAAAATGGAGTGTTCTATTGGAGGACAACGCGGGTAGGGGGCGGACTATTCACGCAAAAACTTTGGTTAACGCAAGTGGTGCGTTGGCAGCGGAATTAGCGAACAAATTTGAGAAACCCAGCGGGAGCCGTAACCAATTGCGTCTGGTGAAAGGCAGCCACATCATTCTACCGAAACTCTATGATGGCGACCATGCGTACACATTTCAGGAAGCTGACGGGCGTATCATTTTTGCAATACCGTACGAGTTGAACTTCACTCTTGTCGGCACTACTGATATGGCGTTTCAAGGCAATCCGGATGATGTAAAAATTTCAGCGTCTGAGGTGGACTATTTGTGTTCTGCAATTAGTGGTTACTTGAGGAAGTCTGTGTCGCCTGAACACGCCGTTTGGCAATATTCAGGGGTCAGACCACTTGTAGATGACGGCGAGGAAGACGCATCGCAGGTTACGCGTGATTACATTCTTGATTTGAATGACTGGGACGGCCGCGCGCCTCTACTTTCGGTTTTTGGCGGTAAAATTACGACATACAGGAAACTAGCCGAGCAAGCCTTGCACGATCTGTCACGCCATTTGCCGCAGTGTGGGCCTGCCTGGACAGCCGACGCTATTCTTCCTGGCGGCGATATTGGCGGCTTGTGCCATGATGATTACATCGCGGAGCTTCAGCATGAATATCCCTGGGCGGGCCGAGAATTACTTGCCCGCTATACCAGGACACATGGTAGTCATGCGACGGATATTCTTGCCAACTGCGCCAATGAAGCCGATTTGGGTAAACGTTTTGGGCAAGGCTTGTATGAAAAAGAGCTATGCTATTTCAAAGATCATGAATGGGCTTCAGCCGCAGAGGATGTGTTGTGGCGGCGCACTAAGCTTGGCCTGGTAATGTCGGCGACAGAAAAAGAGGCAATCGCAAACTGGTTTAATGGTAATTAAGCATCTTGTAGCCTAATGGGGGTCCAGTAGCTTTCCACCTTGATTTCGCCTTCCAATTCTTCGGTATGCTTTATCTTAGGACCGAGCGGAATTTTTGCACCTGCTGTAACAAATACTGCCATATCTTCCAGAGAAAGGGTGAATTTATGGCTCCTGCCGCCACAGAATTCCTCGCCGGTCTGGAAATTGTACCAAATGCCTGTGGGCAAATAAACTTCGACAAATCCGCCCGGGCGAAGGCACGGGGCGACCAGAATGTCGTCGCCGAACATATATTGGTCTTCAAAAGCCCATGAGGCACGCTCATCTGGATAGGCGAGTGCCATAGCGCGCTGAACAGGCAGACCGGTTTCATGAGATTGCTGCATGGTTTTCCAGAGATACGGAATTAACCTGTAGCGAAGGTCAAGAGCCTTGGACACGATTTGTTCAACGTCAGGACCGTAAGACCAAGGTTCACGAGGGCCGATGCCGTGTAGCCGCATATGCGCAGAAAATACGCCCGCCTGAGACCAGCGCACATATAGCTCAGCATCTCGTTCGTCTTGATAAAATCCACCAATATCTGTTGCATAGTATGAAGCGCCGCTCATACCCCAGGAGAGGCCGCCGCGAATGTTGCCGGCCATGCCGCCCCAGTTTGCCTGGGGGTCGCCGCCCCACTGAGCTGGATATCGTTGGCTGCCAGTCCAGGCAGACCTGCTGAATAGAAACGGTCCGTTCGGCGCATATTTTTCAGCAGCCTCATAGACACAGCGGTTGTAAAGAAGGGAATATACATTGTGCAGCGCGTGCCCGGTTTCGCCGTTGAAAGCAATCATGTCATCATATTCGACTTGTTCGCCGAAATCGGCCTTGATCATATCAACGCCGAGGTCACACATTTCTTTGTGGCATTCTTTCCAAAATGCATAGGCGGCCGGATTGGTGAAATCAATAATTCCTGACTTTGGCAAAGGGCTCAATACGTCGCCAAAAGCTTGTGGGTCCCACTCATATTCGAATGTCTTGCCTGTGCGGCGGTCTTTAAGGAAATAGCCTTTGTCGCTCAGCTCCTGAAACCGTCCATTGTTTACTGACACTAGCGGATATTCCCAGACGCATATCTTGAAGTTTTGGGCCTTCAATTCCTTCATGACTTTTGCTGGATCGGTGTAACGGCTGGGGCACCATTCGAATAGGAACCGAGTATCGGTATCCTGCCAAGCCCGCCCATCAATGGTGATAATATCGCATGGCATGCCGCGCGAGCGCACCTCTTTGGCCGCCGAGAGCAGCTCTTCCGGCGTGCGGTAGTAGGCTTTGGAAAGGATGACGCCCAAGCTCCACAACGGCGGGCGAGGAGGAAAGCCTGTCAAGCTCGTGTATTGATGAATGATCTCTTTGCCGCTTTCTCCGGCAAAAAGAAATAAATCAAACCCATCGTCTTCGACCAGTATTGTGTAGGAGCGTTGTGACCAAGGGGCATGCCCCACACTGTGGGTAACTGGCGCTGGCGTGTGAACTAAAACACCCCACCCATCAGGACTCCATGCAAACGGTGTATTTTTGTAGGATATCTCTTCGTTTACACCCAAAGCATCGCGGTTGTAGGAACGAATAAATTGGCCTCTTTTGTCCAGTTTACCCCACTTTTCGCCCAGTCCATATACAGGTTCACTACTTTCAAGATTCAGGTTGATCATCCAGCCTTCAGCTACCTTTGCCAATGGCGGCAGGCGAAAACGTCGTTCGAAATGGCCATCAGCAGAAGACCTTTGAAGCCGCCGCTCGTCTTTATAAAGCTCAAAAGAAAATGGGCTATGTTCAATGACAAGCCTGAGCGGACCTGATGTTATTGTAGAACAAGTATCATCATGGGAAATACCGGGCGTCAATGGTTCTGGAATTGATGTGAGTATTTCATATTGATCGTCTGGGCGGATTTCCCCAATTCGAAGTCGAACAGTATCGTCATAAAATGAGACTGTTAAGGGGCCGATGTCTGTGGGTAAGGAGGCATTGTTGTCTCGATCAAGTTGCGGCAGCCCGACGATTTTAACCGGATTAATATTAGCCCAGTCAGGTGTCTGAACAGTTGTCATCTCGCGCGCCCTAATAATACTCTTACATTAACGTTTCGCATTCAACATTCTTCTATATGATAGCAGGCGTCAGAATCTATATATCTTATGTCTTATATAAGATTAATAAGTAAAAACTAAACTAATGGCAATAGGCAAAACCACCAGATAAAAGGAGGCGCTGTCAAATTGCTTTAAATGCGCGCTGTATAAATAATGCCCTGGGTGTTCACTTTTGTCGTTCTGTATTCCACGCACTTTTTGTGAATGTCAAAGGTACGACGCTGGATCATCAGAAGTGGGGCGCCTACTTCGATGCCAATTTTTTTTGCGTCAGACTTTGAAGCAATAATTGCAGAAATTTCGTCACTCGTGGAGATGACATGGATACCATATTTTTCCTGGTACAATGTATATAGTGCTGTGTTGATAGGGCTTCGTTTTGTTAATCCCTGAAAGGATTTGGCGGAGACGACAATTTTGTCGATAATTGCGGGCTTGTTTTTTATCAGGCGCGTTCTGGCAATTTCATAAACATCCTGCGAGCCGCCCGTGTCGAGCTGGAGAAGTTCTTTGGCAGTACCTTTGCGTCTTTTGATCGACTCTTCACCATTTTGCGGCATTATTGCCGTACCATCTGGGTCGGAAAAACCAAAAAACCGAAGCGTAGAGCGCTCAGACGTTTGCGTTGCTACAAAGGTGCCTTTGCCTTGGCGCCTTTCCAGGATTTTCTCAGACGTCATAGTGTCTAGGGCTTTGCGAACCGTACCCTGGCTAACTTTTAGCTGATTAGCCAACTGTTGTTCGCTGGGCAACATTTCGCCGGGACGATACTCGCCGTCCGATATCTGTGAAACGATCAAATCGTACACTTGTTGATACAACGGGCGAAATCCCAAAGTCGTTGCCATGTGGCCCTCCGATGATAAAGCAACTGCGTTAAGTTTGCGCAACATACTGTCCGGTTACTTTTTTGTCGAGCCACCCCTAATGCAGCTCTTTCCATAGTTAGTCGTTACTCGTTCTGGTGCAATCGCTAGCCGTCCCGCATTTTGTCGCCAGCTTTATGGATTGGCGCATGTCAAACTGTCTTCATAGTATAGCCATTTTTTCCAGACCGGCAATTTTGATTAAGATTCCAGTTTTTCCATGTTGATCCAATTACAAGTGCGTCAATTTTCAACCGTTGCATGGGCTGTTGTTTCAAATTTTAATATGTCTTATATAAGATATAAAATGAAAGATATATATTGTTAATCAACGCAATCGATGATAAGAGAGCAAAAGACTTGGCAAGAAAGCGATAGAAGACTGATCGTCAATGCCATGAGGGAAATAGGTGGGCAAGGAGAGAGGCTCAGCTGGAACCAGGGGAGATACACATGAAAACATACACATCAATGACTGCATTGCTGACGTGCATAGCATTGGCAGCACCTGCAGCGGCGCAAGACGCAGCTGGCGACGACGACTACACATTTGAAGAAATTGTAGTTACATCGCAAAAGCGCGAACAGCGGCTCAGTGAAGTCCCAATTGCGGTCAGTGTCCTGGGTTCTGATGCCATTGAGCGTAGTCAGGCGCCTAATATTGAATCACTGCAAACACTTATTCCGTCAGTTAGTTTCCGAAAAGGTACTACAAGTGCTAATTCGGCGATAACTATCCGCGGAATTGGTACAATTTCTTTCAGTGGGGCAGCAGAACCCAGTGTGTCTACCGTTGTGGACGGTGTTGTCCTTGGTCGTTCAGGTCAGGCGTTTGCTGATCTTTATGATTTGGACCGACTGGAAGTATTGCGCGGACCACAAGGCACGCTGTTCGGTAAAAACGCATCTGCCGGTGTGGTTAATATCACCACAAGACGGCCGTCCAGTGAACTAGAGGGGTACATCGATGCAACTCTCGCAGAAGACAACGAGTGGCGGGTGCGTGGCCGGGTTTCTGGTCCTCTTAGCGATAATGTCAATGCCAGCCTGACCGTCACAAAATCAGAGTTCGCGGGCAATATTACCAATGTTTTTAACAACCGCACCGTTAACGGGTATGACCGACAGGGTCTGAGGGCGATGGTTGAATTCACACCATCTGACTCGTTCTCAGTCTTGGCGATTTATGAGCATAGCGAAGCCGATGACGACTGCTGTGCTGACCTTGAAGTTCTTCCCAGCGGTCGAAACCCGGCATCGGCGGCTGCGCCCGATAGCAACGGCATTGTCAACGGCGTCGCCGACCTTGATATGGGGCAGCGTCGTATCGACCATGATTTCGAAACGCGGATGCTAGATAATACTGATGCTTGGTCCATTGAAATCAACAAAGACTTCGAGAATGTCACATTTACCTCTATTACTGCCTACAGAAATTGGGAAAACACGGAATTTCGTGAAGGCGATTTCACGTCTATAGGCGGAACCTCAGACCAACCAGTTTTTGGCGTGCCTTTCCAGCTGCATGATGACGGTACAAGGACCTGGGACCAGTTTTCGCAAGAATTTAGGCTTTCCGGCCCCGAGGGTGAACGGCTTTTCTACCAGGTTGGATTTTACTATTTCAATTTGGATCAAGAAGCAGACTTTACTCGCAACGCCAGCTGCCAGAATAACGGCGGTCAAAACCAGTCAATTCTGGACGCAAACCCTAGCCTGACCTGTAATTCAAATGATATCGTTGGAGCGACCGGTTTTAGTAGCGTTGATATCGAGAATTGGGCGCTATTCGGACAAGGCAGTTATGAGCTGATCGAGGATGAGTTAACGCTGATCTTCGGTGCTCGCTACACAGATGATACTGTGTCTTTTGACCACCGGCGGGTCAGTCTCGATCCATTTGGCCGCCAAGGTGTGGGAGTGCGCCCGGCATTGCCAAATAGCCAATTTGGTGAAGCATCGGGTGGCTTTGCTACCGATTTTGCCAATGAAAGCGGCAATACTGACTTTTCCTTCAAAGCTGGCTTGCAGTATAACATGCAGGAGTACGGCGTGTTATACGCTACTTATGCGCAGGGATACAAAGGCCCGGCGTTTAACGTATTTTATAATATGGGTCGCAACGACGAATTGCCTATCGATCAAGAATCTTCCGACTCTTATGAAATTGGATACAAATACGCATCAGCCGATCTGGTGGTGAACTTGGCAGCCTATTACACAGACATCAGTGGATTTCAGGCCAACAACTTCGATAACTCTACGGGCGTAACGATAACCAGACTTACCAATGCCGGTGACGTATCAACCAAAGGCATCGAGTTGGACGTACTTTGGAATCCGACTGAGTTCTTCACGCTAACTGCTGCTGCTGCATGGAACGATGCTCAAATCGAGGAGTTCAACTGCCCGCTCGATCCACTCAGTGGGCAGCCGCCGGCTGGTTGTACCAGTCGTTCCGGGCTTGACCTGCTTTTTTCACCAGACTTTAATTTCAACATTGGCGGTGAATACATCATTCCTGTAGACGATGAAATGGAAGTGATACTAAACGCTTCATGGTCGCGGATAGATGATCAGCAGTCTCTGCTGCCGGGGACAAACGGCACCTTTAATCCCGTGAGCCTGTTGCCCGGGTATGACAAGGTGGATGCCAGCGTGACACTTTCCATGAACGACGGGGCGTACAAAATCACCGGGTTTGTTAAGAACCTGTTCGACGAAAGCTTCGTCACGACCCATAGCGGAGACAATTTCCGCTATCAGATTCCCCGTGACGCTGACCGTTATTTCGGGCTAAACTTCCGGGCTTCCTTTAACTAGGGCTCCCGCCAGACCATAGAAGGAGAAGCCTCGGTGCTTCTCCTTTTGATTTGTTCGCCTGGCAATCTGACGCCACATTGTCATTTGAATTGGAAAGGGGCGGCAACAGCATGTTCGTTCTCACTTTCTGTCGAGGCGTTGCTAATCTTCTCGCAGTTGTAAATTCGGCGGTTGCAAAAACGGGTGTTCGAATAGCCTCCGCATTTTTACTTGGCATGGTCGCCATCGTTCTGGCGCAGGTGTTTTGCCGTTATGTCCTCAATGACAGTTTGGCCTGGGCCGAGGAGCTTTCAAAAGCCATGATGGTCTGGGTGGCGTTTCTTGTCGCACCCATGGCAATGCGCCGCGGCGCCAATGTCAGAATTGAGATGCTGGTCGAAGCGTTGCCGGCTCGGTTACGTATTTTCTTGAGCTTTACCATTGGTCTAGCTGTGATTTGGGTAGTCTCGTTGTTTCTTGGCGAAAGCGTTGGATTTTGGGAGCGCGGCAAACAAGTGACCGCAGCGAGTATGCAGGTTTCCATGGCTGTATTTTATTCGATAGTTCCTGTTGGTTTTGCGGCTCTGTTGTCAGTAGCACTCGAATTGGTGTTACTGGACGTTTTGTCCTTTTTTGAACCCGGCAAACCGACTGGTCAAACTGGTGAACGAAGTGTCATTGGTGGGGGAAGTAAATGACTTTTACCTATTTTTGGATATTCATCTTTTTGATGGCCGCCGGTGCACCGATTGTATTTGCCCTGCTTATCGCACCAAGCGCCAGTTTGTTTGTTGACGGCGAACAGATATTTTATAAGGCTTTATTGTCGCGTTTCTATAATGGCATGGATTCGTTTCCTCTGATGGCCGTGCCATTTTTTATTTTGGCGGGCGAGTTAATGAATTCCGCCGGGATTACCCGGTCTATTGTACAGTTTAGTCAATCGTTGGTCGGGCACGTGCGCGGTGGTTTGGCACAAGTTAACATTGTTTCCTCCATACTATTTGCCGGACTGTCCGGTTCAGCGGTGGCGGATACATCTGCCCTTGGCAAAATGCTCATTTCTTCAATGGAAGAAAATGGCTACTCAAGGAAATTTGCTGCTGCAATCACTGCGGCGTCTTCCGTGATTGGCCCCATCATTCCGCCGTCCGGAATTATGATTATTTATGCCTTCATAATGAATGTGTCTGTCAGCGGTTTGTTTGCTGCCGGGTTAGTTCCCGGATTGATGATCGCATTTGGGCTGATGGCAGTAACCAGCTACCTAGCGAAAAAAAGGGACTATCCCGTCGCAAACCGAAAAGCCACCTTCAAAGAACGCACGCATGCGTTCAAACTTTCAGGTCCTGCGTTGTTGACTCCGGTTATTTTGTTGGGAGGCATTCTGGGTGGTGTTTTCACACCAACCGAGGCGGCGGCGGTATCATCTGCTTATGCCCTGTTAGTGGGCTTGTTCGTTTTAAGAACTGTTAAAGTTAAGGACCTGCCAACTATTTGCTCGTCGGCGGCGTTGCAGTCGGGTGTTATCCTTTTTTTAGTCGGTGCTGCACTTACCTTTGCCTGGATCATTACTGTATCCGGCATGGCCGAAGTCGTTGCCGATAAGATGTTTGGTTTGACGAGCAACGTCCTGCTTTTGCTACTGATGCTGAATTTGTTCTTGTTTTTTGTCGGTATGTTTTTGGATGCAGGGCCTGCCATTATGATTTTGGGCCCAGTATTGGCTCCTATTTTTATGGCATTGGGTATAGACCCGCTGCATTTCGCGATTGTGATGTGTGTCAATGTAACAGTTGGTTTGGCGACGCCGCCAATGGGACTAGTTTTGTTTGTTGCTGCTTCGGTTTCCGGCGAGAAAGTAGAGGCTATCGCCAAGGAGATGTTGCCGTTTCTTGCTGTTGAAGTCGGCGTTATTTTCCTGATCACCTATTTTCCATCATTGTCGCTCACATTACCCAAGCTATTGGGGCTGGTAAACTGAGGCTGGTTACGAAAAAGGATATGCTATGATCAAGAAATATTCGTCGGTTCTTATTCTCATGGCCATTTTTTCGGCCTCGGTATACGGCAGCATAAGCAGCCAACAAAGAAGTGCAGATCATACTATCCGTGTGGGCTTTCTCGGATCTGCTGACGGCGAAGACTATGACGGTGCTCTTGTTTTCAAGGACTATGTTGAAAGCCGCACTAACGGCAGGGTCGCGGTACAAATTTTTCCGTCTGGCCAGTTCTGCGGTAATGAGCGCGAGTGTATAGAAGCGACCCAGAGCGGCATTTTAGACGTACACATGACAACCACAGGCGGACTTGGTCGCCTGTTTGGACCTGCGCAAGTCTTTGATCTTCCTTATGCGTTTGAGGATGACGTCATTGCTGAGTGTGTTTTTGACGGCCCGTTTAGTGTGGATTTGAGAACAGCCATTCTTGAAAACAAGTTGGACATGCGGCTCATGGTTGTTTCAAACACAGGTGGTTGGCGTAGTATTGCTACTACCTCCAGACTGGTTAGAGAGCCGGCGGATTTGGCAGGGTTGAAAATAAGAACAATTCCGTCAGCTATCCAGCAAGAGTTGGTGAGGCAATTGGGGGGCAATCCAACTCCTATTGCGTGGCCTGAAGTATATTCAGCGTTAGCAACAGGTGTGGTTGAGGGCACCAAAAACAGTATTCAGGATATTGTTTCTGCCAAACTTCATGAGAATCTGAAATTTATCACCTTGGACGGCCATGCCTATATGACCGCATTCTGGTGGTACTCAGAAAGTGCTTGGCAGCAATTGCCAGAAGACATTAAGAAAATAGTGTTTGAAGCTTTCCAACATCTTAGAACGGTATCCAGAGCAATGCCGATACGCCGCCAGATTTCAGACTATGACGACTTCAGGGAAAATGGAGGCACAATTTATGTGCCAACGCCCGCAGAGAAGGCGAAATTTCGGAAGGCTGTTTCCGGAATGCGCGAATGGTTTACTGGTCAATATGGTGTTGAATGGCTTGAAAAATTGGATACTGCCATAAATATTTGCGAGCGGAGCAAATCAACTTTGTTTGAGCAAGTCGCTGGCTAACCGACGTATATGGCTATGCCAGAAATTATTTAGTAGGTGCTTCTAATCCGAGCCACGTTGATATTTGATGTTTTACGTAGGACGACGAGACCGGAAAACTGAAGAATGGGGTTGGCGACGTCTTAAAACGAGTTTTTTGAAACACAAAACTCACACAAAACTTACACACAAATTTTTGTTGGTTTAAAAAAAATAATAAAATCATATAGTTAACAATATATCAATCAGACTCATAACCTGAAGGCCGTAGGTTTAAATTAACTGATTTTTTGTAGGGATGTATGTTTTGGCGAGGGAATGCTGCTTCAGTTTGTTTGAAGATGTTCACTGTTTGCGTAGAAAGATTCCCTGTTTTTTATTCCTATAACTTGGCTGAAGCCCTTAGTTTCAATGCGTTAGTTGATATCAAAGCCATGCACTTGGGTCGATTAAGTAAAGTTTCCCATTATTTTCCCTGCTAAACAGGGAAATAGGCGAGAGACTAGTTCGCGGCAGACTGCGCACACCGCCACTTTCCTTCAATCGAAACTTTCTCAGTTTCTTCCTTCTAGCTTTATCTTTTTAATTTCAGAGGCTTGCATGTAATATTTGACACGTGTGCCTCGAAATTTGGCTTGCAGCACCGATTGTTCATGGTTTTGGAATGGTAATCTCTCTGCGGTGTATTCATCGGTTTTCAGGTGACGCTTAAGGGATTTGATCAGTTCAACCTGTTGTTTGCGCCACGCATATCCACGACAACCATAGTAGTGGCTTATCTTGCGCAGCTCTTCGCCCACTTTTAATTCACCTCTTACAGCTGGAAAATCGGTCGCAAGGCGTGGGCAAACTTTTGGGTCGGTCAGTGTCGTGGCTTCAACGTTGAAGATCAGTTTTTCAACATCAGCGAATAACTTCTCACCCATATTCCTTGTAACCGTTCCCTTAATTTTTACGTATTTGTCGCCTCTGTAAACAAGTTTACCAGAACGAAACAACTGAATCTCGTAAACAGGGCAGGTTCCGAAACAAGGCCCAAAATTTAGTCGCAGATAGTCCTCGTGCGAAGGTGTTTCTATCTGCTCTTCCGGTTGTGATTGACATGCGCAGAGACCGAGTAGAATTACTGCAAATATTCTCTTAAAATTTTTTGACCGAACCATTATTACTTCTCTGTCGCTTCAAAGTTACTAATATAAATTACGCCGGAATTGAGGAAGATTTGAAGCTATGCGATTGAACTCCGTGGAGTTTCGACAAACATAGCCGCAAACCAAATAACAAGCGTTTCAAGCTGGTCACCATAACACGTTACCAATAACCAACCTGCCCACTTAGAAATCAACAGACAAGTTATTGACAGAATTCACATTCTCCAGAAAGATGCTGTCGCCTCCACCGGTGTTGATCAATAATCCACTAACACCGTTTGCAGACGTGACCTGCGCTGCGGCATTCACATCGGCTAACGACTGGAAATCTGTAGTCGTGGCACTCAAGTCCAGCCGATCTATCGCGGTATCAAAGTCAGTAATGGTGTCATCACCATGATCGGTGGCAAACTTGAAGGTATCTGCCCCGTTGCCGCCGGTCAGGATATCGTTATCGGCGCCACCATTAATATTGTCATTTCCGTCGCCCCCGACAAGTGTGTCAGCACCACTTCCTCCGAAAAGCGTATCGTTTCCCGCCCCGCCATCAAGCATATCATTACCGCCGCCGCCAAAGAGTGTGTCTGCACCGTCGTCACCGTTGGTCCGATCATCACCTGCTCCTGAAAAAACAACATCGTTTCCCGAGCCTGCACTAATCATGTCATTATTGTCGACGGTCTTACCAGCTCCGCCGTAGATAACATCATCACCGGCACCGCCATTGATATTATCGTTTCCGGCACCACCTCCGAGTGTGTCCTTGCCGTTGTCGCCGTCTAGCGTGTCATTTCCTGTCCCGGCATAAAGGGTGTTTTCGCTGGAATCCACATTCACGACCGAATTTGTTGCATTGTTGTATGACCCTGCAACCAGATGATCATTGCCGGCACCACCATATAAGACATCATTGCCCGCTTTAGCGCTGCTATTGCTATTCGTGTAATCGCCTCCAACAATCATGTCATCGCCGGCACCGCCGCCGAGTGTGTCATTTCCGCTATTGCCCTCAACCGTGTCATTACCCTGATCGCCCGCGCCGGCAAACGCTTGATCATTGCCATCGCCGCCAGACACTCGGTCACTGCCCTTGTCACCACGTATTACATCATTGCCTTTACCGCCGCTCAGCGTGTCATTGCCTTCGCCGCCAAGAAGGCGATTTGCGGCATCATTGCCTGTGATCTTGTCATTGCCGCCGGCGCCCATGGCATTTTCAACAACTGTGTCCGGCGCAATGAATAGTGTTTTGGTTTTAACCTTTTCAGCGCCAGATTCGGTTTGGAAAGTTACGCGCGTGCCAATGTCGCTCCATGTGCCCGGCGTGAGATCAATATTCAGGTTGGCAGATCCGTTTTTGACAGTGATTGAATCGATACCACCAGCATCCCATATTGTCAGATAGTGGCGCGCGGCCAGGTCAAAATCATATTTGTCAGCACCAGCAGTCGCAGTTTCATTTTTGCCGTAAAGTTTCTGCAGGGCTTGAATATCGAACCACATATAGGATTGTGGTAATAAGTCCGACTGGACCGCGTCGGGAAACTCTGTGGAATAGTTGTAGGTAAGCGACGTATACTCCGGACCGTCAAACTCTGTCGGCAGTTTCTCAAAACCATTTTCCACGTCATGCGGATGCTTCAGGCCAAGTGCATGCCCTAGTTCATGCATGATTACGCCGACCTCATCATCAGAAACCACTGTGCTTGCCTGATTGAAAGACTTTGAGTTTAACCAAACATCACCATCCGCAGGATGAGTGCCTGGAACATAGGCAAAGGCTACGGTTCCTGCGTCACTGTCTTCTGTCCAGCCAAATCGGATCGCTGCCTCGCCAGCTTTGTCGCCACTACGCTCTTCAAACCGCAGGTTGGTCACCTTGCCAAGAAAATCAAACAGGCCCCGCGTGTAATTCTGTTGGAAATCGGTTAATCCCTGGAAGTTGTTTGAAGTTTCTTCACCTTCGCCATAACCATCGAACTGGCTTGCCGCACTAGGAAAGCCGAACGTTAATGTCGTGGTATTGGCGCCGGAATCAGCGGCCCATTTAAAACCTGTAAACAAACCATCAATCTGGATGTTGCCGGTTTGACCAATGGTATCGGAGGCACGGGAACTGTCTTGTTGCATCTGTCTTTTCCTTCATCAAGGCGCATGTGGCCATTTCAAGAGCCTTCATGCTGGGCATTTTGAAGAAAGACGACGCCGCGGTGGAAACACCGCTATTCGATCGCAAGATTTTTTATTTAGAATCGGTATCCGATATCGAGTCCGATCGACCTTGGGCGCGGCGAAACGCTGAAAGATTCGTCCTGACCAGTTGTATCGATCGGCGAAACGAATGGGTTTCCGAAAGCGAAGATATTATCTCGGCTGTCCAGCAAGTTGGTGACAAATAGAGTAAGCCTGAACTGTCGCCAGTACATAGACGCCTGCAGATTAACAAAATGATACGCTTCAATGGTTTGACTTGCCTGCTGATCAAAAAACAACCTGCTGCCATCAGTATAGGAATAATCAACGATGAGGTTGGTAAGAATATTGTCTGTAAGCGAAGCGTCAATATTAACGGAAAATCCGGTGCCAAAACGCGGTGCTGCAGGCAAATTATCACCGCGCATTGTTCCGAGTGCGGCAGTTGGGTTCACGATATCAGACTTGCTGTATGCAACATTGCCCTTAAGCTGAACGTTCTGCCAGGGCCTTAACAGGACGTCCAGTTCAGCACCGTATATACGAGCGTCACCAATGTTTGCGACAAGAGGCAGGCCGATATCGTCAAACTCTCTCGCCTGAATGTTGGACCAATCTGCGTAAAAGGCCGCTGCATTGATCGCAAACTTCCTATCAACGCTTTGATGTTTGTACCCTAGTTCAAAACTATTCAGACGGTCGGACGCGAAATTTTCCAGAATAGTGTCCGATGCTTCAGGCGCGTTGGACAGCAAAGCATTTGGACCCTCAATGTTAATCCCCCCAAGGCGGTATCCTTGCGAATACTGTAGGTAAACCATCACGGTATCATCGGGATGATAGGAGAGTACAGCTTTTGGCGTTAATCCGGTTTGTTTTTGCTTGCCTTCCAAGGTTGTTTCTTCGAAGAGCAGCGCGCCGGAAGCGGTGTCTATGGCGTCAGTATTATATGTGAATCCTCGCACCCCTGCTGTAACCGACAGCTTTTCACGTAGAAAATAGGTTGCCTCACCGAACAAAGCGTACTCCATCTGCTCTTCGTTAAGGCCTTCGTCGTACGATATGACGTTATTGGCAGCATTCAACTGGTATCGTAAGTTTTCACGGCGGAGCGCATAGTAGGTGCCCAAAATCCACTCCAGCCGTTCACCCGGTTTACTTTTTAGGTGCGTTTCAACGCTGACTGTTTCCAAATTGCGATCGGTTGTCAAACGTTCCAGCAGCAGGTTGGATTCCGTAGTATCGATGAATTCCAGTTCGACGCTTGTCGCATCTACAATTTCATCGAATGTGCGACGTACGAAAGAAATGTCCGAGGAAAAATCAGCCCACCCCAGATCAACCTCCAGATTGGCATTGAGTTGCCGGAACAAATCCTTATTGGGCTCGGGAAAACTGTTGGCACGCGCGAAGCGCCCCAAGCTTGGTAAAAAATAGCTGCTGTCAGACGCCTCAATATTCTGGAAAATACCGCTGAGTGTAAGGGACCATTTGTCCAGTTCTAAACCAGCAGAAACGCGTCCGCCCCATACCTCCGAGGAGTTGACGTCGGACCGGCTGTCAATTCCGTCCTGTTCTAATCCCAGCTCGTCAACAAACCCACCATTGTTTTCATAAAAACCCACAGCCCGCAATGCAAGCCGGTTTGCAATGACAGGTATATTCACAGTTGATGATACAGCCTGCGACGGATCGCCCGACTGTGTAACCGCAAAAGAAGCGGTTGCGCTCAGGCCAAAATTGTCCGTATCAGGTTTGTTGGTAACGATGCGGTACAATCCGCTCAAGGCCCCTGAACCATATAATGTTCCCTGGGGTCCCCGCAAAATCTCCAGTCGGTTAATATCTACGAGACGCAGGTTTGGTTCAGGCCCGTTTTGGGATATCTGCGAACCATCTATGTAAGTGCCCACGAGGGCCTGTGATCGCCCTGCCAAAGCACCATCTGATAAACCGCGGATCAGCAACTTGGTTTGGCCGTTGCCTTGCTGAAGGGCATGAAGGCTTGCGACCTTTCTGGCGACGTTGAAGGTTTCGTTGGTTCCAATCCCGAAACTGTCATCCAATCTCACGCTTGTGACCGAGTAAGGCAATTTATGCGCTATATCCGGGCGCAGCAGTGAGGTTACCAAAATTTCCTCTATTTGCGGAGGCTCCGATCCAGGGTTGGTCGGAGCAATGACCTCGACAATCGGCGGCGGCATCCGGAAAACACGAACGGAGCGGTTATTCACTAGCTCAAAGGAAAACCCGGTTCCCCGGAGCATTCTCTCAAGCGCTTCAGTTCGTAGATAACGCCCTTTAAGAGTCGGCGTTTTGCCGTCGCGGTACGACAGCGCCTTTGGCATGGCTATCGAAAGCTTTGCTTGAATGGCATAAGTGATAAGCGCCTTAGCAATCGACTGGCTGGCGATGTCAAAGTTAACCGGACCGTCATCCTGTGCTCTGACAGTCGGCACGCAAACAACCGCAAGAACTAACGCTGAAGCGGCCATCACAACCAAGAAGCGGGAAACAGACATGCAGGCTCCTGAAATGATCTTGTCGCACCACAAGAAACGAACCTACGTACTTTAGTATGGTAATGAGATCACTGACAACCATCGCAGGCACGAACAATAATCCGCTCAGATGTTATGGTCACTGCAACTGGTAAAATATCAGCAATCAGACCGAAGCTTGCTATTGGGTCAGTCATGTTGAGAATACCTGTAAACTTCGTGCCAGAGAGGTCACCTTTGCGCACAACTGGAATGTCTATGTAGCGCTCGATATCATTGATTACGTCTGTTAGGGGAACGTCCTCGTATGACAAAACATCACCACGCCAACTTGTAAAAGCCTCTGCGTCAACTTGTTGTATGATGCTGACGGCGGTTTGTTCATCATGAACCAACTGAATCCCTGCGATGAGTCTTATTGGTTCTACAATATGATCTTCACTCTTGTTCGAGGATTTCTCTGCGTCTGCACCTTCAACAACATCAACCACCCCTTCGGTTACTGTTACAGTCAATTTTCGGTTGAAGCGTCGAATATTGAACTTTGTTCCCACTACGCGCACGTCTCTGCCTGCGACCGATACGATGAATGGGCGCTCTCCATCGTGCGCGACTTCAAACAGCGCTTCACCATAACCCATATCCACACGGCGTTCGGCCTGTGCAAACGTTACTGTTAGTTTGCTCTGCGTATTCAGGTGAATATTGGACCCGTCTTCAAGCGACACAAATTGATGCTGACCGGGTTCTGTTTGATATTCACGCACGAAATTTTCGTGGCCCGTAAGGTTGGTCAAGTTTACTAGTGCAAAAATAAAACTGGCAGCAATCGCGGTTATCGCTGCCCACATTGATGGTTTTCGGAAACGATTTTCCGCACGAACAACTGTATTTTCAGCAATCGGCCCGCCGTCGTTTCCAAGGTGGCTTGCTGTCAATACATCGGTATCATGGAGCTTGTCGGCAACAGCTTCGGTATTGTCGTCAACAAAATTCAGCGTTGTTTCAACGTAATCGGCCGCAGCCTGATGCATTTCGTCAGCGTTAAGCCATTCTGCATAAGCAAGCCAAATGCCTTCATCGGCCTCTGCAGTATCGCGTTCGACACGCCTATGCCAGCTGTAAGCTTGCTCCAGAACAGCATCATCAATCTTTATGTTATCTTGCGCGACCATATTTGGCTGTCCATTAACTCCGGTAACACCACGGTATTTGCATACAAGACGACGCCAAAGGCGAAAAACCGCTATCTCCAAATTTATGTACCATTGTGTTTTTCATACTTCGATCCGACTGTTGTTAGCTTGTGTCCTTCAGGTTGAGAAGTAAGTGCTTAAATGCCTTGCTGATATGTTTTTCAACCGTACTGCGCGATATATTGAATTTTGCCGCGACTTCGCGGTGACTGAGGCCTTCGAATTTATGCGCCTGAAACACGTTGCGACACTGTGGAGGCAATCGTTTCAATTCTTCCGCAATCTTCAGTATTTTTCTCTGCTGGTCCAGTTTTTCATCTGGTTGTTTATCATAAGACGATGATTGGAGTGCTCTGGTTTCCTGCCAGTTATGATCCCGGGTCGCGCGTCTTTGTGCCTGTTTGCGCATATCCATCGCCAAATTATACGCTGTACGATACAAATAGGCGTTCTGGTTGATGATATTTTGTTTGCTACTGATGCGGTCGATTTTGAAATACACTTCCTGCAGGACATCTTCGGCCAAATCCACGTCACGAAAACGAGAAATCAAAAAAAGCCTGACCTCGGTTCTCTTTTCCAGGAACGTGTTCAAAAGCTGAGCTTTTATTATTGTCGTCAATAGATCCTCTGCCGTTTCGGTACATACATAGTTCAGAAGTTATGTGTGCCTAGAGTGGAAGGTATATTATTGATTTCAAAAAGGTAAAACAACACGAAACGTGGGCAGTCATGGACAGGGGTTGAATTTGCAATTTTCCGGTTATGAGCCTAGTGTGTATACTTAAAGATCAGTGGGACTCATCCTAAGACATTGTAGCGAGAGTCCGCTTATTGGCCGGAAGCGTGCCTTGGTGACGGCATCACTGGCTTACGACATGTGAAACGGGGCCGAACTTTCCAAATATTCCTATTCGCCTGTGGTGCTGCCGAACACTGGACTAAATTAACGGAAAACCTTCTTACGAGATTGGCAATCCGGCGATAGTGATCTGAGCGTAATTTCCCATTAAAGATGTATTTACTCTACTAATAAGAGTTAAATTTACTTTAATAATTTGAAGAAACTGATATGGTTTTCGATATTCCTGATCAAATGGTCAGGATTTATCTTTAAGGAAACATATCAACAGCATTCAAACATTGGAATAGGGGAGCTTAAAATGCCAACACCGGTCATTAATGAAATTGTTCGCAACCATACTGGTGCGGATACGAGTGAATACTTCGAGGTTTTTGGCGACCCAAACACAGACTATTCCAATCTTACACTGATTGAAATCGAAGGCGACGGCACCAACGCTGGCAATATTCTGAGCAGTTTCCAAATTGGAACGACAGACGCGGACGGTTTCTATGCGTCAGGGTTTTTAAATAGTGCCTTTCAGAATGGTACAAGTACGTACGTGCTTGTCTCAGACTTCACCGGCTCGGTTGGCGATGATTTGGACGTCGATAACGACGGCACTTTGGACAGCACTCCCTGGGCCAGTATTCTTGACAGCGTAGCATTGAGTGATGGTGACCTTGTCGATTTGGCCTATTCAGATATTGACTTAACGCCCGGTTTCGGCGGCGGCTCTTTCGCGGTTGGCGGCTTTTCCCGCGCAGTGGATGGACAGGATACTGACACCACAACTGATTTTATCCGCAATGATTTTGATGGCCAGGGTATTCCGGGATTAGGCGTAGACACAGCGACCGAGGGTGAGGCTATCAACACGCCAGGAACAGCAAATCAGGTGTTTGCGATTGAACCGGTCTTCACTATCAATGAAGTGGATTCCGACACACCCGGCGGCGACACAGCCGAATTTATTGAGCTGTATGATGGCGGCGTCGGCAACTCCTCACTCGATGGTCTTGTGCTCGTGCTTTACAATGGGTCTGACGACCAGTCTTATCTGGCGATTGATCTTGACGGTCAAACTACCGATGAAAATGGCTTTTTCGTTGTTGGCAATGCTGCTGTTGCCGATGTTGACCTGGTTACGGCTGACGGCTTTCTGCAAAACGGCGCCGATGCGGTGGCCCTGTTCACCGGTGATGCTGCAGATTTTCCCAACGATACACCGATCAGAACTGAAAACCTGCTGGATGTAGTTGTATATAGTACCGGCGACGCGGACGATGTTGGCTTACTGACTGGTTTTGGGGAAACCATCCAGACTGACGAAAACGGCAACGGCCAACAGGCTGACGACGCTGTCGCAAGAAACCCGGACGGCAGTGGTGCCTTTGCCGCTTTGGCACCAACGCCAGGCGCTTCAAACGAGTCCACTGGTGGGCCAACGGCGACAATCATTATTAACGAGGTGGATTCTGACACACCGGGCAGCGACACAGCCGAATTTATTGAGTTGTATGATGGCGGAGAAGGCAACACGTCACTCGACGGCCTTGTGCTCGTGCTTTACAATGGGTCTGACGACCAGTCTTATCTGGCGATTGATCTTGACGGTCAAACTACCGATGAAAATGGCTTTTTCGTTGTTGGCAATGCTGCTGTTGCCGATGTTGACCTGGTTACGGCTGACGGCTTTCTGCAAAACGGCGCCGATGCGGTGGCCCTGTTCACCGGTGATGCTGCAGATTTTCCCAACGATACACCGATCAGCACTGAAAACCTACTGGATGTAGTTGTATATGGCACCGGTGATGCCGACGATACAGGCTTGTTAACCGGCTTCGGCGAAACCGTTCAGGCTGACGAAAACGGCAATGGCCAGCAGGCTGATGAAGCAGTAGCGAGAAACCCCGACGGTAGCGGCGATTTTATTGCACAAGATCCAACACCGGGCGTTACCAATGGTTCAACTGGCGGTGGCGACCCTGTAGAAGCAGCAATATACGAGATACAGGGCGCCAGCCATATCTCGTCGTTTGTTGGTCAACTGGTTATCACAACTGGTATTGTAACCGCAGTCGATGATAACGGATTTTATTTGCAGGATCCCGCAGGCGACGGCAACTCAGACACATCTGATGGTATCTTCGTTTTCACCGGCAGTGCACCAACCGTCTCTGTGGGTGACGATGTTGAAGTAACGGGTGATGTAGATGAGTCTGGTTTCAATGACAGACTGACTGTTACCCGGATTGACGCCGACAGCGTCACCATCAATTCATCGGGCAACCCTTTGCCTGCTGCAATAGTCATTGGTACCAGCGGTATTACACCGCCAACGGAAGTGATTATCAGCGCCGACGAAATCACAACACCTATTGATCTGTCTGATCCGGTGGACGCAGCGGCGAATCTGTTTGACCCCTCACAGGACGCTATCGATTTTTACGAATCGCTGGAAGGAATGCGGGTAACTGTTGAAGATGCAATTGCTGTCGCACCGGCAAACGGGTTTGGTGAAATTTTTACAGTTGCAAATCAGGGCGCAGGGGCAACGGGTTTTAACGCACGAGGAGGAGTGATTGCAACAGAGGGCGATTTGAACCCCGAACGCATTCAGATACAAATTGACGGCAATGTTGGTCCCGCCCCAGACATCAGCAACGTGGTTACCGGCGACCTACTCGGTGATGTCACTGGTGTTGTAACATACAATTTTGGTAACTTTGAAGTGGTAGCGACCGAAATTAGCGCCCCAGTTGCGGGAGACCTGCAAGCTGAGGTTACTGGCCTTGAAGGATCGGAAGACCAGCTAACTTTCGCTAGTTACAATGTGCTAAACCTAGACCCGAGCGACACGGAACAGATTGCTCTTATCGCTGATCAAATTGTCAACAACCTTTTGAACCCGGATGTCATTGCATTGCAGGAAGTTCAGGACAATAACGGTGCAGCCAGCGGCACAGTCGCATCTGATCAAACCCTCCAAGCTCTCATCGACGCGATAGAAGCAGCCGGCGGACCAACTTATTCGTTTGCAGTGGTAGACCCCGTAGCGGAAAATACGCAGGGCGGCCAACCCAACGGAAATATCCGGGTTGCCTATCTCTTCAACGATGACCGTGTTGATCTGGTAGATGGGTCGCTGCAAGCACTTGATGAGGCCACCCTGACAGACGCAGGGGTTTCAGTGCCAGATGCCTTTAATGGATCACGTATTCCTTTGCTCGCGCAATTTGCTTTCGCAGGCGAAGTCTTCACAGTGATTAATAATCATTTCACCTCCAAAGGCGGATCAGATGACTTGTTTGGTGCCAATCATCCAGCGGAAGAGAACGGCGATGACCGCCGCGCGGGACAGGCAACTGCATTAAATGAGTATGTCGACAGTCTTTTGGTGACCGATCCTGATGCAAATATTGTCGTTCTAGGTGATTTTAATGATTTCGACTTTTCAACACCGCTCGATATTATTGAAGGTGGTTCGGGTGGCGACCAGATACTGTTCAATCAGGTGGAAGAAATCGCCGCAGATGACGACCGTTACACTTTCATTTTCCAGGGGAATTCACAGGCGATTGATCAGTTCCTGGTTACCGGTAACCTTGCTGACCGAACCGAACTTGATATCGTTCACGTCAACGCAGACTTTCAAGTTAGAGGCAGCGACCATGACCCCATCCTGGGGCGGATAACAGTTCAATCAGATGATCCGGTATTGCTCGTCGGTGACAATGAAGACAATGTTCTCGAAGGCGGGAGTGGCGGCGACACTATTGAGGGTCGACGAGGAGATGATGACCTCTCAGGGTTGGCGGGAGATGATATCATAAGTGGTGGCCGCGGTCAGGACACCATCGACGGTGGAACTGGCAACGATACGCTAAATGGGAATAGAGGTGCTGATCTTGTCTCTGGGGGTTCAGGAGATGATCATATTTCAGGTGGTCGCGGATCAGATATTCTGAACGGTGATGGCGGCGATGATACGCTCATGGGTGATCGTGGTGACGATTTCCTCGACGGTTCGGGCGGCAATGATCTTCTGCGCGGTGAACGCGGCGTCGATACCCTATTGGGCGGAGAGGGCGCTGACACCTTACAGGGAGGCCGGGGCGCTGATCAATTGTCAGGCAACGCTGGAGATGATGTACTTATTGGTGGCCGCGGAGCAGATACGCTTGTCGGTGGTGCAGGTGCGGACACCCTGACAGGCGGACGTGGCGGCGACAGATTTGTGTTTAACCTTGGTGGCGGCGATGATCTAATCACTGATTTTGAAGCCAGTGATACAATTGACCTCATAGCCCTTGAGACTGATTTCGAAAGTTTATCAATCACCTCGGTCGGTTCCGATCTGATGATCAGCGTCGGTGATCTGACAATTCTGTTGCAAGATACGAACGCGGTTACAGCGGACGATTTTCTTTTTTAGAAAAGGCATATTGGGCCCTGCCTTTGCAGGGCTCAATTTTGAAGTAGCAATATTGTGTTCCCTCAGTTTTTTGAGTATTTTCCGTCATTTTTACATGATTAAGACGTGACTTACTATTCTACTGGTATAGAGCGGATATTGAGAATGCAGCAAATAAAAAAAAGATAAATTTCCCTGCTAAACGGGGAAATAGGCGAGAGATTAGTTCGAGGCAGACCGTCTTCACCGCCATCTATTCGATCTACACCTCAAGTTTTTTTGTCGTCGTAATTTTGCTGTTTGCGCGATTGTTAGCTTGGAATTATGGGTCTGCTAAGCCGAATGGTGCGGAAGGCCGTCGATAGTCGTCAGATAGAATCGATCGACCAATAGGGGGTTCCGCACGGGCCAAGCAGTCGGCCCGGTGGCACAGGCGGCATGTGACGCCGATCGGTGTAGGTTTCACAGCGGTTATGTCTGTGTCCTTCGTATAGATCAGCTTGTGAGCATGCTGTGATGAACAACAAAGGGCAACGGCTCGCTCAATTTGAGGGCGTCCATAGCCACCACCACCTGCGGTGACTGTACGCACAATGGAAAAAAACCTCTCGCCGCCCGGCAGTTCGACCCATTGGGTTAAAACTCGTCGCGGACTTTTAACGGCGCTGTGGAGTTCCCAGAGTGGGCACGAACCACCATGTCGGGCAAACGGAAAACCTGCCCCATCCAGCCTCTTTGAAACATTGCCTGCCGCGTCCACCCGTATGAAGAAGAAGGGTACTCCTTCCTGTCCTGATTTTTGCAGCGTTGTCAGTCGGTGGGCGATTTGTTCGAAACTGGCGCCAAACTGGCGTCCGAGAGCTTCTATATCATAAAGATGTGTTTTTGCGGCTTTTACAAAGGCCTGATAGGGCATCATTATGGAGCCAGCTGCAAAGTTGGCAAGGGCACGGCGTGTCAGTTTTTCTCCGGACTCAGTGTCAAAACTGGTGCTGACCAGAGCGTCTGATATTACGTCGGTCATTTCAAGATAGACTACTTGCAGCGCAAGTTGGAAGGAGGCACTGGCGTTGTCGAGAGATTCATCCAGAATAATTTCTCTGCGATGTACGTCGAAGCGCCTTGTAAAGCCTACCATCACATCAGAAGGAAGACGGCGAACCCGAAGGCGTTGATCCGCAAAGTATCTTTCGTAACCACCGGCTCTTTTTATGTCCCGGGATAAGTCCTCTGCCCGACTATCAATTTCAGCAAAGTAATTTTTGCGCGCTGTGAGGAAACGCCGCGCTTCTCCGACGGGGTCTGGCCCTGTTGCCTCGCTACCAGTTTGATCGGCTAACGCCAATTGTCCTTCCTGATAGGCTGTATTGAGGCGAAGCACTGCCTCTGCCATCGCTGGGAACGTACTGCCAAAATCCTGTATTTCTAGGGGTGAAAGATCAAGGTCTTCAAACAAAGGGGCTTTGAACGCTGCTGTCATTTGAGCATCTAAATCGCTGCCAGAGCCTCGCGCTAGCGAAGCAATATCAATTCGGTAAATCTCAGCCAGTTTGAGCAGCATAGCCGCCGTGACAGGTCGCTGGTTACTCTCGATAAGAGCGATATAGGAGGTCGAGACATCAAGGTCTTCAGCCATAATGACTTGTGTTAGACCCAGGTCCCGGCGAATGCGCCGAATTCTTGGCCCCATGAATGTGCTGCGTTCTTTTGCCATTTTTACCTCGTTGCTTATAAGTAGTATATTACAAAATTTACAAAGTTACAAAAATATTTGTAACAATTTACAATTATACTTTTTCGCGTGTGCAAAGGGCCAAAAAAGCGCTTACCAGTCACTTCAGAAACGGATTACCCAGTTCCCGGAAGTGAAATGCTGGATTTGTAAAGTGGAGAAAAGCGATGCCTTTTGACAAAAATACTGAAAGATCAAATGGAACCAAGACTATGAATTACCAAGATGACATTCAAAATGTTCAAGAGTTGATCAGCAGTTACAGCGGAACCTGGGACGGTATTGATGCTGAAGCAGTCGCACGTATGCGCGCGCAAAATCGTTTCCACACGGGTCTGGATATCGCTCGCTACACTGCCGATATCATGCGTAAGGACATGGCAGCCTATGATGCTGATCCTGGCGATTACACTCAGTCGTTGGGTTGCTGGCACGGCTTTATTGGCCAGCAGAAGATGATTTCCATCAAGAAGCATTTTGGCACTACCAAAGGTCGCTATCTGTACCTTTCTGGGTGGATGGTTGCGGCTCTTCGTTCTGAGTTTGGCCCACTGCCTGATCAGTCCATGCATGAGAAAACCTCTGTTCCAGCCCTCATTGAAGAACTGTATACGTTCCTCAAACAGGCAGATGCACGCGAACTTGGCGGTCTGTTCCGTGACTTGGATGCTGCCCGCGGTGCGGGCAACACGGCCCTTGAGCAGGACGTTCAGAGCAAGATCGATAATTTCCAAACCCATGTTGTTCCGATCATCGCGGACATAGACGCTGGTTTCGGTAACGCGGAAGCAACCTATCTGCTGGCAAAGAAAATGATCGAGGCAGGCGCGTGTGCGCTCCAAATTGAAAATCAGGTGTCTGACGAAAAGCAGTGTGGCCACCAGGATGGTAAAGTGACAGTTCCACATGAGGATTTCCTCGCTAAGGTTCGCGCTTGTCGCTATGCCTTCCTCGAGATGGGCGTCGACAATGGTATTGTTGTTACCCGAACCGACAGCCTAGGCGCTGGCCTGACCAAGCAACTCGCTGTATCCAACGAAGCAGGGGACCTCGGCGATCAGTATAATAGCTTCCTCGACTGCGAAGAAGTAGCCGCGGGTGACCTGAACCCCAATGACGTTGTGATTAACCGGGACGGTAAGCTGATGCGGCCGAAGCGCCTGCCGTCTAACTTGTTTCAGTTTAAGGCTGGCACTGGCGAAGATCGCTGCGTTCTAGATTGTATTACTTCGTTGCAAAATGGCGCCGATCTGCTGTGGATCGAAACTGAGAAGCCGCATGTTGAGCAGATCGCCAGCATGGTAGATAGAATTCGTGATGCCGTTCCAAACGCGAAGTTGGTTTACAACAACTCACCGTCGTTCAATTGGACCCTCAACTTCCGTCAGCAGGTGTTTGATGCCTGGGAAGCTGACGGCAAGAATGTATCTGCATACGACCGTGCCGACCTGATGAATGTTGATTATGACGAGACAGAGTTGGCTTTGACTGCCGACGAAAAAATCCGTACTTTCCAGCGGGATGGTTCCAAACGTGCAGGTATTTTCCACCATTTGATCACTTTGCCGACGTACCATACTGCTGCGTTGTCTACGGACAATCTGGCCAAACGTTACTTCGGTGACGAAGCGATGCTCGGTTATGTTAAGCAAGTTCAGCGGGAAGAAATTCGCCAAGGTATTGCTTGTGTGAAACACCAAAACATGGCTGGTTCCGATGTTGGTGATGACCACAAAGAATATTTCGCCGGTGAAGCCGCACTCAAGGCATCCGGCGAAGACAACACAATGAATCAATTCGGCTAAACAGCTGAAGATAAAAATGCAACTGCCGCCTTTTCCCCGTGGGGAAGAGGCGGTATAAAGCAACGCTGATCTGCAATGTTGATAGAGCTGAGGCCAAGCCTCGCTCTTTTATTTTGTGCATGCGGTGGTACGCATGCCAAATGTGCGAGGGTGTATTGAATGACTAATTGGGTTGAAGAGAACGGTTTGTCCGTCGCTGCTGAGCTTCATGAATTTATCTGTAACGAAGCCCTAGACGGCACAGGTATTGATGAGCAGGCCTTCTGGGCAGGCTTCGCAGACCTTGTTCAATCGTTTGGGCCCAAAATAAAAGATGCCCTCGTGTTTCGTGAAGAATTGCAGGCCCAAATTGATGCTTGGCACAAGCAACGCCCTGGCCCTGACTACGACAAAAATGAGTATAAGACCTTTCTTGAAGAGATCGGCTATCTGATTGAAGAAGGCCCGGCTTTCAAGATTAAGACGCAAAATGTGGATTCAGAAATTTCCAGTGTGGCTGGGCCTCAGCTCGTGGTTCCCGTAATGAATGCCCGCTTTGCGCTCAATGCCGCCAATGCCCGGTGGGGCAGTTTGTATGACGCTTATTATGGCACGGATGTGATTGAAGAAAGCCCTGGGCTGGAGAAGACAAAGACATACAACACAGCGCGCGGCGCGGCCGTTGTTGAAAAAGCAATTGCCTTCCTTGATGAGGCAGTTCCACTGGCCAGCGCCAGCCACGGTGACGTTTCAGGTTACTACATTGAAGATGCCTGCATGAGGGCCGTTACATCGGCTGGTGCAAAAGTGGACTTGCAAGAATCCGAACAATTTGTGGGTTATCTGGGAACTGCAGATGCACCGGAATCGTTGTTGTTGTGTAACAACGGGCTGCACATCGATATTCAGATTGACCGAGACCATCCCGTGGGAACCAGCTCTAAAGCAGGCGTAAAGGATGTTGTTCTGGAATCAGCTTTGTCAACAATTCAGGACTGTGAAGATTCGGTGGCTGCAGTGGACGGTGCTGATAAGACAGTGGTGTACCGGAATTGGCTTGGCCTCATGAAAGGTGACCTTAGCGAACACCTTGTCAAAGGCGGCAAGCAACTAACCCGCCGACTGAATGATGACCGGGAATATAAAACGCCGGGCGGTGGCCGTTTAACATTGCCGGGACGAAGCTTGCTATTGGTTCGGAATGTAGGCCACCTGATGACCACACCAGCGGTGCTTGACCGTGACGGTGAAGAAATCTCGGAAGGTCTGCTGGATGCATTGGTGACCAGTCTCTGTGCGCTTCATGACCTGAAAAAGAAGGGCCATAACGCTAACAGCCGGATGGGCAGTATTTATATTGTTAAACCAAAAATGCATGGCCCTGCGGAAGTCGCCCTGACGAACGAGATTATGAGCCGTGTGGAAGACATTCTTGGCCTCGACCAATTTACGATAAAGATTGGCGTGATGGACGAGGAACGGCGCACCACTGTTAACCTGAAAGAGTGCATTCGCGCTGTGAGGGAACGTTTGGTGTTCATCAATACTGGCTTTCTGGACCGTACAGGAGATGAGCTCCACACCAGCATGGAGGCGGCTGCCTTTTTGCCCAAAGGCGATATCAAAGGTCAGCCCTGGATTGCAGCTTATGAAGACTGGAATGTGAATATTGGTTTGGAGTGCGGCCTTCAAGGAGTTGCCCAGATCGGCAAAGGCATGTGGGCAATGCCAGATGAAATGGCGAAAATGATGGATGAGAAAATTGGTCACCCGAAAGCGGGTGCCAATTGCGCTTGGGTGCCATCCCCCACGGCCGCCACATTGCATGCGCAACATTACCATCAGGTATCGGTTGCAGATCGCCAAACAGAATTGGCGACATCTCCTCGTGCCAGTCTGGACGATATTTTGACCGTGCCGCTCTTGAGAGGGCGCAATCTGTCAGGTGAAGAGGTACAGCGAGAGCTGGATAATAATGCGCAAAGTATCCTGGGTTATGTGGTTCGCTGGATTGACCAAGGGATCGGGTGTTCGAAGGTACCAGATATCAATAATGTTGGCTTGATGGAAGACCGCGCAACGCTCCGAATTTCCAGCCAACATGTTGCAAACTGGCTTCATCACGGCATTTGCTCAGTGGAGCAGGTTACTGAGGCTTTGGAGCGTATGGCCGTAATTGTGGATGCACAGAACGTCGATGATCCGGCTTATCGGCCTATGGCACCTGACTTCGAGCATAGCGTTGCTTTCCAGGCTGCTGCCGATCTTATATTTAAAGGGCGGGTGCAACCAAGCGGCTACACAGAACCCCTACTGCACAAGCGTAGACTTCAGGTTAAGGCTGAATTGGGAGCATAAGCCCTGAAGGTTTGGGCCGTCGGTTTAAGTGATGTTCTGCTAACAACTGTGACGTTAAGAATGGATGCTCCGCTTTCGTTCGGCACCACTTAATTTAATGGTGTTTTTTCCGATTTGGCGCACAGGCACAGGCTAAAACAGCAGGCCAAAACCAAAGCGGTGAACGGAAGCGCCGCAACAATTGTAGCAGCTTGCAGTGTTTGCAGGGCAGTGGTCCCGCCGCCGTATAGTAAAGCGACGGATGTCAGGCCGATCATGCTGACCCAGAATGAACGCCAATGGGGTGCTCTTGCCGTAGTTCCTGAACTGGTAATTTTTTCAACAACTAACGCACCTGAGTCAGCCGACGTAACGATAAAGATAATTAACAGAACCATCGCTATTAAAGAAGTTACATCGAATAATGGAAGAGCCTTCAGCATTTGAAAAAGCGTGAGAGAGGCATTGTTGACGCCGCCCGCCAAGTCGCCAATCCCTGCTTCATACTGCGACAGTGCGGTTTCACCAAATGCGGTAAACCAAACCACGGCGACAGCGAGTGGCACCAGTATTACAGCAGCAAGATACTCGCGCACGGTACGCCCACGGGAAATGCGCGCAATAAACATACCCACAAACGGCGACCATGATATCCACCAAGCCCAGTAAAATATAGTCCAGCCATGGAACCATTCCGTATCCGTGCGGCCAATCCAATTAGACAGCTGCGGTGTGTCAATCAGGTAGTCATAGAAGTGTGTGATGAAGCCAAGTAAAATAGCCGAAGTTGGCCCTGTTGTTATAACGAATATTAGAAGTGCAGCGGCCAGCATGATGTTGATATTGCTGAGCCATTTGACGCCCCTGTTAATGCCCCTCAAAACCGAAGCAATAGCGAGAGACGAAATTACCGCGATGACAACCACCTGAAGGCCAATGCCTCCCTGAAAATCGAAAAGGTAAGAAAACCCGCTTGCGGCCTGTGTCGCGCCAATTCCTATCGTTGTGGCCAATCCAAAAATTGTAGACGTAACCGCAAACAGGTCAATTGCATGTCCTTGCCAACCCCAAACTCGATTGCCAAGAATGGGATGAAAAATGGAGCGGATCGTTAGTGGCAATCCCCGATTGTACGCGAAAAACCCCAGTGCCAAACCCATCACTGCGTATATGCCCCACGGCGCAATGCCCCAATGAAATAGCGTAGCGCTGAATGCTAGACGCCTTGCATACGGCGAGGTTGCTTCGGCACCTAGAGGCATACCAAACCAGTCGGTATAATAAGCAAGTGGTTCCGCCGCGCCGTAAAACATGAAGCCAATGCCCACTCCGGCGGCAAACAACATGGCTATCCAGGATACTATGGAAAATTCAGGCTTGGCATCTATGCCGCCAAGTTTGATGAGGCCAAAGGAGGACACAGCGAGAAAAACGCATACAGTCAACACAATGATGGGCGTAATCGCATAAAGCCAATCAAACCACTCAAAAGACCAGCTTTTTGCACTAGCTAGCCAAGCGCTTGAACTATCTGGAAACAATAATGTTAGGGCTGAAAACAGGATGACGAGTGCAGCGCTGATTACGCGAACAGGGCTACCGTTGTGCCACCTATCTGGTTCTTTTTCGGTTGTTGATGTAGGCGTTTTATTTAAAATTTCTTATCGCCCACTGTTGGAAACTAAAACCTATCCCTTCGTTTAAATCACAAAAGTCTATACAAGACAAATGGATGCAAATCATAGATCATCGCCGGTAAGCTCGATGGTTTCTTATTAAGGGAACAATTGCTATCAATTTAATCCTTTCCATAACCATTGCTTTGACGTTTCTAACGTCGGCTGTCATCGTTATCAGATATAGCAAAATGCGCCTCAAAGGCAGCGATCCATTGCCACTTTTGGCTTTCATGGCGGTTCTTTTTACATCCGGCCTTGATGTTGGTTTGATTATGTTTCCGCTGACGGAGTTTCCTGTATATGAAACCGAGGCCGCGTATAACTTTACCAATCCGTTAGCCATAGAGTTTGGATTTTGGGGTTTCCTTGTTTGGGCATTTTATTTTCTAACAACTTTCTATTTCTGCGTGGTCGAACCCAAGGTTAAGCTTTTCGATATAGGTTGGGTCAAATTCGTCAATAACACGGTCATTATCGCCACATGTGCTTTCACAGGCTTCTTATTTCTCAGCTATTTACCTAATTACATCAATGGAATAACAGGCGTCTTCCGATATGGATTGGTCGCGATAGTTGTTCTTTTGGCTGTCGTTTCCAGTACAGATATACGCTATGTAAAATGGCTCAGTTTGGGTTCAAGTGCACTGTTCCTGGCGCTGATAGTGTTATTGTTTGTATTTGGCAAAATGGATGTTGGTGATTTCTTCCGCAGTGCTGGGAACATCAGGGGTTATTTTGAAAATATCCATAAATTTACCAGCCCCATAACCGACTATCACGCCTTTTATCTGTTCTGGTGGTTTTCATGGAGCATCATGATCGGCCAATTTGTGGCACGGTTTGTCGGCGGGCTGACAACGTGGCAATTGTTGGCGGCATTACTCATCATACCTTCTATTCCCATCGCGCTTTGGTTTTCGGTACTTTATCACTATCACACTGAAGCCGTTCAGTTGATCAACGCCATTAGCATCTGCATGGTGTTTGTAGGTGTTATCTTTGTAATCAATTCACTGGATTCGTTGACGAGGCTTTATTCTGAAAACCTAAGCTTTACTGCAGAGCGGATTGGCAAGGCCAAATATATCGCGGCTAATTGGTGTCTGCTTTATAGCCTGATTTTATTGTACCAATTCACACCGCTGAAAATCGAGTGGATAGGCCTTATTGTTATTGGGCTATATGCCTGTATTTATACACTTGTGTTTAAAAGGCGTGCGTTGCTGCATGTTATGTAAAAGATGGGCGGCTCCTGCGAATGAATAAAACCTTTGACTATATTATCGTTGGGGCAGGTTCCGCTGGCTGTGTTCTGGCAAACCGATTGACCGCATGCGGCCAGCATACGGTTTTGCTGATAGAAGCAGGTGGCAGTGACAAGAACATTCTCATTCAAATGCCAACCGCACTTTCCTACCCGATGGCATCTAAGAAATATAACTGGGGGTACAGCTCTCAGCCTGAGCCAGCAATCGACAACAGGCAAATTACATGCCCACGTGGTAAGGGCTTAGGGGGCACATCTTCGATCAATGGCATGGTTTATGTGCGCGGACACGCTTGCGATTTTGATGAGTGGGAAGAAAGTGGTGCTTCGGGCTGGAGCTATGCAGATTGCCTGCCTTATTTCAAGCGCGCGGAAACATGGCAAGGTGGCGAAGATGATTACCGCGGTGGTAGCGCCCATGGGTGTGTCCGGCGGCAACAACATGACTGGCAGCCCATTGTATGGCGCTTTTATTGAAGCTGGTGTGGAGGCCGGCTATCCGCTTACAGATGATTATAATGGCTACCGTCAAGAAGGCTTTGGACCGATGCATATGACGGTCGACGGCGGTGAGCGCACCTCGACATCTCGTGCCTATCTGCGTCCTGCGTTAAAGCGCTCGAATTTGACGGTGATAACCGGCGCGCTGGTCGAAAAAATTGAATTTGATGGAAAGCGAGCTAAAAGCGAAACTCTCCGCCGAAAGCGTCGAAAACACAGTTTTGATGCTGCTAAGGAAGTTGTGCTTTCGGCAGGCTCAATCGCTTCACCCATGATTTTGCAGCGGTCCGGCGTTGGCGCGGCGTCCGATCTGAAAGATGCTGGTGTTGCTTTGCTGCATGAACTTGTGGGCGTTGGGTATAATTTGCAGGACCACCTTGAGGTTTATTTCCAGTTTCATTGCAAAAAAGCTGTGAGTTTGAACAATAAGTTAGATCTGTTCAGCAAACTTATGATTGGCGTGCGCTGGTTCTTCTTCAAGACGGGACTAGGGGCAACCAATCATTTCGAGTCCTGCGCCTTTATTCGATCTGAGGCGGGCTTGAAATCCCCTGACATTCAGTTTCACTTTTTGCCCGCGGCCATGCGCTATGATGGCACGCCGTCTGTAAAAGGGCATGGTTTTCAGGTTCATGTTGGACCAAATAAGCCCAAAAGCCGCGGGAAGGTGGCTATTACGTCTGTCGACCCAGACGCTCATCCAGCTATTGAGTTCAATTATCTGCAACACAAAGAAGACATTGCCGCTTGGCGGTGTTGTATTCGGCTCACGCGGGAAATAATGACCCAGTCAGCCATGGATACATATCGGGGAGCGGAGATTCAGCCCGGTTCAAATATCACGTCTGATGAGCAAATAGACGAGTGGGTTCGCGCCAATGTTGAAAGCGCCTATCATCCTTGTGGTACATGCAAAATGGGACCGGTTGAAGATGCTGGCTCTGTTGTTGACCCGGAGTGCCGCGTTATCGGCCTTGAAGGCCTTAGAGTGGTAGACGCATCTGTCTTCCCAACCGTGCCGAATGGCAACATCAATGCACCTACAATAATGGTGGCAGAAAAAATGGCTGATGTAATTTTAGGCAAAGCCCCCCTTCCAAAGGAAGGCGTCCCGATTTGGATTGCTAATGATTGGGAAACGAAACAACGCAACCAATCCTCTATGTGATTATAGAAGCGTCGAGCTAGAAGCTGATCCTACTACTCGGAACACTTTGAGGCGGGGTTGCTTTGGATTACGGCGCCCGCTTGACCAGACGACTGAACCTTTGTCTGGGTTTATTAACGCCCTGGCTGGTGCTAAACAAGCGGGGTCGATGCATTATTATACTAGTGTCTTTGGCTGGGCAGACTTTTAAATCTGGGGAAAAGGTATGAAACGTCTATCGACGATTTTTGTTGCATTGCTTTTTATGTGTTCGCCCTTGCTGTCTATGCCCGCCGCGGCGGAGCCCGTACTCGCCTGCTTCAATGATACTCATCCGGCTATTTCACCAGATGGTTTGAGTATGCTTTTTGTGTCGGACAGGGCCGGAAACCAAGATATTTACCTTAGCAATATGCAAGCGCGGTCAATCCGCCAACTCACCTTTTCCGGTAGCCGCGAATCTCGACCGTCCTGGTCCGGTGATGGATCGCAGATACTATTCGATTCAGATCGATATCAAAGCGACGATATTTTTGTGATGACAGTCGATGGCAGCGATCAGCGGCGTTTAACCAAAAACCCGGCGGTAGATATGTTCGCCAAATTTTCTCCTGATTCAACTGAGATTGTATTTCATTCTGATCGCAACGAGGACCGCGAAGTTTTCATCATGAATAGTGATGGTACTGATGTTCGAAACTTGACTAAAACGCCTGGTCGCGATGGGGTTGCTAGTTGGTCACCGGGTGGAAACAGCATTTTGTTTCATTCTACCCGCACTGGATATCTGCATTTTCAATTGTATGAAATGGATGTTGACGGAAAGAATGTGCAACGGATCATTCATTCCCTCGAGCCTGAGGAACACGCGTCTTTCTCGCCGGATGCTCATCATATCGCTTACTATAGAGAACACCCTGAAAGACTTAGAAATGCTGAGATTTACGTGCTTGACCGACGGACTAGTCGGCCCAGTCTTGCGGTGCCCCATGATAGATATGCCAAAATTGGCGAGTATGCTCCACCCGCTTGGTTTCCCGATAGCAGGCGTTTTGCCTTTTGGGCCACGGATCATGGCGCGGAATGTTCCTCGATTTTTATTACAGATGTTAACGGAAAAAATACCGTTAAATTTGATCCGGACTGGGCCAACTTCAGCATGATGTGAAGGTAAGCGAATAGAAACATTTAACCAGTTCCAAAACAGCGTCTGCAACCGGTTAGATATCGTATTATTGGAACTTGTGGGCTTGCATTAATATTATGCATCAAACGGTTTTGCTGCAGCACAAACCACAAACTTGCCGGGGGTTTTGTAATCACCTTCTGTTTTGTCAATTGCAAATCCAATGTCAGACACATCATTCACAAGTGTCTCTCTGGTGCCCGGCCGAAAGAAAATTGGGCATACCTCTGACTGAACACCGGTTTCACAATTCTCTCTCGGCATTGTTGCTCGCAGAACCCAAGCATTCGTCACTTGTCATTGCTGATGTTTTCGAAAACCTGGTTCCCGAGCGGAAACTGTTCCCAGCCATCGAAGTCAAAATGCCACCACTCGTATTGATAAACCTTGAAGCCCTCAGCTTCCATGGCTGCGCGCAGCAAGTCCCGGTGCCAACGTTGTAGGGTGGTGCCGCCTGGATAATGCGGGAAGGACCGTTCGGTCATTTCGTCGTATAGACCGACCATCTCAATGGGCTCACCAGTTTTTAAATCATACAGGGTCAGATCAACTGCGGCGCCCCTGTTGTGGCGTGATCCCTCGACTGGGTTTGCGACAAAGTCTTTGCCTTCCGGCGGTGTTGCATCCCAGAATATTTTGGTTACATACCACGGCCGGTAGGCATCATGAACCAAAAGGCCGTAACCTTTGTCTCTTAGTTTGGCTGCAATTCGACCCAAAGCCTCGGCTGCCGGGCGTTGCATAAAGGCCCTGGCCGACGAGTAAACCGGCGTATCCAGAAAATTGTCTTTGGATGCATAGCGGATGTCCAGTTTGATGCTGCTGCTATACTCGGTGATATCCACCAGGTCAGCGTTGCTGGCGGGGATATCCTCGGTTGGCGGCGTGGCCTGCAGTGCAGCTGTTGTGAGCTCGGGGATCGGCTTTACTGGTTTAATTTTAAATACATTGCCAGCTACGTCTCCGACTGCTCGGCGATTGAAATCAATGCCGTTTAGACTGGCGGCCTTAACTTTTCCGTCTGGATTTATAAGGAAAGTCAGATGTTCGTTGGGGTAAAGGCCGTAGGGTGGAAACTTGAAAATGCCGTTGCCGACTTCCTCTAGCGGATACTCCATACCCCATTCGATCAGCGCCGTTAGCGAGCCGAACCGTTCGGTGATGTATAGAATGTTGTGGTCAAAACCGTATTCACCCAAAAGGTTTGCCCACCGGTCGTTGGCGGCGGGTGGTTTTGCATTTTCGGTGCGCTGGTATGTTGCGCCGAAAACTGTCACGCCGTCGTCGCTGAAATTAACGTCTTCACTGTAAAGAATGGGGTCGTCGATGACCACAGAGTCAGCCGCTCCCTTGCTCGCGCGAAGGCGTAGCGACAGCCCTGCAACCCTTTCGATGTAGAGGTCATCAAATCGCTGGCCAATTTGAATGGTGGCGTCATCGTTTTTGTATGTACCCTTGAGGCGCTCTGCTTGTTCAGTAGACAGCGACAACGTAGATACATAGGCGGGAAATGGGCTACCGTTTTGCTTTGCCAATAGCATGCGCAAGGCATGGTCTGCTATTCGACTAACAACTCCGTTTGCCATGTCCAGATTGGTTGAGATCGCGACGCCAATTTTCCTGTCGGGCAGTACCTTCATTTGAGTGGCAAAGCCATATATGGCACCGCCGTGTGCCACTGACTTTTGGCCGTCCAGCTCGCCCAGTGAAAAACCAATACCAAAGGAACGGGCGCGACCACTTAATATATCAGTTTGAGGTGTCCACATTTTTTCGAGGGTTTCGGGTGCCAAAACCCGACCGTTTTCGCCTTCGCCCTTCTTGATCAGAGCCTCCATAAACAAGGCCAGATCGCTCATTGTAGAATACATGCTGCCTGCCGGCGCAATGCCGAGCTCAAAGGTGGGCGCAATTGAGCGCGTGCCCTGGTAAGTACTCATGTAGGCGGCTGGCAGGTTCTGCGCAACATTTGCGTCCGGGGTAAATGCACTATTACTCATGCCAAGTTTTGCGAGAAGATTCTCCTTGAGAAGCGCGGCAAACGGCTTGCCGCTGATTTTTTCCAGAACATAACCAACAACTGCGATTCCCGCGTTGGAATATTGGACCTTGGTACCCGGCTCATAAACTAGTGTTGTGTTGTTCAAACTGTAGATAGTGTCGACAAGCGATGGTTCAGTGGGGTCAAAATAGTTGCCAACCGGCGGTTCCCGTACCAAACCCGATGAATGGCTCATCAGCATACGCAGGGTGATGTTGGTGCCAAAAGGATTTTCGGGCCTGAAGTTGGGCAGGTAGCTGGTTATCGGAGTATCAATATCCAATATGCCTTGCTCGACATATTGCATCACTGCAATATCGGTAAACAATTTAGAAACAGAGCCCACTTTGTAGGTGATGTCGTTGCCGTTTACGCCCTCTAGGTTTTTGCCCTCCGAACCCGCTTTGCCGGACCAGACAATGCCGTTCTCGTCTACGAGGGCAATCGAAAGCAGTGGCAGCCCTTTGTCAGCTGCTTCGTGCTGGATCACCCGGTTGAGTTCTGCAAAGTTCGAATTGTCGGCATTGTTCTTGGCAATGTTCTCAGCGTTGGCATGATATGAAAAATTGAAGCCAATAAGAATGAGTAAAAACAAACGACTTTGGATTCGGATTTTCCCGAAAAATCTCTCCAAAAACATCTTTCCAACTCCTTTTTTTGCTGATTTTCTTACCGATTTTAGCCAACTAGCCGCCTAGATTGTCACCTTTCGGTTTGCCCGGACGCTTCCAGTATTACTTCACGGATATACGGTAACGCCTTGGCCACCTGATCCTTGTTGGCAATCAGGCTCATGTGATTGGCGGTATCAATTTCCACATGGCGCCCTTTGCTGGACAGGGCGGTAATTTCCTTGTGAAGATTGGTGAAGATTTCTGTCAGGTTATCCGGAAAGCCTTCCGGCAGGGCTTCTGCAGGTATCAGTTGGGTAGCTGAAATGACCACAACTGGTCTGTCACCCAGAGATGTGTTGGTCGCGGCCTGTGACGCAGCTACGTCAAAGCTGCCGCCTTCCTGCGGTGCGGCTTCAAGATAGCGGATAAGGGTGGAGACGTAATCTGCTTGCTTCTGGATATCATCAGGTAAGCCTTCAAAGTCAGGCGATAATGCGACTAGCGGATTGTAAATTTCAGTGAATCCTAGGTTGATCATTAATTTCACAGTCGATAATTGTCCTTCCATTTCAGCTGCCTGCTTTTCCATGGCATTTTTGCTCAAACCAAATGCACCCACTTGTCCGGGGTGGCTGGGATCTAGAAATACAAGCCCCGCAACATCGTTTGGGTATTTTTCCACATAGTGCCGCATATAGAGGCCAGCAATTGAGTGGCCGGCAAAAACAAACGGGCGGTTAACGCCAGCCTTGTTCAAAAGAGTGTGCAGTTTGGTTGCAACAGTTTCAGAGTCGCGGGCTAAATTACTTTCTTCGCTCCAGGCAAGGCCCGCCCGGTCATACACACAGACTTTGGTGGTTTCCGCTATGCCTTGTTGTAGCCAATGGTATGTGGGGGAGGGGGTTCCGGCGCCAGCTTCGACAACCGCCGTCGGGAGAGATGGGTTCGGGTTTTCAGGTTCAATGCAATTGATATGAAGCTTGTAGCCGCCAACATCTATGAGTTCCCCGGGCGGCGGAACGTCAGTGGCGATTAATCGCAAGAACTGACCAATCAAAAGCGGCGCAGAAATTAATGCGAGTAAGGATATGCCTATGATTTTAAGTATTCTTTTCATGCTATTGATACCGTTCCCTAGAGGAAATTAGCAGCAGAAGCAGTCACCCCACTGCTTGTTTAATTGACGGGTGATAGCTGTCGATAATCTCTGTAACGATGTCTTCCGCCCCGTAACGCACTGGGTCGACGCAGGGCAGGCCCAATTGGCTGGATTGGTGTTCCAGATAGGCGATTGCTTCTTCCTCTGACAAGGCTGACGTGTTGATACTGGCACCGACACAGCGGATGGCTGGATTTGTCAGTTGACCAATAGCAATTGTGCGGTCGATTACTTCGGCGAACGTGGGCAGTTCAAACTCTGGCCAGCCTTCAATGTGGGTGCGGCCCGCTTCGTGGCAGAGAATAAATGCGTCAGGCTGCGATCCGGTTAACAAGCCGAAGCTGACAGCGCCGTATCCGGGGTGAAAAATTCCGCCTTGCCCTTCAATGACATCCCAGTGGTCTTCATCGTTGTCTGGTGACAATAGTTCTGCAGCACCGGAGACAAAGTCTGAAACAACGGCATCGATGGGAATGCCGGCCCCTGCGATCATAATGCCAGTTTGGCCGCTGGCTCGAAAATCGGCGTTCAATCCGGCGTTTTTCATATCGCGTTCCAATGCCAGAGCGGTATATTTTTTACCAACAGCACAGTCGGTGCCAACCATCAAAATGCGTTTTCCAGTCCGTTTTTCTCCAGTGCCAACGGGCAGATTTTCCGGAGGTATCCGAACATCAACAAGCCTCGCACCGGACACGTCAGCCGCGGCGCGAAGCCGTGGGTTGTCGCTTAAGCGTGTGTGTACACCGCCGACAATGTCGATGCCCAGCTTCGCCGCTTGTTCCAAGGTGTCGAGCCAGTGATCCGGGATTGCTCCGCCAACGGCTGCGGTGCCGATGATCAGCGAGCCAATGCCTTCATCAGCAGCTTGCTGCAGGCTCATATGAGGCAGGCCAAGTTCTACGGTTCCACCACTTAACCTGATTTGCCCTTTGCATTTGTTGCGGCGCCATTCAACCATGCCAAGGCCGGTTTTTGCATATGTCGGCTCGGTCGATGCACCGGTGAAGATAATATACGGGGCTCTTAGTTCGATTGTCCTCATAACATGGTCCTAGTTTGGTAGTTGTTTCGAATTGCGCCTCAGCATGCCTCAAGCATACGTCGAATTATTATGTTTTTGTAGACGATCATGAGGTCGTCCTGTTGGTCACTATTTTCCATAGGCCAATTGTCAAAAGTGGTACGATAAGTACGGCAATAAAGGCCAGGGTCAGTATGCCGTACCCACTGGCTATTAGCCCGACAATGCCAAACACTTGTCCCGCGAATATGGCAATAGCTAAGAATGCGACAGCTACAACAGGGCGAGCTACACGCGGCAAATCTCTGTCTTTTTCGGCGAAAGAAGCTGCGAGGCGTTGGTTCACCGCATGCAACATCGCGGCGCCAGTTTCTACGAACGTGCCGAATATCACCACCTGAAAAATAAGGTTGAGCCAGTTGATATTCAGCGCCGACATCAGAAAAGTTGCAGGAACCGGCTGGTCACCAATTTCGGGGTATTTTGCCATCATGGCAATAAAAAATAACAGGGCAGGTATAACGGCGATAGCGCCGGCAATAAGCCCGGCGCCAACCGTTTCGCGGCGTTTGCGGTGCTCGGATATGGCGAACAATACGGCTGGAACAACAGCCAGATTGTAGCCGGAATAGAGAATGCCACTTGAAATCCAGCCGTCACCCACTGGTTCCTGGGCGTAGGCCTCACCGATGCTGGCCCCAAATGCATTGAACACCAGTACAAACAACAGAATATAGACCGCGTACAAAAGAATAGACCAGCTGGCCAGAACCCGTTTGATTACCTGCGATCCGTTGAAGGTAAGGATGCCAATGAGCGCCATTAGCGCGAGGGTGCCAACCAGGGGCGGCAAACCGAAAGTAGCTTTGGTCAGTTCGCCTGCCGCTGCGCCGATAACTGCCAGCACCAATAAAAGTTGAATCAGGTAGCAAATTTCGAACAGAAACCAACCGCGCCCCAACAGGGTCTTGCAGAAACCGCGGTAGTCATAGGATTTGCTGATGCGCGCCAGCTCAAAACTTAGCGCCAGCACCACCCCAAAAATCGTTCCGGCAACCAGCAGGCCCAAAAGTCCACCGAGAGGCCCGTTTGCAAAGAAGAACTCGATCAGTTCGCGCCCGGTGGCATATCCGCCGCCAATAACGACAGACTGAAAGATAAATCCGGGCAGAATATATATTTTGAAAAAGTTGATCTTTCGTCCTCTCGGTAATCTATGCCGTTTTGGCTTTGTCAGCAGGTGGTTATTTCACCTGATTTCGAATTGGCTGGCCCGGCATCACGTCGGTTTTCAGGTTGCCGTCTTCGACAAGCACGGTGCCGTTGACAATGACGTGGTGAAAGCCTGCTGACGTCTGAGCCGGTTTGGCATAGGTCGCCCTGTCGGCCACAGTGTCCAGGTCAAAAATAACAATGTCAGCGTCTACGCCTGCCTGGATGCGGCCTTTCTTTTTCATCTGCGGTGCCGAGACTTGTAGAATTTTGGCTGGGCCGTAGCTGATGCGCTCAATCGCGTCCAGCAAAGATAGTAATTTTCTTTCCCTTACATAATGACCGAGGAACCGGGCATAGGTACCTGCACCGCGGGGGTGAGACCATGCATTTTTAGGAATAGGCCATGTGTCTTTCGCAACTCGTTGTCCGTTTACCGACCAAGTGCCGCCGTCCGAACCGATAACACCACCCGGCATCAGTACCGACATATCAAGCTTGGCTTTGTCTTTGGCTTTGCTGACATCAAGAAAATGGATGATGGTTTCGGTCTCAGGTTTTTCTTTTTGCAAGTAAGCAAATTCTTTCTCGGTTAACCGCTTGCCATTGACATCAAAATTATGCGCAGTCATGCCGCCGGTACGTTCCCGCCAGTTTGGCCCCTGAAACATGGCCGCGCCAATGCCGGTTGACCCGGCGCCGTATGGATAGGCCTCTGTTGTGATGCGCAAGCCGCTTCTCTGTGCCTTCAAAATCATGGGCTTGATAAGGTCTATGTCGCGCAGGCTCATGGAATTGAGGTGGACAATATGTGCCTGAACGCCGGTGCCTGCGGCGACCGAAACAACCTCTGCCATACCTTCAAACGAACTGCCTGGCTCCAGCATGGAAAGAAAGCGAGCATGGGTAAAGGTTGGCTGGGACCGCCGGGCGGCAAGGTCGGATATCTGGTAATATTCCTTGCGGCCGGTGCCGGGCGCATAGCCCAGCAGGAACCCAACGCCGATGCCGCCCTGATCCAACCCTTCGGACACCAGTTTCTCGATGCTTGCCAGTTGGTCCTCCGTCGATATCGCGGTTTGCCAGCTCGGGTTTTTGAAGTTTTCAAAGAACCATTCAATCGCGTGGCTTGGCGATGAATTAAGATGGGTTGCGATGCGGGCAGATGCCCAATTAACCGACGCCCCGTAATTGATCGGGCGGCCTTCCCGGCCCAATTCTTCATAGTAGTCTGAAACAGGAAGCACGCCGGCCTCCAGCTCAAGCCCGGTGGTAACGCCGTCCATGGCCTGCATACGTGCTGCCGGAATGGTTTGGCCATGGGCGTGCATATCAATGAAGCCGGGGCTGACAACAAGGCCGGCGGCGTCAATTATTTTGGTGGCGGTGATTTTTTGTTCGGTGACGATGGCGATTGACGCGCCGGTAATGCCAATATTGCGCCGTTGGTCCAGACCGGTTTCGGGGTCGATGACACGCCCACCAATTATTGCAATGTCATAGTCATCCGCCGCCAATGTGGGTGAAATGATACTGAATAACAGGGCTAATGCGCCCAGGGTCGATGCAAGTTGTTTCACTGTAAGTCCCCGCCCTCAAGTGCCATCTTGACCATTTTGGTCATTTGACCATCTGCAAACCAGTAGGAATTTCGCAGATAATCCTAGTTCGGGACAATCTGTACCGCATAGTTGGCCCAAAAACAATAATAAATCAGCCATATTTTAAAATAAAGCAGAATAACTATAAATTACATGCTTATTGAGCCAGCCGCCTTATTGGGCGGTGATGGCGCTTTAGGGTCTGCGCAGGGATTATACTTTGAGGTCTTGCGTATAAAATTGTGGGTGTGAGAAGACTGTATTGAGTATTCTTTCTTCGGTTTGGGAAATCATATCGTGGATGATTGCGCTAATTCTTGCGGGCTCTTTGCTTTTGATTACATCAAATGATGCCGCGTGCTGTTCAGCGGAATAGGGGAAGCTTTTGTTGGCCTTCACATACAGCCAGTATATGCGCATGGCGGTATCTTCCAGCTGATTGATCCAGTCCAACATAAGGGGGTAGCCAGCGTTTTCACACATAAGCATGTTAACCCGCTTGTTGCTTTTCAAAACCCGCAGCGCTGCTTCGTCGTCTTCAATCGGGAAAATACTGCGGATGTCTTCGTTTAATGCATAGACAGCGTCAAAGTCGATCTTGGCAGCTGCAAGCGAAACAATTTCCGGCAGCAGCATTTTACGCAACATGAAGTTCTGTTTTATCTCTAGCAGGGTCAGCGGCGCAACCTGGGTAACTCGAGGCGATATGGAGACAAGAAATTGTTTTGCTATTAACCGTTCAATCAAGTTCCGGGAAATAGCGCGGCTAAAACCAAACATCTCGCTGATAATATTTTCTGATACCTTCTGGCTGGGGGCCAGTTTTTGCGTGACAATTGCGTTAATGATCGCTCGGTAAGCGTCTGTAGTGTCGTCGCCTAATGTGTCGTCTACCATCCAAATTACGCCTTCATCTATATCAACGGTCGCCAGAATCGTTCTTACAGAGATTGTCAATCACAATCAAGGCTGCCCCGTTTCGTATATATTTATAAAGCATAATTAATATCAATTAAACATTCTAATATATAAATAATGCTGTACAAATATGCATAAATATCATATTAAAGCAGAATAATAACAAATATATCGCTTGGTTCAACCTGGCGAATAGCCGTCAGCGCGCAGCTAGTTATTAAAATTCTTGGGAGGGAATTGTGCTAAAAACTTTTAAAAACAGATGCTTGGCATCAACGTTCATTTCTGCAGCGGCATTGACAGGCGGTGTTTCCGCTCAAGATCAGACGGCTGCGGACGAACAGTTGGACTTTGAAGAAATTGTCGTAACGGCGGGCCGCAGGCAGCAATCATTGCAGGATGTGCCGGCATCGGTGGTGGCAGTTTCGCCTGAAGATTTTACACTGAAAGGTCTTCAGCAAATTCGCGACGTTCTTAGTTATTTGCCGGGCATTCAATATACTGAAGTCGGTTCTCCGGGAAGGGGAACAATCTCGGCACGCGGCGTGCCGCAGTCGTCAGCAACGCCTGTCTTTGGTATTTATGTGGACGATACACCGTTGACATCAAACACAAATTTCTCGAACGGAGCGAATACTCTGTTGGATGGTTTGTTACTGGATATCGAGCGGGTGGAAATCATTAAAGGCCCGCAGGGAACTTTGTTTGGCGCTACATCGGTTGGTGGTTTGCTGCGTTACATATCAAGAGACCCGGCCCTTGAAGAGTTCCGTGCATCTTTCAGTGCAGATACATCTGTTGTTAAAGACGGTGAATGGGGTCACACATTCAGTGGTCGCGTCAGCGTCCCCATCATTAAGAACAAACTGGGCATCACAGTGGCTGCTTACTATCAGGAGCAGCCTGGATTTGTGGATTTTGTCGATGGGGCAACCGGCGCTATACAGGAAGAGGATGTAAACGGCGGTGAAGCAGAAGGCTATTCTGCGGACTTGTTTTTCACACCAACAGACGAACTGGAAATTCGCCTCAAGTACCTCAGGCAGGAGAATAGTGCAGAATCGCTTTCAAATGTGAGTTTGGCGGATGAAAACGGGACAGACGGGTTGTTCGGGGACTATGATAGCATTGAAGCGCTTGGGCCTATAAGCTTGGATTATGAGATTTACTCTGGAACAATTAACTATGATTTCGGAGGCTTCACTTTTACATCCACTACCAGCCATACCGAATACGAAAACTCCTCGATCACGGACCTTACGGCTGCTTTTGCCGGACTAACTGATTTGCTGTCGGGTAGCCCTCCTGGTACTACTACCCTAGTGCCTTTTGTGGCTTCAAGCGGCGCGAAGAAAATCGTTCAAGAGGTTAGACTTACATCGGCGGACAGTGATGCTTTCGAGTGGATTGTTGGTGGCTACTATACCAATGAAGAGACATCTAACATTCAGGACGTTCAGGCGGTTCCGGCTTTCAATCTGTTGTTTGCCGATTTTCCGTCTGACTATACCGAGTATGCAGCATTCGGTAATTTCACTTACTATTTCAGCGATAAATTCGATATTACTGGTGGAGTACGTATCAGCGATACCAAACTGGTATTGAATACGTTGATAACAGGTGTTTTGGCCGGTGCGACCGATATAACCCGCACCGATTAAAGACACGGTTGATACGTACCTTATGGCGGCACGTTACCGTGTGCACGATGATCTATCGCTTTACGCGCGGGTTGCCAGTGGTTATCGGCCAGCACAGCCTAATATTCCGATCATTGACCCCTTTACCGGTGATGACATTGCGCCGCCGCTAGTTGAATCAGACAAGGCTTGGAGCTACGAGGTTGGTGCCAAAGGTAAATCTGCAGATGGGATGATAGACTTCGACATAGCATTGTGGAGGATTACTTGGGCCAACTACCAGGCGTCGGTCGTTTTGAACGGTGTTAGCACCGGCGGCAATGCGGAAGATGGCTTGACGGCATACGGCTTTGAAAGTGTTATCAACATTCACCCAACGGATGATCTTACCATAACCGGTAACCTTGGTTACACATCCAGCACAGTAAATTCGGACGAGCCAGGTATCGGTGCTGTTGAGGGAGAATTCCTTCCGAATTTGCCAGATTGGCAAGGGTCGATTCAATGGAGTTATGCTTTCGATGTTTCGGGCGAATGGAAGGCTTTCTTTGGTGGTGGTGTAAGTTATACTGCCGGTTCAGCATCAGCTCTCAGTGGGGCAACTTCAGTGCTCAATGTGCCAATTGAAAGCCGCACGTTTGCCGATTTGAACCTTACCGTTTCAAATGGCACTGTGCACGTTGGCCTATATGCGACCAACTTGTTTGACAACCGTGCATTGCTTAGTCGAACCGACAATTTCATTGGCGGCGCAGTGACCAACTCAACGGGTATTTTTGAGCGTCCCAGAACCATTGGCGCTAACGTGAAGGTCGACTTCTAGCCAGGGGCTTCCCCCAAGGCGATCTCTGAGATGTTCTGTTTTCCGGCATCTCAGGGGTCACCACATGGGTGGTAACAATGTATGGTTTTTGACAAACGAAGGACTTAAAGAGTGAAAACAGTACGAGGTTCAATCGCGCAGGCCCTGCTGGCGGCCTGCCTTTCTATTTCGTTTAGTTTTGTTTCCTTTGCGGATGACTATGACATTGTTATCCGCTCTGGCCGCGTGCTTGACGGGGCGGGTAACCCGTGGATTGCAGCAGATATTGCAATCAATGATGGCAAGATCGTCAAAATAGGTGTTGTCGAAGGCGCCGCGCGGCGGGAAATCGACGCCGCTGGCAAATATATCTCGCCTGGTTGGATCGACATGATGGATCAATCCGGCCAAGCCTTGCGCGAAGTGGGCTTTGCCCCCAATAAGATCAACATGGGTGTTACGACCCTAATCGGTGGCGAGGGTGGCACACCAGTTCCAGCCGCAGAAATCGCTGCATATTTTGCTGAGCTCGAAGAAAAAGGTATCTCGGTCAATTTTGGCACATATTATAGCGCAACGCAGGCGCGCGTTGCCGTATTGGGTGATTCCGCTGGCGACCCTACGCCTGAACAGTTAACCCAAATGAAAGCGCTGGTCGCGGAGGCTATGGAAGCCGGTGCTATGGGTATTACAACGGCGCTCATATACCCGCCGTCCGCTTATCACAAGACAGAAAACCTCATCGAATTATCCAGGGTAGTAGAGGGTTATGGCGGTATATATGCCAGCCATATTCGCGATGAAAGCTCTCAGTTTCTTGGCGCGGTTTCAGAAGCTATTCGCATCGGTGAAGAGAGCGGCGCTGCGGTGGAGGTTTTCCACCTGAAAGCTGCTTATTATCCCAATTGGGGCAGCGATATGCAAAAAGCATTGGACCTGATGCAGGCGGCGCGCAACCGCGGCGTTAACGTTGCCGCGGATTTGTACCCCTACACAGCGGGCGGCACTGGTTTGGAAATCACCGCGCCTAACTGGGTGTATGCCAAAGGCGTGGATCAGGCCATTGAATGGCTTAGTGACCCTACAATGCGTGATCGGATGAAGAAAGAATTGGCTGCTGGGCCAACTGCTGAATGGACCAATCTGGTTTATTCTTCAGGCGGTTGGAAGAATGTGGTTCTGGCAAATTCATATCTGGCGGACTATGAAAAATTTCATGGTAAGGACATGGCAGAAATCGGCGAAGCGCTTGGGCGTGATCCGGCGGATATCGCTTGGGACATAATGCTCGCTGCTCAGCCAAACCGGCCGCTTGCGCTGTATTTCATGATGAATGAAGACGACGTTCAACTCGCTCTGCAAAGCCCTTTTGTCAGTATCGGTAGCGATGCGGCTTCCGCTTTGAAGGAAGGCGACCTGGATGCTCTGGGTTTGCCGCATCCGCGTAGCTACGGGACTTTTCCGAAGATTATTGCGAAATATGTCCGCGACGAAGGCGTTTTGACATTGCCTAACGCAATTCGGAAAATGACATCGTGGCCGGCATCAAGAATGGGTTTGACTGATCGCGGAGTTTACGTGAAGGCCTCGCAGCAGATATTGTAATTTTCAATATGGAAACCATTCAAGATACGGCGACTTGGGAAGACCCGACAACTAAGCCAACGGGCATTGACCATGTGATAGTCAACGGTGTGCTTGTCCTTGATGGGGCTCAGCACACCGGAGCCACCCCCGGGCAGGTGATGCGTGGGCCGGGCACAAAAAAATAGGGTGCATTATTAAACCCATAAGAAAAATGGATATAGATATGACCTCGTTTATGAAAATTGAACACCATGTGTTTCCGCTTGCGGCGCCGTTCAATATTACAGGATTCAGTTTCACAACTACCGAAACCGTGCGCGTCATTCTTGAGAAAGGCGGTGTGCAGGGTCGCGGCGAAGCAGTGGGCATGTATTACAAGGACGAAACCGCAGCCTCGATGGCCGCACAATTGGAGGCTGTCGCAGATCAGGTGACCGGTGACCTAACCTTTGATCTTGTTCAGCAATTATTGCCGCCTGGTGGTGCCCGAAACGCACTGGACTGCGCGCTGTGGGATTTGACCTGCAAACAGGCGGGACGTTCCATCTGGAACTTCCTGAATATCACTCCTCACGAACTGACAACAGTTGCGACAATCGGCATTGAAAGCCCTGAGGTGATGGCGGAGGGAGCTAAAGCTTTCGGCGATTATCCGCACTTAAAAATTAAGTTGAGTGGTGATGACCCCATCGCACGGCTGGAGGCTATTCGCGGCGCACGTCCGGATGCCACGCTTATCATTGACGTCAATCAGGGTTGGAGTTTTGACGAGCTTAAGGAATACACACTGCCCTGTAAAAGGCTTGGTGTGACCATGATCGAACAGCCCCTACCGAGAGGCGATGATCATGAACTTGAAGGCTATAGTTCCACGGTGCCACTCGGCGCCGACGAATCCTGCATTGATCTGTCAGAGTATAAAATTGCGGCTGCGCGCTATGACGTTATCAACATAAAGCTCGATAAATGCGGGGGCTTAACTGAAGGCCTGCAATTGGTGAAGAGCGCACAGGGGGACGGCAAAGGCTTGATGGTCGGCAACATGACCGGATCTTCGTTGTCTATGGCACCTGCCTATGTGATTGGACAGCATTGTCAGTTCGTCGACATTGATGGGCCGATTTTGCTGAAGCACGATATTGAAAATGGGTTGAATTACAAAAGCGGGGGGCTGGTTAGTCAACCGACCCGGGCGTTGTGGGGATAAATCAGCGAGTGGCTGTGAAAATAAATTGAGGGAGCGAGGGTAAAATGAAACGGATAATGAAACAACTATCTATAATAGCCGTATTTGCTACGTGGTTCGCGCCGCTGGCAACAGCACAGGATGAAGCCCCGACGGCAGATGCGGCAGTAGAAGATGCCGTTGTGACGGTGGCAGAGCCTTACCCAAATCTAGACACTTTCATTGACGGAATGATGGAGACGCAGTTCAAGCTGCTTGATATCTCGGCAATGACAGTTTCCGTGGTTAAAGATGGCGAAATTATTTTTGCCAAAGGTTACGGCGTTCAGGACCGTAAGAACAATATTCCGGTGACGGCTGAAAAATCCATGTTCCGGATTGGCTCCACGTCAAAGCTTTTTACATGGACTGCGGTGATGCAGCAACTGGAACGCGGCAATCTGGATCTGGACACTGATATCAACGAGTATCTGAAAACATTTCAAATTCCAGACACGTTTGACGAACCTATTACGCTGAAACATGTTTTGACCCATACTCCTGGCTTTGAAGACGGCGGCCTTGGCTACCTGATTAATTACGACCCCGACAAAGCATCCAGTATTCGGGATTTTTTGGCGGAACATATCCCTGCGCGGGTAAACAAACCTGGCGCTTATGGTTCTTACTCCAATTATGCAACCGCACTGGCCGGGTTGATTGTTGAAAATGTGTCTGGTGTGCCGTTTGACGAATATATAGAGCAAAATATTATCATGCCGTTGGGTATGGACCATACATCCTTCCGCGAACCGTTACCTGACAACATTATTGCTGATATGACCGTTGGTTATAAGCGCGAAGCAGGCGTTTACGTCAAGCAGCCTTACGAGATTTTGGGGGGTGTAAGGCCTGCCGGTTCGGTTGCGGCTACATCGATCGATATGGCGCAATTTATGATGGCTCATTTGAACAACGGTACACTCGGTAACACCCAGATTTTGATGCCGGAAACAGCGAAACTAATGCACTCGGTTTTGTTTCAGCCCGATGATCGCCTTGGTGGTATGGCACACGGGTTTTACGAGACTTATGTGAATGGCCACCGGCTTATCGGTCACGGCGGGGATACCTTCCAATTCCATACAGATATGATGATTGATAAGGATGAAGGTCTCGGCATTTTTGTTTCCTATCAGACCATGACCGGAACAAAAGGCCGCACTGAGTTTATCAATACTTTTTATGATCAGTATTATCCGAAAGCTATGGAAGAAATTACTCCTCCGGCAGACTTTAACGAGCGCGCGGGGAAATATGCAGGCACCTACACCTTTTGGCGTCGAAATTTTAGCACGCTTGAAAAAGCCATGGGCCTTGCTGGTGGTGGAATGAGCGTTGCTCTGTCCGGTGAAAATACGCTGATTTTTTCGGGGTTCGCTGAGCCGCGCCAATTTGTTGAAATTGGCAACAATCTGTTCCGGCAGGTTGACGGTAAGATGAAGATCGCATTCGGTGAAGACGAAAATGGTGCCATCAGGGATCTCTATATTGATGGTCTTCCATTCATGGGTCTGAGCCGTGAACCAGCCTTCGAATCGTCGTTCTTTAAAATGTTGTTACCTTTGGTGTCGCTGCTTTTGTTCCTGACTGTGTGGACCGGTTGGCTATACCGCCGCAAAGAATACAAAACCATGCGGGCGCCCGAGCGAACAGCCATAAGGCTGTCGATGGCGACCAGCGCGATGAATGTTGTTTTTGTTATTTTACTGGCCGGAATTATGGCGACGTATCAGTTGGAAATCTACGAGACAATCCCGACCATTTTGAAGCTCAGCCTGATTCTGCCAATTGTCATCGTCCTGACGACAATTGGTACGGCGTATTTTGCCGTTAAAGCCTGGCGCGATGGCTTTTGGCGACTTGGGCGACGCATTCACTATTCACTGGTAACCGCTGCAGCGGTGTTCATGGCTATTTTCTACAATTATTGGAACATGATTGGTTGGCAGTATCACTAGGCCCTGTTGCCGTGCCTGCGCGTACAGCGTGGGCACGGAGATGGCTGCAGCGGTGATTGGACTTTAGGGAGTGAATAAAGTGAAAAATTTTTATAGAAACTATTCGGTTTCAAGGCTTGTGCAAGCTTTCGCGGTCAGTTTGCTGCTTGCTGCAGCCCCTAGTTTTGCTGACGACGTGCCGGATGTAACAAACCCAGCAGTTGTTGAAGCCTTTGTCGATGGTGTTGTTAAACCTAACATGAAGCAACATCACAGCCCTTCAGGTGTGGTTGCGGTGATGAAAGGCGGCAAAGTAATTTTCTCCAAAGGGTACGGATTTATCGACGTTGAAAAACGTATTCCTGTTGATCCGGCAACCAGCCTGTTTCGCCCGGGCTCCATCTCGAAGCTTTTTACTTGGGTATCGGTGATGCAGCTGGTCGAGCAGGGCAAAATGGACCTGGACGCTGACGTAAACCAATATTTGCGAACTTTTAAAGTTGAAGATACTTGGCCCGGCCAACCGGTGACTTTGCGGGATATTATGACCCACACTGCCGGTTTTGAAGACGGCGGTATTGGGTATCTGATTATTGACAACCCGGACCGGATTATTCCGTTGGCCGAAGCTCTAGCCAAATACCAGCCTGAGAGGGTCAACCCTCCTGGTGTTCACACAGCCTATTCGAACTGGGCAACCGCTCTGGCGGGCTTAATGGTCTCCAATGTATCTGGCGTCGAATTCAACCAATATGTGCAGAAAAACATTTTTGATGTTTTGGGGATGACCAGTTCAAGTTTCGTTGAGCCGCTGCCGCCAGAACTGGATGCCAATATGGCGAAGGCATACCGGTATCAGGCTGACAAATATGTTGAGATGAACTACGAGATTATCTCCAACTTCGGCCCGGCTGGCGCATTGGCGACAACAGCGACCGATATGATCATTTTTGCACGAGCAATCCTGGGCGGCGGTGAATATGCCGGTGGCCAGATTTTAAAAGCCGAAACTTTACAACAAATGACAGACGAGGGCTTTGCGCACGACGAGCGTATTCGCGGCATGGGGTTAGGGTTTATCAAGCGTCGGTTCGGCCCAGATGGGTTTGACAATTTCGGTCATGATGGCGGCACAACGGTGTTCCTCTCTCATTTTGGATTGTCGCGAAGTGAAGACTTCATGCTGTATTCTTCCTTCAGCGGTCCCGGTGGGGGCGCAACATATTTGGCGTTTGTCTCGGCCTTTTATGATGAATTTTTTCCTCGAGAAGTTCCAGCAATTAACCCACCAGCCGACTTTGGCGACCGGGCCGGGAAATATGCAGGGAAATTTCACGCGTGGCGCAGCAGTTTTAATGGAGTAGAGGCTATTATGAGGGCTCTGGGTGGCCTAGATGTTGTGCCGATGCCGGACAATACATTGATGATCGGTGCCACACGTTATGTGGAAGTTGGTAAAAACCTGTTCAGAGACGTTGACAGTTATGATCAGATCGCGTTTCAGCAAGATGAAAACGGTAACATAACAGGTATGGCGCAGGACGGTTTGGGAGTGAACCAGTATTTCCGCGCACCATTTTATGAAACCATGTCCTTCATAAGCACTATGATCGGCTTGTCTATTTTGGTGTTTGTGGGTGTGTTTTTGAGGCTAGGTTATCAGTGGCGTTCATTCCGCGAGCTCGCTGGGACTGAGAAAAATGCACAGCGCGCTTCGATTGCTGTTGCCTTAATCAACGTGCTGTTTTTGATAGTGTTGGGCATAACCGTCAGCGGCGGCATCCAACCACTGATGTATGAAATACCAACCCTATTTAAAATAGGGTTGATACTGCCGCTCCTGGGCCTGATAGCAACCGGATATCATCTTTATATGGCTGTTCAGATATGGCGTGATGGCCTGCTTGCAGGCGTAGGGGCACGCATTCGTTATAGCATTGTTAGTGCGGCGGGCCTGTTTTTTGTGTGGTTCTACTACTATTGGAACTTCTTGGGCTTCAATTATTACACATGACAACTGAACAGATTGGCGACCTAGAGATTCCCTGTTGCCGAGTTCATCCTATTCAGAAATTTGGAGGAGAATGGCTATGACATCCCAGACACGTAGGCGGTTCCTGCGCGGCGGCGTTGCCGCAACAGTCGCACTACCGATGATAAACTTTGGTGCCATTAAAGTTTTTGCATCAGATGAAAAGACCTACAGCACCCGAGCGGTTGATCTGGTAAACAGCACCCAGGTTTTTGATATGTTGTCGCTGCCCTTTTCCATGGGTCCGCTAATGTTGGCTGCTTTCAGTGAAAATCCAAAAAAACAGGACGGTTTTGCAATCCCTGAGGAACAGCTGAAACGGGTTCTCTCAAGCGGTATAGATGTATTCCATCCGGCGATGGGGGTGGGCGCCGATGATGCGGCGACTTTTATTGCGCGCCTGAATGCAACTGCAAGTGAACACCCTGACCAGTTACGCCGCATTGATTCAATGGACGATTTGGACACGCTGAAAAAAGGCGAACGGGTTGGCTACATTGTTGGCATACAAAACGCGGATCATTTCCGCACGCCGGATGATGTTAACCAATATTATCATCTGGGGCAGCGGATCAGCCAACTTACCTATAACAGCCGGAACCTGATCGGGACAGGCTCAACAGACCGTAGCGACGGCGGCCTTAGTAGTTTCGGTGTCAGCATTATTGAACGCATGAATGAAGTGGGCATGGCGGTAGATGTGTCGCACTGCGGTGACCGCACAACGCTTGATGCGTTTGAGGTGTCTAAAAATCCTGTGCTGATCACTCACTCAAATGTGCGCAAACTGGCTGGCGGGCATGTGCGTTGTAAGCCCGATGAAGCAATCGTTTCAATGGGTAAAGCAGGCAGCGTTATGGGTATTACCGGTGTACGCCAGTTTGTTAGCGACAAAGAGCCAACAGGCATCGCTCAGGTTATAGACCATGTCGATTACATAGCCAAAATGGTGGGTATTGAACATGTGGGCATCGGTTCCGACATGGATCTGGACGGATATGATGACATTCCGGAGCCAGCCTATAGCGCACTGAAATCGGGCTATAGTGAGAGCTACAAATTCCGCGATAAAATCGACGCTGACGATTTCAACCATCCAAAACGAGTGTTTGACCTGGCCGATGGTCTTATTGGCCGTGGTTATACCGATACGCATATTCGCATGGTGCTTGGCGATAACTTCAGGCGTGTTCTCGGCGATATCTGGACCGCCTGACCGACGTCGACATTGAATAGAAAGATGAGACTATGAAATATCTTGCTCAGTTGTTTTTGGCATTTGTTGTGCTGGTTTTGCCGATCAACGCCCAGTCAATACCAGATGATTTTGACGCGGTGGTTATTGCCGACATGAAGAAGTGGCGAGCTCCGGGTCTTGGTCTGGCAATTGTGAAAGACGGTGAGACAGTTCTCGCAAAGGGCTACGGAATTAAATCAATTGAGACGAATGAACCAGTTAACGCGGACACGGTTTTTCAGGCAGGCTCCACAACAAAAGCATTTGCCTCCATGGCTGTTGCCATGCTGGTGGATGAGGGACTTTTATCATGGGACGATCCCATCATTAAACATATCCCTGAATTTCGGATGAAAGACAAATTTGTACAAAATAACCTCACGCTGAGGGATGCTTTTAGCCACAACAGCGGCGTGTCATTTCTGAGCAATGTCAATATGTTTACAAGCAAAAACCTGGACAGTGCCTGGGCGATGTTGGATGTGAACAGTCAGCAATCCAGTTTTCGCAGGAAGTGGGATTATAACAACACGACCTTCGCGCTCTCTGGTCGGGTTATAGAGCGGATAACGGGTAAACCTTTTCACGAATTCGTTCGTGAACGCATTCTTGCTCCGCTTGGTATGAGCAACAGCTTGCTACTGGATTCAGAGGTTGCCAATGCTAAAAACCGGGCGGAAGCGCATCAGTACATGGACGGTACCGATTACCTCATTACCTATCCTTACATCGAATATAGCCAATCTGCGAGCATGTTGAATTCGACGCCCAACGACATGGCGAAATGGATGACTTTCCTTACAGCAGGCGGTAAATGGCAGGGCAAACAATTGGTTTCGGAAGCAAACTTACGCGAAATGATGTCGCCGCAAATGCTGCTAAATCCAGCAAGTATATATCCCGCTGCAGCCAGCTATACTCATGACTATTATGCGTATGGCCTGGCGTGGTTTGTCCATGATTACATGGGCCAGAAAGTGGCGATGCACACCGGCAGCATTAACGGTATGTCTGCCATCATTGGTCTGATACCCGAACAAAAACTCGGCGTTTATGTGTTTATCAATAGCGACCATATCGAATACCGGCATGCATTGATGTATAAGGTGTTTGACTTGTTACTCGGAAACACTGGCACTGATTGGTCTGAAAAATTATACGCCGTCTATCATCCGGAAGCCGAGCCAGAAAAAGTAGATAAGCCGGAACACCCTGATGTCGCAAATACTGCGCTTGTTGGCACCTATGATCTGGAAGGCAGCTATCCGCTCATCATCGGGGAAATCGACGGAAAACTAATCGCCACTCTCGGCGTGGGGCAAACTGAATTGGTGCGTCAACCCGACAATAGTTTTCTGCTAGTTGACCCGAAAAACAGCCATCTTCCCACTACCAGTATATTGGGCATTAGCCTGGACAGTGATGGGAAAGTGACTAAGGTTTCGTTGAGCGAGTTGCCTTTTGTGCGGCGGAATTAACTGAATTATTCCGTGTCAGTTAAATAAATTTGGGCGACACCTGCCATGAGTTGGTTCCAGCGCCAACGATCTGTCATCTAAAGTTTAGTTTGCTGCATATCGGTTGCGCCTGTTTGCCATATGCCATACGGTTTTTCAAAATTGGCTGGGACGCTTTGGGAGGCTTTATGAAACACATAATTTTCAAATTTTTGGTTGGCGCGCTTGGTTTGTCGGTGATGACAGTTGGTGGTGCTACGGCGCAGGATAATTCGCTGTTTCGGGAGCCAACACTCAGTAATGCCCATGTGGTGTTTTCTTACGCTGGTGATTTGTGGCGCGTTGATCGCAGTGGCGGCGAGGCTGAACGGCTTACAACCGGTATCGGAAATGAAAGTACGCCTTATTTTTCACCGGATGGTAGCAAAGTTGCCTTTACCGGAGAGTATGACGGCAACATAGACGCCTATGTCATCGATATCAACGGTGGCACACCCAAGCGCTTAACCTACCACCCAGGTGCAGATGTGGTTCGGGGATGGACCAATGATGGTGCCCGTGTACTGCTCAGTTCGCCTCGTAACAGCTATGTCAATTTTGTCCGGCTTTTCACTGTCGACCTGAGCGGTAGTGCGCTGCCTGAGCAGTTGCCGCTACCGATGGCAGAGCGTGGCTCATACTCGCCTGACAGCGATTACATTGCTTACGAACCATTAACCCAGTGGCAGTTGGCGTGGAAGCGTTACCGGGGCGGCCAGCAGGACAAAATTTGGATCGCAGACCTGTCTGATTCCAGCATCATTAAAGTGCCAGACGCTGGTGCCACCGACAAAAACCCAATGTGGATCGGCGACAAGGTTTACTTCATCTCCGACCGCGATAGCAAAATTGGTAACTTTCGTCTGTATTCATACGACACTAATCGTAAACGGGTGCGCCGCGCATTTGACCATGAAGGCATGGACATAAAGTGGGCCAGCGCCGGGCCAGACGGTGCCATCGTTTATGAAGAATTTGGCACTATCCATATTTTCGATACGAATGCAGAGACTGCTAGCAAGGTGGAAATTACGCTGAACGCCGATGTGGGATCGGTGCGGCCTTATTATAAAAAGGTTGGTGACCGGATCGCAGGCGCGGCAATCTCACCCAGTGGTAAACGCGCGGTGTTCGAGGCTCGCGGCGAAATTTTAACGGTACCCGCCAAAAAGGGCGATGTCCGCAACATCACTGAAACAGTCGGCGCAATGGAGCGTGACCCGGCTTGGTCGCCGGACGGCCAGTCAATAGCCTATTTTTCCGAAGCCACAGGCGAGTATGCCCTACATATCCGAGACCAAAAGGCGGTTGAAGCTGAACGTGTGATCAAGCTGCCGCCGATGTTTTACCGACAACCGGTTTGGTCCCCTGATAGCAAGAAGATTGCCTTCCGCGACCACGGCAACGTGATGTGGTATGTCGATGTTTCAGAGGATAGCGTTGCCGAGCCGGTACGTATCGACAAGAACATAGTAACAACCGGTGATGTCTTGGTGGCCAGCTGGTCGCCGGAAAGTGACTGGGTGGCTTACGCTAGACAATTGCCCAACTTGTTGCGCGCGATTTTTGTCTACTCGCTGGAAAGCGGCGAAATTCATCAGATAACGGACGGCATGAGTGACGCCCGTTATCCCATATTTGATAAAAATGGCAAATACCTCTATTTCGCTGCTAGTACCAATGTTGGTGAGCAGATCAGTTTTGCCGATATGTCTGGTATGGGACGCACCACCACGCGAACCATTTATGCTGCTGTTCTGTCCAAGGACACAGCCTCACCGCTAGCGCCTATCAGCGATGATGAGCCCACTGCCAAAAAACCTGCCGGAAAGAAAACAGACGACGAGCCAGCGCCCGATGCTGAAGCAGCCGAGGGCGATGACGCAGCGGAAGATAAGAAAGAAGGTAAGTCTGAAGAGCCTGAAAAGGCGTTGAAGATTGACCTTGATGGTATCCTGAGCCGGATCGTTGCTATGCCTGCAGCTAACACCACTTGGGCCGCTTTGTATGCGGGTGCACCCGGTGAGTTTTACGCTGCTGAAGCAAAATCCGGCCAAAATGGTCCGCCGACACTTGATATCCATAAATTTGATCCGAAATCGCAGAAAGAGATCGGAAGAGCACA
>JAALKD010000091.1 GCA_011088215.1 Sphingomonadales bacterium | reverse complement strand
CCCCCCCCCCCCCCCCCCCCCCCCCCCCCCCCCCCCCCCCCCCCTCCCGCTCCCTTCTTCCAGTTAAATCAGTTGGTTGGACAGGCCAGCAAGCGCCATGGCGTCAGACCCTAAATAGTTTTCACCTTCCCCCAGGCCGATAACCAGTGGGCTGCCTTCGCGCGCACCGAACATCAGGTTATCTTCGCCTGCAACCAACACACACAAGGCAAAAGCGCCTTCCAATCGCCCCAGGGTTTCCTGAAACGCTGCGCGCGGGGCAAGGCCGTTATCCAGATAGTGAGTCATCAACCGCGCCACCACTTCAGTGTCGGTGTCACCTTCGAAACTAGTCTTTGCTGCGATCAGTTCGTCTTTCAATACTTTGAAATTTTCGATGATGCCGTTGTGAACAATAGCCACTCGTTCTGTCATGTGCGGGTGGGCGTTATTTTGTGTCGGTTCGCCGTGTGTGGCCCATCGGGTGTGGCCAATGCCGCTGTTGCCTTCTAAAGGGCTGTTTGCAAGCACGTCTGCCAGAGCCGAGAGCTTGCCCGGTGCGCGCCTGCGGTCGAGTTTGCCGCCGGAGGCCGTGGCGACACCAGCTGAATCGTAACCGCGATATTCCAGCCGCTTCAGGCTGTCCATCATGCGTGGGACAGCCGGGCTATTGCCCAATATTCCTACAATGCCGCACATGGCCTAGCCCTCTTTCTTTGCTTTGGCCGCCTGTTTTTCGGCTTGCTTTTCAGCGCGAAATTTGGCGGCATAGCCTTTGATGTCCCGTTGCCTCGCACGCGAAACCGCGAGGGCGTCGCCGGGCACGTCTTTGGTCATAACGCTACCGGCACCTACAATAGCACCGTCGCCGATGGTAACAGGGGCCACCAGCGCAGAATTGGAGCCGATAAAGGCGCCTGCACCGATGTGGGTGTTGTATTTCAGAAAACCATCATAGTTGCAGGTGATGGTGCCCGCGCCGATATTAGCATCTGGGCCGATTGTTGCGTCGCCGATGTAAGAAAGGTGGCTTACTTTAACACCAGCTGCTAAGCGCGATTTTTTAATTTCGACAAAATTTCCGATCTTGGCACCTTCACCGATGTCCGCAGCCGGGCGCAGACGAGCAAAGGGCCCAACGCTGGCATTTTTGCGCACGGTCGCGCCTTCGATGTGCGAGAAGGCCTTGATGATCACGCCTGCTTCAACGCGGACGCCAGGACCAAATACCACATTGGGTTCAACCGTAACGTCGGCGGCAAGGGCTGTGTCATGACTGAAAAATACGGTTTCCGGCGCCACTAGGGTTACTCCTGCGGTCATTGCGTCTGCGCGGGCACGAGCCTGAAAAGCAGCTTCCGCAGCGGCAAGTTCGGCGCGGCTGTTCACACCGATAAGGTTAGCTTCATCGGTTTCAACATGTCCGACATATGCGCCGTTCGCGCGGGCGATAGCCACCAGGTCGGTCAGATAATACTCGCCGGCCGCGTTGTCGCAGGTCAGCGCGCTTAGCCATTTGGCAGCATGCGCGCCTGAGATCAACATCATGCCCGAATTGCAAAAATCAACTGCGCGCTCTTCTGGTGTGGCGTCCTTGAATTCCACGATGCGCTCCAGCGCGCCGTCCGGCCCGACAATTAACCGGCCGTACGCAGCGGGATCATCTGCCCGGAAACCAAGCACCACCAATCCGCAACCGGCGGTGGATTGCATGGTTTTAAGCATGGATTGCATCGCCTCGGCGGTAACAAAGGGCACATCACCGTATAGCACCAGAATGTCGCCTCTAAAACTCTCAAGCGTCGGCATGCCGCAACGCACAGCATGGCCGGTGCCCAGCTGCTCGTCCTGCACAGCAAATTCAACGCCGTTAATGGCGGCTTTCAACTGGTCTGCGTTGTCGCCGACAACCATAACGGTTTTGGCGGGTGTTAGCGTTGCGACCGTGTCGAGCAAATGGCTGACAAGTGCTTTACCGCCAACCGGGTGCAACACCTTATGCAGCGCAGATTTCATACGTGTGCCCCGGCCAGCGGCAAGGACAACGGCAGCGAGTTCGCGGTGTGACATAACTTGGTCTCTCATCAATTGCCCACCCTGCCAGAAGGCCAGTATGTGGGCTGCACTGCTTTCGTTTGATCACAGCATAGCGATTTCAAAAAATTTTCAAACAAAATTGTGGTGCCATAAAGGCTTAGCTGCCCGGTGCGCCCGGTTGGTCGAAGTCGGTCATTTCGCTTGCATCAATCAAATGCCAGCTTGCACGGCTGTTACGCGCCGCAGCTGTTCGGTCTTTCCCGCGCCAAAAGGCTTTCAATATAGCCGACTGGAGCGTGCTGATAAAATGAAACGGCAGACCGGGCAGGGGGTTGAACGGACTGGGCCGGGAATAGGCCCAAACCTCAAGCCGGGATTGATCTTCTTCCGCCTGACCGCGGCCATGGAAGCCATTAGTGTTGGCAATTACAAGTGTGCCAGCACGCGCGCATACACCTGCTGGCGCAGGTAAATTCATTGCGGTTAGGTCATCAGTTGACGCGCGGAACGAGCCTTTTTCAGAGTAACCGTCGTGGGTTTGAGCCGCTATGCGAGAGCGGGCATATTCCCAGCGCAGGCGCGCCGCCGTCAATTTGTGCGAGCCCTTGACATAAGTGAATGGCCCCTTTTCCGGGGTGACATCTTCGAGAAACAGCCAGGCCTTTATTGTGGGATGAAAGGTGTCAGCATGCATGGTTTTCTGCGGGTCCGCGCCAGCCTCCCTGATGCCGTTTCGGATGCGCTGTACATACAATAGCGGCGGCGACAGTTTGGCGGCGGCATATTTCAGTGGGCGCAAAAAGCGCCTGCTTTGACACAGCGCAGTCAGGTGGTGTTTGTCTCGTAGGGCAGCAGCATCCAATAAAATTCGCTGTGTCGCGGTATTGCCCTGTAGCATCTGGCGAGTTTCTCCGGTGTGGTTTTTTACTTCCCTGCGGAGAGCATCAACCTGATTTTGGCTAATGAATTCGGCAAGGACAACGAAACCATCTCTATGCAGGCCGCGTCGCGTTTCGCGATCAGCAATGGGGGCAAGCAGTAGCCAGCGAAACCATGTTACCAGTCGGGCAATAAGCACGCGTAGCACATGCAAACCCAGCGTGTTCAGTAACCGGGAGCCAATCACCGGGTTGCCTGCGAAAGACTTGCCAGATGTACCGAGCGCAATAATCCAAACCGGCCACATGTAAAGTGCGCGGGGGAACAAAGCTGGTGATTTAGAGTGTTTTGGCAATGCAGATCCTTTCAATTCGACTGATAGCCGAGAGCGAGTGCCTTTGGTTTTGATAAAGGTTCAAATGGGATCGGCCAAGAGTGTTGATGCGTTTTCAACGAATTGCCAGATTACAGTCCCGTATAAATACAACTAAGGGGTGTTCTATTTTGGGACAGGTAAAATATGTTACTAATTGTTTTCATTAAAAAAATTATACAGTTCGATTAAAATTGACATTCCGGTCAGGATTCATTTTACTACATTAAGGCGAATCAGGCTCAGTTCAGGTTGTGTGAAAAAATGCAAAGCCGGACCTGTATAAAAATATAAGAAGCAGGAACTATACCGGTAGAACTACCATTGGGGCGAAGATAAATCCGCAGAAGCAGGCGGTCGGTCTCCTATGGTTTTTGGAGACGATACGTGCCACATCTAAACCCAGAATTGTTATTCTTTCTGTTTGTCTCAGTGATGCCTGCAGCGATGATTTTTCGCTCGGAATCCGGTCGTCATTTGGGTATCGGTCAAGTTCAGGTTATTTTCGGTTGTCTGTTGTTGTCGCTTGGTTGGGCAGTGGACTATAGCTTTCACCGTATGATAGAAGCCGCTGTGACGCCCGCCTCGGTTGCCGTTCCCCATTTATTGCTCGTGTTGTTTGGGTATGTTCCAGGTATTTGTCTGGTTGGGTTTGGTTCGATCATGTCAACGCGGGAACTAACCGGGCTGAAATACGAAGTTGAGCGCAGGCAGGCCGCTGAAGCTGAGCTGGTTGCAATGAACGAAAAGCTTACTGAGGCAGCCAAGCGCGCGGAACAGGCGAACAAAGCGAAAAGCGATTTCCTCGCTAATATGAGCCATGACCTACGCACTCCCTTAAACGCCATTATGGGGTTCAGTGAGCTGATGCATGCTGAAACCTTCGGCAAGCTGGGGGCTGATCGCTACAAGGAATATCTGGACGCGATCAATAGTAGCAGTAAACAATTGCACGATAACATCAGCGATATTCTTGATTTTACCAAAGCAAGGTCAGGTCAAATGAAGCTGCGCCGAGAACCTGTGGACCTGCGCACGTTAGTGCGTTAATGCGTTGCCATGTCGCGCGGTGCTGCCGAGACGAAACACATTAGCTTCAGCACAATAATCTCTGCCGATATGGTCGTGATTGCGGACAGGCGTATGCTGATGCAGGTACTGTTGAACCTGTTGTCAAACGCGATTAAATTTACCCCGGACTATGGAAAAGTATCGCTGATGATGTCACAGCAACCGGATGGTAGGCCTGTGGTGACCGTAAAAGACAGCGGCGCGGGCATGCGGGAAGCAGACATTGCGCTTGCCACGTCGCCCTTTGAAGTCTCTGACAGTTTGGTGGCGCGTAGCCATGAAGGTGCCGCCCTTCAACTTGCCTTGGTTAACAAATTCATTGAACTGCATGACGGCCAACTGCAGATCGATTCCAAACGCGGCGCCGGCACTAGTATCACGGTTAAGTTGCCTCCGATCAAACAGGCGCCAAAAAACAAACGCCGAAAGCCCGTCGATGTCAGCGCAGCCGCTTACAGCGGTTGTTGAGCGCTAGTCAAGACGCGGGCAGTCCTGTTACTGGTGGTCATACTGCTTAATAAAGGTCCGGATATCGTCCAAAAATTGCACTCGTGACGGCTCGTGTACATACATCATATGCCCGGCCTCATAATAAGTGTAATGCACGCGGTCTTTCAGGATATCAACTTCAGCCAGCGCGTTTTCAGCGCCAAAAAACGGGGTCGCGAAGTCATAGTAGCCACTGGTTACTAGAATATGCATGTCTTTGTTACGGCGCATGGCTTTGCCCAAATTTGGTATGACATTGACGATGCGCCCGCCGTTGGGTACCCGCTTGCCCCAAATGTTCCAGTTCCAGCGCCAGCGGTTTTCAGCGCGAGCAGAGGTGTTATATTGCCGGTTATCCAGCCTTACGCCCATGAAGTTTTTCAAATGGTCGTTGATGGCAACTGTAAAGGCATTGCCAGAGGCATAAGCAAATGGGTCGCCGAGAAAAAACTCTCCGGCTGCTGAAGTTTTTCAAATGGTCGTTGATGGCAACTGTAAAGGCATTGCCAGAGGCATAAGCAAATGGGTCGCCGAGAAAAAACTCTCCGGCTGCATCGGGCTCCTCGCCCAGATAACGGCTGTCCAGCCGTCCGACAACTTTGCCTTCGTCACGCATCAACTCCTTGAAAAATCGAAACACGTGAATACGCATGTTGCTAGCTTTCAGGTAACTTTTTTTCAACCCCGTGTAGCCGTGCAAGCGGTCGATCATAGCGGCCTCGCGCGCAGGGCTCATGCGGTTGCCTTCAATCAGCGCCGCGGCATAATCGGTGCGGGCGAAGTCCCTTACTTCTTGCAGGAACGTTTGCAGGTTCGCAGGTTTGTTCGGCAGCTTGTTGTGGTACCAGGCGGTGGCGGCGTAACTGGGCAGAAACGAGACATAACTCATGATACTACCGTCCTGAATGCGACTGTTTTGGTAATCCAGTACCGCCGAAATCAAGATGACGCCGTTCAGGCCAATGTTGTGGTTGTTGGTTAATCGGTCAGCCATAACTGCCGCCCGCACCGTGCCGTAGCTTTCCCCTGCGATGAACTTGGGGCTGTTCCAGCGATTGTTGTCGTCAATCCATTGACGCACAAAGGCGGCGACAGATTTTGCGTCTTCTGTAACGCCCCAGTGTTTGCGCGGATCTTCGCCGTCCAGCGCGCGGCTGTATCCGGTGCCAACCGGGTCTATGAAAACCAGGTCAGTGACATCTAGTATGGTGGCAGGGTTATCGACAGTGCGGTAGGGCGGCGCACCGTCGTCTTCCGGGTCTGATGAAATATCAATGCGTTTGGGACCGAATACGCCCATATGTAACCACATGGACGCAGAACCGGGGCCGCCGTTGAAAACAAAGGTAACCGGCCGTGTCGACGGATCATCCACATCTTCCTTCAGGTAGGCAATGGAAAAGAAGGTGGCGGTGGGTTCGCCGTCTTTGCCGCGAATGAAGGTATCACCGGCCATGGTCTTATAGTCTATTGATTGCTCGCCGAAGCGGCCGGATTTTTCGCGTACAAAACGCACCGGATTTTCTATGTCGGGGTTGTCAATATCATCGTCTGCCCCTGCTGAGGGCAACATGATGGGTACCAACAGTGTGCTAGCTATGAGCGTGATGGCGGACAATAACGATACAATATTTCGGGCCATGATAGTTTCCTCGGCTTTGGGTAGAGCGTATCTGAGCAGGCGAAAGCCTACTTGTAAAGTTGAATACGCTTATGTGGCCGTTGATCCCGCAAGCAGGCTTAGTGGTTGCAGATGCATAGTGTAATGGTTGCCGACGGGGTTGTTGCAACGTAGATAATCGACTATGCTCTAGCATTGGTCTCCGGTGTGGTTGACCGGGGTTTGGCTGGATTTAAGGCTCTTTATGGATTGGTGGCGAAAATTATCGCTCTATGTTTTCGGACGGTCGATGGATCAGGTGACTGGTGTTGTAGGTCTTTTGCGCCTAGCCACGCGCGCGCGCCGGTATGATCGTCGCTATGTTGCCGGCAAGTACTACCGGCCCACCGGTTTCGCCTGGAAGCAGGCGTTCAAGCGGCCGCGCCGAAAACCGGTTATCGCCGAATTTGTCGGCATAGCCCTGGATGACTTGTCGCCGCGAGATCAGCTGTCTATTCTTGGGTTGAGGTACCGGCTTGCCTTGTTGAGCTCGGAGGATCACCGGGCCATTCGAGGTCTACAGATTGATCAAATTGTAGCCAGCGCTTCAGCAGCGTCTGATTTACTTTTTGACCTGTTACTGTTGCTGCATGTGGCGGAAGATTGGGCTGGCCTCTCGGCTGCCAGTGAAGGCATTCTTACGTCTGGCCATGGGGACAATGATCTGCGGGATTTGGCGGCAGATATGTTGGTGCAGGCCAAATATCAGTTGATCAAACTGAAGATATTTCAAAATACTGTCGCACAGGATGATGTCCGCAGTGTGGCAGCAGCCATACAGCTTACTGAAACAGTTTTGGGGGGAAATCATCCTAAACAGGCCCATTACAAAGGGTTTCTGGCCGCAATATCGGGCGATTTGATCGAGGCGGTAAATTGGCACGCAGGTGCACCTGCAAACGCCGGTTACTCGACGCAGTTTTTTCGCGCCGCTGCCAGTGTTATATCACTTGCCGAGATGAAAGCATTCGCGGGCAAGCCGCAGCGGTCGTTGCCAGAAGGTTGCTGGCATATGCGTCATACTGGACATAGTGAATGCTCACTCATTTCCACTGATCAGGGTTATTTTACCACTTATTTTGAGGGCTTTCTGGAAAGTTTCAGCCTTTTAAACCCTGGCGCGTTACTACATGTACACGCAGTCGATTTCGAACCAACACCGGGACGCATCACTGAACTGGAAGATCGTTACGGTGTACACATCAATATCACCCATGACCCGCAGTCTTTGCGGCGGTTGAACCCGGACTTGCGAAAGGGTTACTGTGCCGGCGCGCGTTATATGTATCTGCCAGACTATCTGTCACGATACAGCCGCGTGATTATTCACGACGTTGACGGCGTATTGGGGAAACCAGCATGGCGGACGTTTGGAAGCCCAAGGATGGTTCGCTCCGGGATCATGCGATTATGATTTATTCATTGGTCCCTGATGATAACCGGCGTGGGCATTTCGCTTTTTGGCAGAACATTGGCGCGGGTGCCTTTGCCATTGCAGCGAACTCTGAAAATTTGAAATTTGGTGCTGCGTTGTCTGGTTACCTGCAATCCCGCTTCGATATTTGTCAGCGAACGGGCGGGCGGTTTTTCTTTACCGATCAGGTTGGACTGCTGCTGGCGACGCTGGCTTTCAATGGTGAGTGCACTATTGTTCGCATGCCGCAGATATTCAGCCAATCAAGTGATACCCGCGGCCAGCAGCGCGGGCAGGCTAAAAAAGATGCACAGGAAAAATTGCTTGAGAAACTCAGGCAGCCTTAAGCCTAACCAACAACGCCTACCGGTCACCCACCAGCGTTTGCCGCTCTGACGCCAGCAGCCCTTTGAGAAATTCAACCAGGCGCTCCACATGTGGTTCCGCCGCGATGTCATCTTGCACTGTCAACCATAGGTCGCGAATGATTGAAACCTCGCGCGGCAACACTGTTGTCAGTGATTTCATCTGATCCGCTACAAAACACGGCAACAGCGCTAAACCCAGTCCGGTTGCGGCTGCGTTGGCCTGGCCGGTGACGCTGGTGGTGCGAAAAAGGATATTGGGTGAGCCGATCATCTTATCGAGCATTTTCAGCTGCGGTAGCGGCAGCAAGTCGTCCACATACCAGATAAACTGGTGATCTTTCAGGTCGCCTGGGCGCACAATCGGCGGGTGTTTTTGCAGGTATCCGGGCGCAGCATACAGCCGCAACCGGTAGTCACCGATCTTGTTTGAAATCACCCGTCCATGCTCGGCTTTGGCGAGCGTGATAGCAGCGTCCGCTTCCCGACGCGATAACGACAGGGGCCGGGTTTCGGCGATGACTTCCAACTGAATACCCGGATGGTAAGCGTGAAAGCTGGCGGCATGGAGGGCAATAAACTGGCTACCGAAAGCTTCAGGTGTGGCGAGCCGCACTGTGCCAGTAGGTCCGCTGGCCGTTGGTGTGATTGCCCCCATCAAATCATTGGAACCATCCTCCATTTTTTCCGCGTGTGCCAACAACCTTTTGCCGTCCGCGGTTAGGCTGTAGGTCCTATTGCTGCGGTCAAACAGCTTTAGCCCCAGTTGTTGTTCCAGTGCCGTTACCCGGCGGGCAACGGTTGTGTGATCCACGCCGAGCCTTAGTGCTGCCGCTGACAATTTACCGCGCCGCGCCAGTTCCAGAAAGTACCGAAGATCGTTCCAGTCAAACATGAAGCCATGTCATTTCTTTAATGTGCATAATTGCACAATAAACTATGCAACACTTCTCAGTGACGTGCAATATTGCTTGTTGTATGGTGCGCGCAATTGGCCAGATTCGCGTCGCAAAACCTGGCACTCATTCAGTTTCATTTCGGAGAGCATCATGTACGAACGCCATCACTATATTGCAGGCAAGGACGTTGAAGGCACGTCAGGCCGCTTCGGTCCTATCTTCAACCCGTCGATTGGCCAACAGCAGGGTAAAGTTGCCTTGGCAAGCAAGGCTGAAGTTGAAAGTGCAATCGCAGCTGCTGAGGCCGCGTTCCCTGCATGGTCGGGCACGTCAGTGGTAAAACGCGCCCGGGTTCTGCAAAATTTGGTGCAAATCCTTTACCGAGAGAAAGATGCGCTGGCAGAAGCACTTTCAATGGAGCACGGCAAAGTGTTCTCTGATGCACAGGGCGACGTTCAGCGCGGCCTTAAAGTTGCTGAATTTGCCCAGGGCATCCCGCATCTTCTTAAAGGCGAATATTCCGACAATGTGGGCGGCGGCATTGATATGTATTCCATGCGCAAACCACTGGGTGTTGTGGCGGGCATCACACCGTTTAATTTCCCGGCGATGATACCGTTGTGGATGAGTTGCATGGCCATTGCGTGCGGTAACACTTATGTGCTGAAGCCTTCTGAGAAAGACCCAAGCGTGCCGATGATGCTGGCGAAATTGTGGGCCGAGGCCGGTTTGCCGGATGGCGTGTTCAACGTGATAAACGGCGACAAGGAAGCCGTGGACACCATTTGTACTGACCCTCGGGTAAAAGCGGTCTCGTTTGTCGGGTCAACACCGATCGCGCAGTATGTCTATTCAACCGCCACAGCCCACGGCAAGCGCTGTCAGGCCATGGGCGGCGCCAAAAACCATATGGTTGTTATGCCTGACGCTGATCTGGACCAGGTTGCAGATGCCTTGATTGGAGCCGCCTACGGCTCTGCTGGTGAGCGTTGTATGGCGATCTCGGTCGCGGTACCGGTCGGCAAACAAGTGGCCGACAAAATGGTTGAAATGTTGACCCCGCGTGTTGAAGCTTTGAAGGTTGGCCACTGCATGGACATGGACGCTGAGCTGGGGCCGTTGGTTACAGCTGATCATATGGCAAAAGTGCGTGGGTACCTGGATTTGGCCGAGCAGGAAGGCTCCGACGTAGTCGTGGATGGCAGAAACTTCAAATATAATATGCAGGGCTATGAGGACGGCTATTATCTCGGTGGCTCACTGTTTGATAACGTCAAGCCGGGCATGCGGTCCTACCGGGAAGAAATCTTTGGCCCTACACTGCAAATTGTACGCGCCGAAACCTTTGACGACGCCATCCGCTTGCCAACCGAGCATGAGTTCGGCAACGGTACCTCCATCTTTACCCGTGACGGCGATACTGCCCGAGCTTACGCCAACAATGTTGAAGTGGGCATGGTCGGTGTGAATGTTCCAATTCCGGTGCCGTTGGCGTTCCACACTTTTGGCGGCTGGAAAAGCTCAGCCTTCGGCGACATTAACCAGCACGGGATGGAAGGGGTACGTTTCTACACCAAAACCAAGACAGTTACACAGCGCTGGCCCACCGGCATTCGCTCGGGTGCGGAATTTGTTATTCCGACTCTAAACAGCTAGGCTAGGGCCTGAGAAAACATTCAAATATATTGCTGTCCGGTTGCGTCCGGGCGGCCAGTTATCGCTTTTGGGTCAGATTTTAGCTTTGGGAAAACGTCAACGTGGATTTCACACTCAATGAAGATCAGCGCGCCATTCAGGATATGGCTCGCGGTTTCACCGCCGACCGGATAACGCCGTACGCGCACCAATGGGACGAAGACAAAGTTTGGCCTGCTGATGTGGCTCGTGCAGCGGGCGAGCTTGGCTTTGGCAGCATATATGTATCGGAGGAGGGCGGCGGCTGCGGTCTTAGCCGGGTTGAAAGCGTGTTGATTTTCGAGCAACTTTCCATGGGTTGCTCGTCGACCGCTGCGATGATCTCAATCCACAACATGGCCACCTGGATGATCGACCGGTTCGGCAACGACGAACAACGGGAGCGCCTTGTCGGTGATCTGGCGACACTGGATAAAATGGCAAGCTACTGCCTGACCGAACCCGGCGCCGGCTCAGACGCCGCTGGCCTTAAGACCAAAGCGGTTAAGGACGGCGACAGTTATGTACTGAACGGTGCCAAAGCTTTTATCTCCGGCGGTGGCACGTCTGACATTTATGTGGTGATGGCCCGCACCTCCGATGACGGCGCGCGCGGCATCAGCTGCTTTGTGGTTGAAAAAGGCACACCGGGCTTGTCGTTCGGCGCACAGGAAAAGAAACTGGGCTGGCACAGTCAACCCACCTGCGCGGTTATGTTTGATGACTGCCGTGTCCCGGCTACCAACTTGGTAGGCGAGGAAGGGCAGGGCTTCAAAATCGCCATGATGGGCTTGGACGGCGGACGCTTGAACATTGGTGCCTGTTCGCTGGGCGGGGCACAGCGCGCACTGGATGAAGCGGTTGCCTACACCCGCGAGCGCAAACAGTTCGGCAAGGCCATCTCTGACTTTCAGGCAATCCAGTTCAAACTAGCTGACATGGCAACTGAACTGGAGGCCGCACGCCTATTGTTGTATTCAGCGGCAGACAAAGTAAGCAAGGGCGTGCCGGGCGCGGCGGCAGCGGCTGCAATGGCCAAACGCCTCGCCACCGACACCGGGTTTGATGTCACCAATGCGGCGCTGCAACTGCATGGCGGGTATGGATATTTGCAGGACTATCCCATCGAGCGGATTCTGCGCGACCTGCGGGTGCACCAGATACTGGAAGGTACCAACGAGATTATGCGCGTGGTTATCGCTCGCGACCTGTTGAAGGACTAATGATGAGTGACGCAGAAGTATTATTCGAAAAGCGAGGCAATATTGGGCTGATTACGCTTAACCGGCCCAAAGCGCTGAACAGCTTAACCCACGGCATGTGTGTGGCGATTAAACGTCAGCTGGATGACTGGAAACTATCGCCGTCTGTGCAGGCGGTTGTGGTTGTTGGTGCTGGCGAAAAGGCCTTTTGCGCGGGCGGCGACGTGGTGAAGGTGTCAAAGTCATTTCAGACGGGCACAGCCGAGTGGCGCGATTTTTTCCACGACGAATATCTGATGAATATCGCCATCGGCGAATTCCCCAAACCTTATATCAGTTTGGCGGACGGTATTACCATGGGCGGCGGCGTAGGCGTTTCCATTCCCGGTGATTTTTGGGTTGCGACCGAGAAAACCATGTTCGCTATGCCGGAAACCGGCCTGGGCCTAATTCCTGACGTGGGCGGCGGATGGTTTCTGCCCAGATTGCCCGGTGAAACCGGGATGTTCCTTGCACTAACTGGCGCGCGCATTAAAGCGCCTGACTTGTATGCCTTGGGCATTGCAAGCCACACTGTGCGTTCGGATCAGGTCGACGATGTGATGGCCGCTTTGGCCGGTGCGGAAATTAAAAACAACGACGATGCGAAGGAGGTGCTTGATGGCTTTCACGCCGATCCCGAACCGGCCCCCCTGTCGCCCTTGTTTGACGACATTGATGATCATTTCGATGCCGGAACGATTGATCTGATCATGGAAAATCTTGCTGGCGACCAAGGCGAATGGGCGCAGAAACAACTGGGAATTCTGCAGAGAAAATCCCCAACCAGCATGAAAGTGACGTTTGAGCAGCTGAAGCGCGGTGCGAACATGGAAACCTTCCGCGATAATATGCGTATGGAGTTTCGGCTTGTGAGCCACCTGATGGAAGTGGGCAGTTTTCACGAAGGTGTGCGCGGCATGTTGATTGAGAAGAGGGAGAACGCGGGGGGGGGGGGGGGGGGGGGGGGGGGGGGGGGGGGGGGGGGGGGGGGGG
>JAALKD010000090.1 GCA_011088215.1 Sphingomonadales bacterium | reverse complement strand
ATAGATTCAGAACATGATCTAACACCTCGTGGATGTTGACGGCCTCCATATTTTGTTCGATTGGGGCGTTAAAGCCTTCAAGGTCGTCGACCAAATCCTTAATCCGGTCCACTTCCTTGCATATTAGTTCCGTTAGTTTGATGTCTTTTTCGTCCAGGGCCCGCCCCATCAATTGGGCTGCGCCGCGAATGCCGGATAAAGGGTTTTTAATTTCATGGGCTAGCATGGATGCTAGGCCGCTAACCGAGCGTGCTGCAGCCTCCATTTCGCTTTTCTTTTCCAGAAACGCAGTAATTCTTCGCGGCAGTAACGAGACAACTGTCGACCCGTCTTCTCCGATCGGGTTCGCGTGCAGGTCTACTAGTTCGACATCACCTAACGGCGGCATACAGCGCACATCGTAACTGTTAAGAGGCGAGTTTTCCTGCCGGGCACGCGACACAAGCTCTAAGGCAGCCTCGCCCACACCGCCAAGGCCGGCGAGAGTGCTATTGATGAGACTCTCTCGGCTGCGCCCAAGGATCGCTTCAGCATGGGCATAAACTTCGCGGATTTGATTCTGCTGATCTACCACAACAACTGCTTGTCGCAATCCGGCCAAGATAGATTGTTCTTGCTCGTCGGCTAGGCTTACTTTTCCCGCGACGACCATCAGGCCGCTATTTGCTCACAAAGCGGCAGGTAGAATGCTTTGATTGCAGCTTTTACTTTTTCGGGATCATCCTGCCGATTGACATCATTTCTGAATTCGGCGGAGCCATGCAATCCCTTGGTATACCAACCAATGTGCTTGCGCGCGATGCGCACGGCGGCTTCGACACCATAGTGGTGCAGCATATCTTCATAGTGCTCGATCAACGTAGCCAGTTGAACGTCAAGCGGTGGTGGCGCAGTTTCTTCGCCTGTGCGAAGATACTGGATCGCCTGATTAATGAACCAGGGTTTGCCGTAAGTGCCACGACCAATCATCACGCCGTTTGCGTTGCTGTCGCTAAGTGCTTGCTTTATATCGTCAAAACCATTGATATCACCGTTGACGATTACGGGAAGCGACACAGCTTCTTTGACCAAGCCGACTTTCTTCCAGTCGGCGTGGCCTTTGTAAAACTGGCAGCGGGTACGCCCGTGTACCGCGATCAGCTTGATGCCAGCTTGTTCAGCGATTTTTGCAAGTTCAGGTGCGTTGAAACTCTTATCATCCCAGCCCAACCGCATTTTGAGCGTCACCGGAAGCGAGACGGCATTGACCGTGGCATGGATCAGTTCGCCAGCCTGATCCAGGTCGCGCATTAGACTGGAACCCGCGTGACCGTTAACAACCTTTTTGACCGGACAACCCATGTTGATATCAATGATCGCCGCACCGCGGTCCTCGTTTAGCCGGGCTGCCTGTGCCATTTTTGCGCCTTCGCAGCCTGCTAGTTGAACGGACATGGGGAACTCATCTGCACAGTTGGTCGCCATTTTTTGGCTACGTTCGGTGGCGCGTATCATTGCTTCAGATGCAATCATCTCTCAGACAACTAGCCCCGCACCAAAGCGTTTTACCAACCGGCGAAACGGCATATCAGTAACGCCCGACATGGGGGCGAGAATAACGGGGTCTTTGATTTCAACCGGACCAATGTTAATAGCCATAAGGGAACCTATAAAAACTCAAACTGCCTAATAATTAGGCACTGCTTATGCCAGAAGTAATTTTAAAAATCTATAGTGAGATTCTCGATGGCTGAAACGCCGCAAAATGCAGGAAAAATCGCGGTTATTGTGGTCGCAGCTGGCCGTGGAAGCCGTGCGGGTGGCGGTGCTCCCAAGCAATATCGCGACCTGATGGGAAAGCCGATTATCGTTAGAACGATAGAGGTGTTTCAGGCTGCGTTTGAAAAGAATGTACCAAAAGCATTGATAGTGCCGGTTATTCATAGCGATGATCAGGATATTTACCGCAGATGCGTTGCTGGGTTTAGCGGCATTGCGACACCTGTTATCGGCGGTGCAACCCGACAGCAAAGCGTAAAAAATGCCCTGGAATCTCTGACCGCTGACCGACCTGACATCGTTCTAATACACGATGCGGCGCGGCCATTCGTGACGACAGACCTGATAGCGCGTTGCGTATCAGTAGCCGCAAGCGACCGAGCTGGCGTGATCCCCGCTCTAGCTGTTGTGGACACTTTGGTTCGGCATTCAGACTCTGCTAAGCTTGAAACAGTTTCAAGGGAGGACCTTTATGCTGTTCAAACACCGCAAGTGTTTCGGTATGAGGCAATTCTGGCTGCACATCGTGCCACCGGCCACAATAATTACACCGATGATGCATCTGTGTTCGTTGCTGACGGTGGAGAGGTTACCTTTGTTGAGGGTGCAGAACAGAATTTCAAGATCACAGCAGTAGAAGACTTTCAGAGAGCCGAACGCATGATAACAAATAACTGCACTGACGTTAGAGTGGGCTCGGGGTATGATGTCCATCGCTTTGAACCGGGGCAATCGGTGCGGCTGGGTGGTGTCGACATACCCTTTGGCAAAACGCTTAAAGGTCATTCGGATGCTGATGTGGCGCTACATGCGTTAACCGATGCTATTTTGGCGGCGATCGCCGATGGTGACATTGGTTCGCACTTCCCGCCGTCCGACGAAAAATGGCGCGGTGCTTCAAGCGACAAGTTTTTGTCGTTTGCATGCGAGCGTGTTCGCGGCCGCAGCGGCCTGATAGGTCACCTTGCAATCACCATCATTTGCGAGGCACCTAAAATCGGCCCACACGCCGCCACCATGCGAGCCCGGATTGCAAACATTGCTGGAATTGATGTGTCTCGTGTCAGCGTACAGGCCACTACAACCGAAAAGCTGGGCTTCACTGGCCGCGGCGAAGGCATTGCAGCCCAGGCAACGGCGACGATTAAGTTGCCTGAAGAAATTCAAGACTGATGAAGCAGTCGCTAGAAATATGGCCAGATCGCTTTCGTTCATTTTCGTTCTGGCTGGCCGTTGGGCTTGGCTCCGGATTGCTCAAACCTGCACCCGGCACCTGGGGATCGCTTTTTGCGCTGCTGCTTGGTTATGTGATGATAGTGAATGGTGTTTCTGTTGAAATATTTGTAGCAGCCATTGTTGGCGTTTCGGTGCTCGGTACCGTCACAATTAATCGAATTGAAAAACAATCCGGTGTTCACGACGCACCAGAAATTGTTATCGATGAAGTTGCCGGTATGTCGATTGCCATGTTACCGCTATATCATTTGGGAACCGGTTATATTCCACTACTGCTGGCGTTCGCGCTGTTCAGGGCATTTGATATTGTCAAGCCATGGCCCATTGGGTGGCTGGACAAACAGATCACAGGTGGGTTCGGTGTTATGGTTGATGATATAGTCGCTGGCATTTTCGCAGTTCTTGGGATAGAAATCTTCGCAGCACTTCTATTGCAGTAGGAACAATCTATTGATCGACAAAATTAGAGTATCCAGCACCGCATTGTTTCCGGGGCTGGCCGTTGCGGTTACCTTGGGTTTGGCGGCGAGCTTTCTCGGTGAGCATTACGGTGCGCCAACCATGCTGTTTGCGCTTCTTTTGGGCATGGCCCTTAATTTTCTCTATGAGAATGAGAAAACTGCACCCGGTGTGAATTTTGCTGGTTGCGAAGTTTTACGCCTCGGCGTGGCACTGCTGGGTTTGCGAATTGCGATCGGCGATGTCATGGCGGTTGGCTGGGAAGCCCTTGTGGTGATAGCAGTCGGTATTGGCACAACAATCGGCTTCGGTATATTGCTTGCCCGCGCGTTTGGCCTTAAATCAGTGTTTGGTGGCCTGACAGGTGGTGCGGTTGCTATCTGCGGTGCATCTGCAGCAATGGCTCTGTCTGCTGTGTTGCCCGACGGCAAGGACAAAGAACAAAATACCATTTTTGCTGTGATCGGTGTTACATCCTTGTCTACTCTGGCAATGATTTTTTATCCTATGATCGCTGGTGCGCTTTCATTGGACGACGGGGCCGCCGGCCTATTTCTAGGCGGCACTATCCACGATGTAGCGCAGGTTGTGGGTGCTGGTTACTCCATATCTGAGCAAGCTGGCGACACCTCAACCCTGGTTAAATTGATCCGGGTGGCATTTCTGGTGCCAGTTGTGTTTATTTTCGCGTTGATATTCAGAAGCAAGAATGTTGGTAGTACGCGCAGTAAAATACTGCCGCTGTTCCTGGTGGGATTTGCCTTTTTTGTTTTGCTGAATAGTTACGTGTCCATCCCCGCTGACGTTAAGAACTTTTTCGTAACGGCCTCCCGCTTTATGCTGGTGACTGCAATTGCCGCTATTGGCCTAAAGTCCAATCTGCGCGAATTGGCGAAAGTGGGTTTGAGACCTATTTTATTGATGGTAATGGAAACAGGTTGGATCGCGGTAATCATTCTTGGTTACATAGTGGCCTTTTAGCGGATGAAATGGGTAACAAAACAGAAAAGCTAGCAACTGATGTATTGACTGCGGCGAGAGCTAAAGGATTAAAAATCGCTACGGCAGAGAGCTGTACCGGTGGCCTTATTTCCGGGGCTCTTACTGCTATAGCAGGCTCATCAGATGTGGTTGACCGAGGATTTGTTACATACTCCAACGAGGCTAAGCAGCAGATGTTGGGTGTCAGCCCCATTACGCTTGAGCGATTTGGAGCGGTTTCACAAGCGACAGCAAAAGAAATGGCTTACGGAGCGTTGGCTAATTCTTTGGCTGATCTTACGGTGTCTGTAACCGGAGTGGCTGGCCCTGGCGGTGGAACTGCCGAGAAGCTTGTGGGTACTGTGTGGTTTGGTCTTGCAGCACAGGGGTCGGCACCAATAGCGGAATGTATCCAGTTCGGTGACATGAATCGAAATTCGATCAGAGTTGATAGTGTGCATCATGCGCTAATCTTGCTAAGAAATGCACTGGAAAACCTATAGGTTAGTCTTGTGCTTCTTCGCTGAAGGATTTCGCCCACGCGTCAATCTTGATTTCCAATTGTCGGTGATCGTCCTTGATCTTTCGCTCAAAATGCTCGTCATATTCCTCGCCGCTGTCCTGAAAAGCAGTAATTTTTTTTCTAAAACTACCTAGCTCACGTTGGAGCGAGTCATATTGTGTTGAATAGGGTTCATCATCTTTTTTCTTGGCGATGATATCACTCATTTTTTGCTCAAGAAATTTCTCACGGCCTCTCAGCCCTTCCATCAAATTGTGCAGAAATGTCGACATGATTTGCGTCCTAGAGTTGTTTACATCTCTGGGATCATTACATACTATTGCGTTAGTGTATTTGACCCCCGTCAAACACCGTATAATTCGTGTGCGCGGGTCTCGAAGGCATCTATCATTCGGTCCGTCGCTTCGGTAAACATTTTTCCAATCATTTGTTCCAAAACCCGGTTTTGGAATTCGAAATCAACTTCGAAATTGATCAGGCAGTCGCCTTGCTCTAATTCGGTAAACCGCCAATGGTTATACAATCGCTTCATCGGGCCAGTAATATAGTCTACCTCAACAAGGTCAGGCTCCCGGAGAGCTACTCTAGATGTGAATTTTTCCCGAAACATTTTGAAACCAATAATGACATCTGCGTCAAATCGATCGGCCCGACTGTTATAAACACGCGCCCCAACGCACCATGGCAAAAACTCAGGGTAGCTTCCAACATCTGACACCAAATCGAACATTTGCTGTTTGCTGTAGGGTAGTATTTTCTGTTCGGTCAGATAGGCCAAGAATATTCCTATGTATCGTATTTTGCAGAGGGTCGGGGTTTTACTGCGTTAGCTAAAACGAAGACCACCACAACCGAACAAAGGTAATGGCATTGGTAGAGGCAAATGACAAGAAACCGTATGCAATGGCAGATACAATTGTTCCAATGATGGATCTAAACCAATGCAATTCGAAAAAACTGCGAGCCCCAATAAAAAACAATATAAAAATAAAAGCATTTTTTGGTACTGTAGAGAATTCTTGGAGACCGTATTGTAATAATAAAACTGGGGTAGCGAATAGATAACCCATACCAAATACGTAACTGATAAAACACAATGTTTCTGCATAGTTACGTCGCGCACGCCAATATTGCCATCTTACAACAAGGGCAAAAAACGGAATAACCAAAAAGACGATTAAGTCTACCTGAGATGCGAGTGTTCTGCGAACTTCAGTCACAAATAACTGTGCCTGATCGCTCAACGTGTTTTCGCTGTCCACAATAACCGCGCGGTCCGCGATATCTGCCATGGCGCCAGTAAGTGCGGACAGCGCGATATAGATGGTGAAGGTTGCAAAGAAAAACCGGATTGGGTTCAGGTAACTGGCGCGGGTGCCGTTAATATACTCGAGCGATGCTTTGCCGGGGTTGCGAACTAATTTACGCAGTGTGCTCCAAAGCGTACCATCAGATTCTGTTAGGGCTTCAAACAGCTGTGCAAATAGTGCTGTAGTTGTTAGCCTGCCATCAACATGTTTTTGGCCGCAGGAATGACAATAGCGACCAATAAGGCTTACGTCGCAGTTGCGGCACTGTGTTTGGTCTTGATTGTCGGCGGCGGCGCTGTTTTCCATACAATTGGTGTACTGGCCGAGGTGCCGGCCGGTCAATTTATTTCATAAGGCGCTACAGCGCGTGATCAGCCAGATTTTGCTGCCAGTTTCTTTTCGCGAGCTGCCCTCAGTTTGGCAAAGTCATCGCCTGCATGATAGCTAGACCGGGTTAGCGGGGTTGCTGAAACCAGCAAAAAGCCTTTTCCCTTTGCCATGCGTCCATACGCTTGAAATTCGTCCGGCGTTACAAAGCGTTCCACCTTCGCGTGGCGCGGCGTGGGTTGTAGGTATTGGCCAATGGTCATGAAATCGATGTCGGCCATGCGCATGTCGTCCATAACCTGGCTAACTTCGAGGCGTTCTTCACCGAGCCCCACCATAATGCCTGACTTGGTGAATATGGAGGGATCGATTTGCTTGACCGTGTCAAGTAACCTGAGCGAGTGATAAAAACGCGCGCCCGGTCTGATTTTTGGATATAGGCGCGGCACTGTTTCCAGATTGTGGTTGAACACATCTGGTTTTGCCTCTGCCACTTTTTCTATTGCGCCTGGTTTGTTCCTGAAATCAGGGGTTAGAATTTCGATTGTGGTTGCTGGGCTCATGTCGCGGATGGCTTTGATCACTTGCACGAACTGATTTGCGCCGCCGTCGTCCAGGTCGTCGCGGTCAACTGACGTGATAACAATGTGATTCAGGCCCATCGCCGCGCAAGCCTCGGCGGTGTGGAACGGCTCCATCGGGTCAACCGCCATGGGGCGACCGGTTTTAATGTTACAGAATGCGCAAGCCCGGGTGCAAGTATCGCCCAGTATCATGACGGTTGCATGTTTTTTGGACCAGCATTCGCCGATATTGGGGCAAGCGGCTTCTTCACACACTGTATGCAGGTTCTTGTCGCGCATCAGTTTGCGTGTTGCCTGATATTCGCGGCTGACAGGTGCCTTTACCCGTATCCATTTGGGCTTGCGCTGAAATTGTCCGGTGTTTTCTGGTTTGTTCATGCTTCTAACTAATCTGTATGCGCCACTCGTGAGTTACGAACGGTTGATAATAAGGCGTGCGTTGTTTGTAACAACCCGTTGTTTTTGCGTAGCTGCTTGTACCTGAGTGATTGGCGGCTGTCTATAAGTTGAAATTATTGCTCTTGCTATGCGATGGGCCCGGGAAGTTCACTATTTTTGCAATAGTTTCCATATCCAGCGGCGCTGAAGTTCCCAGGTGTCGTCTGGTTTCTTTTCATAAACGTCGGAATGCTGAATTCCGTTTTCGAAGAAAGTATTTTCATGCTTGAGCGTTTGGATGGTTCCGTCTGCTTTATATTCGACAGCGATTCCAATTTCTGGTTCTCCAAACGGAGTGCGCGTAGCCCGAACTGGCGTTTCATCCACTGAATATGTGCCAGACCGGCTGATTACAACTTGCCGTACCAGCTTGCGAGAGGGATTATAAAAAGCGTACATGGACGCAACTATAATCGAATGGCCATCAACACTAATCGCTGAGATTTCACCAACCAGATGCTGCTTGTTAGGACCGAACTTCCATGTAACGGCGAATTCCTTAGTTGTAGCCCCGGAATTCTGCACGGCTGCTGGATTATAACCAGGATTATCGGTTCGCCATTCGGCACTTCCTCTTAACCAGTGATACATGTGGGTTTCTAGTGCTGACGGGTTGTCAGTTGCTTGTGAAGTTGCAAAAGTTGCGGCTGAAAAAGCGATGTAAATGGCGAGTTTGGTTGCCCATTTTAGTAGTTTCACCTCAGTCTCCCAGCTTTTCGCTGTCTTTAGAAATGAATAACTCTGCCGTAAGCGTCAAGTACACTTTCGTGCATCATTTCACTGAGTGTCGGGTGCGGAAACACTGTATGCATCAATTCCGTTTCGGTGGTTTCCAGCGTGCGAGCAACTACATAGCCCTGGATAAGCTCCGTGACTTCTGCGCCGATCATGTGCGCACCGAGTAGCTCCCCGGTTTTCTTGTCAAATACGGTTTTAACAAAACCCTCTGCCTCGCCCAGTGCAATTGCCTTGCCGTTGCCGATGAAGGGGAACTTGCCGACCCGTACGTCATGTCCGGCGTCTTTCGCCGCCGCCTCGGTCATGCCAACGCTGGCCACTTGTGGTCTGCAGTATGTGCAACCGGGGATGTTGCCTGTGTCCATAGGGTGAACATCGGGTAGGCCTGCCATTTTCTCGACGGCGATGATGCCTTCGTGGCTTGCCTTGTGGGCTAACCAGGGTGGCCCTGCCACATCACCCAATGCCCAAACACCAGGTACTCCAGTCTGGCCGTAACCATCAATGACGATATGGCCGCGGTCCACCTTCACTCCGATGTTCTCAAGGCCAATATTTTCCACATTGCCGGTGATGCCAATAGCTAAAATCACTCGGTCAACGGTGATTTCTTCCTTTTTACCACCTGTTTCAACAACACAGGTGACGTTGGTTTTACCTTTCTTCAGCTCAGTTACCGACGCAGACTTTTTGATCGTCATACCTTGCTTTTTGAAAGATTTCTCTGCGAATGCAGAAACTTCGGCGTCCTCCACCGGTAATATACGATCCATCATCTCAACGACGGTGACATCGCTGCCCAGCTCGTTGAAGAAACTGGCAAATTCAATACCGATAGCCCCGGAGCCAATTACCAAAAGCTTCTTGGGCATGGTGTCGGGGTTCAGCGCGTGACGGTAGCTCCATACAAGCTCGCCGTCTGCTTTCAGGTGCGGCAATTCGCGGGCGCGAGCGCCTGTTGCGATAATGATATTTGTAGCAGTTAGCTCGCTGGAGCCGCTCTTTGCGTCCTTGACCGTGAGTGTATTCGCGGTTTTGAAGGACGCCTCGCCAGCAATATGAGTAACTTTATTTTTTTTGAATAGGCCTTTAATGCCACCGGAAAGTTGGCTGGCCAAGCCCCGGCTTCGTTTCACAATAGCGGCGAAATCATAGTCCACAGAGCCGATTTTAAGGCCATAATCCGCGCCGTTTTTTGCCAGATGGTAAATCTCAGCGGAACGAAGCAGTGCTTTAGTTGGTATGCAGCCCCAATTCAGGCAAATGCCGCCCAGGTTTTCGCGCTCAACACAGGCCACATTCATGCCCAGTTGTGCCGCGCGTATCGCTGCCACATAACCGCCTGGTCCACCGCCAATAACAATCAAATCAAAAGATTTACTCATATCAATTTCCAATTATGTAGGCTTTTGAAAAGCGCTAAATTCGTTCGTGGTTTTCCTGGCGAAGCGGGCTGTCAATACCACCGGTGTGGTCGGTATTACCGTTTTCAATAATCAATACGCTGCAGCCATCCGGCGCGTAGGGTTTATGCTCAACCCCTTTCGGCACAACCAGTATCTCGCCCTGCTCCAGCCATACTTGGCGGTCTCGAAAGTCTATACGAAGTCTTCCTTCAACCACTTGAAAAAACTCGTCTTGTTCATCGTGCTGATGCCAGATGAAATCGCCTTTCAATTTGGCGACATAAACCTGAAAATTATCGATATTGGCAACTATTTTTGGTGTCCAGGTATCGGAAAACGTTTCCAGCTTCTTGGGCAGGTTAATCGGGTCCATGACGCCCTCCTATAAAAGCATTGTGATTGGGTCTTCAATGAAGCCCTTGAACGCCTTCAGAAATTCAGCGCCCACTGCGCCGTCAACAGCCCGATGGTCACAAGAGATTGTGCAACTCATAACCGTGGCGACGGCAAGTACACCCTCTTTAACTATAGGGCGTTGTTCGCCTGCGCCGATTGCCAGTATGGCACCCTGTGGCGGGTTGATAACCGCAGAGAATTCTTTGATACCCATCATACCCAAATTGGAAATCGAGAATGTGCCACCAGCATAATCTTCGGGCATTAGTTTGCCGTCGCGGGCTTTTAATGCCAGCTCTTTGGTGGTTTTGGCGATGTCAGCTAGACCTAATTGATCAGCACCGCGAACAACGGGCGTAACCAAGCCGCCCTCAATGGCAACCGCCATGGAAATATCGGCGCGCTCGTACCAATACATTTTGTCCCCTGCGAACTGCACGTTTGCAGCGGGTACTTTCTTTAGGGCGAGCGCTGAGGCACGGATGATGAAGTCATTGACTGATATTTTGATGCCACTATCAGCGAGTTTTTCGTTTAGCTCCCCGCGTTGTGCCAATAATTTATCCAACTCACAATCTACAGTCAGATAGAAATGCGGCACGGTGGTCTTGGATTCTGTCAGGCGTTTGGCGATGGTTTTGCGCATGTTGGACAGGCGTTCTTCCCGGAACGGGATGTCGCCGTGCGGCGGGTAATAATCGCCAGAAGGCTGTGCGGACGGTTTGCCCGCAGTAGGCGCAGACGCAGCAACCGGTGTAGGCGCTGTGCCACCTGCAAGTGCTGCTTCAATGTCGCGTTTGACAATGCGACCATGTGGGCCCGAGCCGGCGATTCCCGCAATGTCTACTCCCTCATTAGCCGCGATGCGTTTGGCGAGGGGCGAGGCCTTTATCCGGCTACCGTCGTCGGTAACGTCGGATTGCGTTGCCTTTAGCGCTGTCAGCAGGCTTAACATCGTGCTGGGCGTATCACTTTGGGCGATTTTTGACTGAGAAATGGTAGCATCGGGAACTGGAGTAGATGCGTCTTCGGGCGCCACTGGAACGGAAACGGTAGGCACTTTCACATCTGCCGCTTCTTCGCCTTCTTCGGCGAGTATTGCGATTATCTGTCCTACTGGCACGCCATCGGTGCCGGCATCCACCAGAATTTTGGCAACTGTGCCATCATCGATGGATTCTACTTCCATCGTTGCCTTGTCGGTTTCAATTTCAGCAATCACATCACCGGACGTGACTGTATCACCTTCTTTAACCAGCCAAGATGCAAGAGTGCCCTCTTCCATGGTTGGCGACAGGGCGGGCATAAAAATTTCAATAGCCATAAGGTCTATCTTTCACTCATTAATCAACATTAGTCCCGATATTGGTTCAATCTTCACGACAAGAAAAACATAGTTCCAAAAAACAGCAACGCTACTATCACAAATAAAACTTCTTTCGCCGGCTCGCCTCGATAGTTTCCACCGGATACTCGGCGTACGTTAACTTTGGCGGACCTGTGAACAGCTTTCAGCCCTTTGCGGTTAAGATGTCTTCGCCACTTGCGTCTTTTGATTGAAGTCTCCAAGGTTTACTTAGTTGTTCGTTTGGTTGTTTTACACGTTTACTAGATAAGCGAATTTAGATTGTTAGGGGCCACAAAATTGAGAATTAACAGGGCTAAAGAAATTAAAAGAATTAGACCAAATACCCGCTTTTCCCACTTATGAATGTCTCTTGCTCCAGGTCCTCCTGATTGTCGGTAATCCACGCGTACCTTTGCGCTTTGATGAGCTGACCGACGACCCTTTCTGTTCAAAAGTCTTCTAAGTTTGCGTCCTCTAATTGTTGTCTCCTAATCCTTGTAACAAACGGCTTTTGCCGCCTGAACAATTTTGTCTGCATTCACAACCGCGGCTTTTTCCAGGTTATTGGCATAAGGCAGCGGCACATCGACGCTGTTTACGCGTGTTACTGGTGCGTCCAGCCAATCAAAGGCCTGTTCCATTAATTGTGCTGAAATATCACTGGCGACAGAACATTGTGGCCAGCCCTCTTCCGCAACAACGCAGCGGTTGGTTTTCTTTACGCTATCGATGACTGCTTCAATATCCAATGGTCTGATTGTGCGCAGATCAATAACCTCGGCGTTGATGCCCTCGGTGGCCAACATCTCTGCTGCCTTCAAGGCTTCGCCGACAGTTATGGAATATGACACGATGGTCACATCGTTGCCTTCCCGGAATTTGCGGGCTTTTCCAATTGGCACCACATAGTCTTCCACGTCTGGCACGTCGAAGTTTTCGCCGTACATCAGCTCATTCTCGAGAAAGACGACTGGATTGGGGTCACGAATGGCTGCTTTCAATAAGCCTTTGCAATCAGCAGCATCATAAGGCGCAATCACCTTCAGACCGGGCACATTGGCGTACCAAGAAGCGTAGTTTTGGCTGTGTTGTGCGCCCACTCGGCTGGCGGCACCATTAGGGCCACGGAATACGATAGAACATTCCACTAAACCGCCAGACATATAGCGGGTCTTTGCCGCTGAATTGATGATATGATCAATTGCCTGCATGGCAAAATTGAAGGTCATAAACTCAATAACAGGTTTCAGGCCGTCAAACGCTGCACCAACACCGAGCCCGGCAAAACCATGCTCAGTGATAGGTGTGTCGATTACACGGTCAGAACCAAATTCTTCGAGCAACCCTTGAGTAACTTTATAGGCACCTTGGTATTCGGCAACTTCCTCGCCCATGACAAACACATCCGGGTCGCGGCGCATTTCTTCAGCCATGGCGTCACGCAAAGCTTCGCGGACCGTTATTGCGGTCATTGCCGTACCATCTGGTATGTGGGTTTCGGCCTGCGTAGCGACTGACGCAGGAGCCGCGGCAGGTGCAATCGCCGGTGCCGTGGTGGATGGTTCAGCCGGTGCGACTGGAGCCGCAGCAGGCGTAGATACGGTTAAATTGTCCGCGTCTTCACCTTCCTCGGCTAATACGGCGGTTAAGGTGCCAACCGGCCCCTTGGCGGGGGGGGGGGGGGGCGGGGGGGGGGGGGGGGGGGGGGGGGGGGGGGGGGG
>JAALKD010000089.1 GCA_011088215.1 Sphingomonadales bacterium | reverse complement strand
AACTCCTCGCCAGCTCCCCCCCCCCCCCCCCCCCCCCATCTCCCCCCTCTCTTCCGCTCACCACAGCCCTCCCGATCTCGACGACGGCAACGAAGAGCGGTCATCAGCGCTGGTCCTGTGGCATTCGGTGGGCGGTACGCCCCGTGCACATTTCTGTTTTGCTGATGCCCTTCGGCCCGATGCAAAACAAATGATCTGCGCCCTGCAGGCAAAAAATATCGATGTCCATCTTTTGTCCGGAGACCGACAATCGGTAGCCAGCCGGATCGCAGAAGACTTGGGCATCGAATGGGTAGCAGCGGAAACTTCGCCGTTGGAAAAATGCGACTATATCAACCGGCTGAAACAAAAGGGCAAATCTGTATTGATGGTTGGTGACGGTTTGAATGATGCGCCGGCTTTGGCGGGCGCCACGGTGTCCATGTCCCCCTCAAGCGCTGTTGATATAACCCAAAATACCGCTGACATAGTTTTTCAAGGCGAAAAACTGATGCCAGTACTGGATACGATGCTGGTTGCCAAACGGTCCAACAGCCTGGTTCGGCAAAACTTTGCCTTGGCGATTGGATATAATATTTTCGCCATTCCGTTGGCGGTTTTTGGATTTGTTACGCCAATGATTGCCGCCGCGGCCATGTCCGGCTCTTCGTTGGTTGTTATTTTGAATGCCTTCCGCTTGCGGATGAAGCAGGTGTAAATATGGATATTCTACTGTATCTAATTCCCATTGCTATCGGCCTTGGCCTTATCGGTTTACTCGCTTTTTTGTGGACATTAAAAAGCGGTCAGTATGATGATTTAGACGGCGCGCCACACCGCATACTATACGACGATGAAGATGATAACTAATCGCAACTAAGACTTTGATAAACATACAAAGTTTGACAATTATCAAAGTCTTTATTGATGTTTTTTGACATGCTCCTCTCATAGCCATCAGAGAGGAGCAGATGATGATTAAACACACTATTTTCAAAGGTATATTATGTGCTGCAGCACTGCAGTTTTCGGCTGGGGTTTCAGCGGCGGATGACAAAAGCCCATGGTTGGTGCGAGTGCGCTTGATCGACGTTGCGCCTGAAGAAAGTAGTACTGTTTCTATTGGCGGTGCGGTTAGCGCTGACAATAGCCTAGTACCAGAACTGGACATCAGTTATTTTTGGACCGATCATTTTGCCACGGAACTAATCCTTGCAACCAGTAACCATAATATTGGCGGCGTAGCCACATCGCTCGGCGATCTGGATATCGGCGATGTATGGGTGTTACCCCCAACACTTCTTGCACAATATCATTTCAATCCGGACGGACAGCTACGGCCATATATCGGTGCAGGCATCAACTATACCTTTTTCTATAACGCCGACGCAGGTGCATTAGACAATATTGGTTACGATGACGGGTTCGGCTACGCGCTGCAAGCCGGCGTTGATATCGGCCTCAATGACAACTGGGCACTTAACGCTGATGTGAAAAAGCTATTCCTAAATACAGACGCCAGCATTAACGACGGTGCAGTTACAGCGGACGTTGACCTGGATCCCTGGATATTTGGTTTTGGGCTCGCCTATCGCTTTTAGAAAATTCCAGACAAGTAGACGAAAGGGTTCAAACCACGTTTGGGCCCTTTTGCCATTATAGTCCTGATCAGATATGCAGGCACCGGTCAGTAGCCTACATTTAGGCTACTTGAGCGTGCTGCTGCTTTTTCGGCTGCAGATAGGTGTCAAAGGCGGCTGCCACCAAACGGCAAGCCTGAGATGCGTTTTTGTTTACAGTAATGCTGCAACCATCAACACGAACCAGTCCGTCCTCCTCCAGTTCCTTCAGTTTACCCAATTCAGTGGCAAAGTCAGGCAGGCCACAGTCATATTCCGCAACGATATCTGACAGATCTACCGCACCGTAGCACATTAAGCTGGAGATAATTCCGCGCCGCAGGCAATCGTCAGCGGTTAAGGCGAGGCCCTTAGATACCGGCAATTGGCCATCTTCAACGCACCTAGTGTAACTACGCAAATCAGGCGTGTTTTGGCTGTAACCGCCGGTATAACTACTTATCGCAGATGGTCCAAACCCAATCAGTGTACTTGCGCCGTCAGTGGTATAACCTTGAAAATTACGCTGCAGGCGGCCAGCGCTATGCGCGATCGCCATCTGGTCTTCCGGTCGCACGAAGTGATCCAGCCCAATCTCTTGGTACCCCTTCTCGCGCAGGGTTTGACGGGCCACATCAAATTGTTCTAGGCGCGGCAGAGCATCAGGCAGACTTTCTTCGTCAATCAACCGCATATGTTTTTTCATCCATGGCACATGAGCGTACCCAAAAAGTGCTATCCTGTCGGGGTTTAAGGACGCCGCCAACGAAGCCGACTGCTTGACGTTTTCAACGGTCTGGTTGGGCAGGCCGTATAGAAGGTCAAAACTGATCGCGTCGATGCCATACTGCCTGAGCGTTTCTACAGCTTCATAAACCAAATGCAACGGCTGCACCCGGTTTATTGCTTTTTGAACTGTTCTGTTGAAATCCTGCACACCAAGGCTTGCTCGGGTCACGCCAGCCTTGGCATAAGCGGCGATTTTCGCTTCAGAGGTCTCTCTAGGGTCCAATTCAATCGCAACTTCCGCACTAGGCAAAAGGTTAAAACGAGATCGAATATGGCCCATCAAAGCACCAAAGTCACTGGGACGTAGGTAGCTGGGCGACCCACCACCGAAATGGATATGAGCGACGTTCAAAGGACCCTGATGTTTTTGCGTGACTAGGTCCATTCTTTGCAAAGGTAGGCTAAATAATCTTCAACCGGCGCATACTGCGCTGTCGCCTTGGTGTTGCAACCGCAGTACCAGCACATTTTTTTGCAAAACGGTACATGAAAATACAGGGAAACAGGTTCGCCCGGAGCAATGTCCTGCACCCACCCTGAAACAGTATTTTCTGGGAAGGCTTTTTCAAAATTGGGTGCGGTCGGATAGCTGGTATAGCGCGGCACGGGCTGATTATGCTTAAGCAAAGCGGCATTGCGACTGCTGTTCATTTTTGGTCCTTGGCTGCATTGTCAAAGACGCAAACTAAAACAATGCCTATAACTGGGACTTGACTCTAGTCAAAGGCGCGACAGCTATTTTCTGCTTCACTGCGAGAATGGTGGAAAATATGATTACTTTACCCTGCAAAGACCAACTAGAGCCAGATTTACACAATTGTCTGTGTTCCTATATCCTGATTTGCAATGATATCTTGAATGCCAACAAAAACCGTTTTCCCTTCACGCAGATGTGGCACGCGCTAGAGGAAAAAATTGCTGGTCGACCGATCGAATATTCAGTGACACGCGACGACAAGCATACAGCGTTAACTGCCATCCTTACTCAACTAGAAATTAAACCCGTTACCCTGCCTTGCACACCAAACTGGCTTGCTGTGACCCAAAAAATTGATTGGGGTTATATGTCCTGCGTATTGGATAACCCCGCCAGATATATCGCCAACCCGGCCCTCGTGGACTGGAATATGAAGATCGACGACAAGGTTGTTCGACTGGTTCGCTAATGAAGGTCAGCGCAGGGAAATTCCTGAGAGCACTGACTGCATGTAAATGCAGCGAGTTCGTTAGTATCGGGTATAACCACCGATGACCCTTTGATCGAAATAGATGTTTCCCGCTGCAATTTACTAAGTGCCCGGGAGAAAGTCTCAGATTTCATACTTAGCCGTGCGGCTATCAAAGATTTATCATACGGTAAGCTCAGAGACACTTTTTCAGCATCGCTGGCACGGCACATGCGCAACAAAAAACAGGCAATGCGCTGCGACGTATTTTGCAAACTGAGCTTCTCTATATCCTGCGACTGTTGGCGACGTTTGCGTGAAATGGACGCGAGCATACCGAGCGCAACATCATGGTCCTTGGTTATGGCGCTTTTAAGCAGTGATGTGGGAAAACTCAATAGGACGGCATTTTCAGCAACCGAGGCACCAGCCACATGAACACCTCCGTCGAAAATTGCGGATTCACCAAAAATGTGACCCTTGGTCAAAACATCCAGAACAGCCTCGTCGCCATCCACCGTTTCGCGAAACAACTTTATCCAGCCCGAAGCGATAAAATAAAACCACTCGGCCGGATCATCTTGCAAAAACAGTTGATCGCCTTTCTTTAGCGAGAGCTTTTTAGCAGCAGCCGTAAAAAGAGGATACACATCTTCAGGCATAGCAGCGAAAAGAGAGTGCTGGCGCAACAGGCCAAATGTACTATCCAATCCGGTGCTGCGCTGTTCGTCAAACTTCAAGATTTCAGCCATAACATTCTCCCCGCAGATGCAAAAATAGATTCAAATCCTGCCTATGGCAGGTAAATGGCGGTTCGCAACCTATTGTTCAATGCGACAGACTAACGCAGGCAATAAACAACAATCAATCTGCGTCTAATCGGAAAAAAGGCACTTGAAACAGGTACCTTGGGTTGTTTGGCTATCTCTCAAGTCTATTCAGTTGGTTCTGTCGACTCCGGTAATTGGCCACCTTCGATTGCATGAAGATACACGTCCAGAAGTGCTTCCTGCTCTTGCCGGTCTGCCCGGTCCATTTTGCGGATCGCAACAACCTTGCGCATAACCTTAACGTCGAAGCCAACAGCTTTAGCGCCGGCATAAACTTCCTTAATATCTTCTGCGATGCCCTTTTTTTCTTCTTCGAGTCGTTCAACACGCTCGATGAAAGATCGAAGCTGATCGCCTGCAACGCCGCCTGCCTGTACCATATAAAACTCCCAAAAATTCTCCCGCTTCTAAAAAAGCAAGGATGATCCTATCACAATTCGAAGCGCACCATAGCGATGCCGTCCGAGCAGCGCAATCGGGGAATGGATAAATAAATATTGCCCCGCAGCAGCACCAATATCAGGTTGGAATTGGCAGGGCGTCAGGTTCGGCGGCCAATCGCTCATCAGCAGCACAAGCGGCATAATCGGCGCGAATTTCCGCGTGGCGCTCGTCGATATATTGCAGCATCGATGGGTGGGTAAAAATATAGAAACGGTCCGCTTCCACACAGTCTGCGGTCCACTCGCCAACAAGTTCCGGTGCAATGCCATTTTCTACCACTTGCTGCATGGCAGAAAGCGTACCTTCATCTCTGGCTACGCCCAACCCAGATTTGCCAGTTGGGCTGCCCAAGTGGCTTTTGTAGATATGTGTGCGAACCCACGCTGGGCAAAGAACACTTATGCCAATACCGTCCTGAATCAAATCATCTTTAAGGGCTTCAGAATAGCCAAAACGGCAAACTTCGTTGCGTGGTACGGTGCCATTGCGGGGCTGGACACGTGGCCCGCCATTGAAGCTGTGTTGATGAAATAGCCACCCTCGCCGTGCGATTTTAGCAACGGCGTAAATCTTTCAACGCCGTAAACAACTCCCATCAGGTTGATATCGACAATCCATCGCCAATCCTCAATCGCAACTTCGCCTGCTCTACCGCCCGAACCAACGCCAGCGTTGTTGACAACAATATGAACCTTATCGAATTTCTCGATAGTTGCTGCCGCTGCAGCCCGAACGGCTTGTTCGTCGCTGACATCACAGATAACAGTTCCAACATCGGTAGTTTCAGATAGGACTGCGGCCGCTTTTTCAAGCTGGGCTTCGTCAATATCTGCTAGCATAATTTTTGTGCCGCGGGCCGCCAGCGCAACAGCAATGCCGAAGCCAATGCCCGAAGCCCCGCCGGTTACAAAAGCCACTTTTCCTGAAACGTCCATAATTACCACTTCCTAAAACAGATGAATTGCTCCTTGGACAGACCAAAGGCCAGAGCCAAGCATATTAGTTTAAGGCGTGATATGTGGCGCTTCGGCGCTAGGGCAACCTGTTCTTGGCAATGCTATCCTGCATTAACGCCAGTTGCGCGTCAGTAGCCTTGGTTTGATACTTACTTTTGTAGTCGCCGTAAGGCATGCCGTAGATACGTTCTCGGGCGGCCTCCTTGTCGACCGTCTGGCCCTTGGCTTCCGCCGCTTCGGCGTACCAGTCAGACAGGCAGTTGCGGCAAAACCCACCCCAACCCATCAGGTCAATGTTCTGCACATCCCTACGTCCGTCCAGATGGGAAAGAAGGCGTCTGAAAACTGCAGCCTCAATTTGCGCCTGTGTCGGATCGATGTCGGTCATTTTGGTTATCCTTTTTTTATCGTCGCCGCACTAAAAAGTGCACATGCTAACTGTAGTATTTCCGCTGCACCAAATCTTCGCGCGATAGACATTCATCAAGCACATCAGCAATCAACGCAGCCCATTCCGTGGTTTTAGCGTCATTATCGACCAGGTCCTGACGAATTTCCAGCGTGGTTTGCGGCAAGCCATGGTCGGCTCCGTGGCGCTGCATTGTATGGTACAGGTCTTTGCCAGAATAGGGCAAATTATCACCGATAATCAGGTCGGTTTCACGCTCCAGCAAACCAATCATCGCCTGAGCTAATCGCGGGTCCTTGTTCCACAGGAAGCCAGCATGCCAAGCCCGGTCCTCTCCGTTCATGGTGGGCGTGTAACTATGCACCCCTATCACACGCGGCACCAAACCCTCGCTAACGTGATCGGCAACCAGCTGCTCACACGCGTCATGAAACGGGTCATAATAAGCTTTTTTTCGTGCCGCTATCACTGCAGGCGTCAGGTCCTGGTTTGCCGGCACAACGACACCGTCGCTGGCCATGGGCACAAGTGAAGGTCGGTGCTCTTCCCGGTTACAATCAATCAACAACCGCGACACTGGCCCCAGAACCGCTGCAACCCCCATCAGTTCGCAGATTTTCCGGGTAACTGCCTCTGCGCCGATGTCATAAGCAATATGATCTTCAAGATGCTGATTATCCAGACCCAGACCGTCATAACCAACCGGCACGTGGTTGGTTGCGTGGTCACACATAAGAATAATCCCTGTGCGCGCCTCGTAATTTATTAATACGGGCTGTTCCATTGTGTGCGGCATTAGGGTACCAATCTCATAAAGGACAGTATTAAAAGCGTTGGGGGCATATAGGTGATGGTTTTTGACATAAATACAACTGTAACAGAAACCTAATATCTCATGGCCAACTGTCAACAATACAAATCGGAAAAAATCGGGTCTTATGTCAGACAGTAACGATACAGATATCGGCGTCAGCCGCGACCGCAAAACCCGCATTGTTGCCACCCTAGGCCCTGCGTCTAGCGGACTCGAAGAAATCAGAGGCCTGTTTGAGGCAGGGGTGGACGTTTTCAGACTGAACATGAGCCATGGAGACCACGCTGATAAAGTTCAACTGTTCGAAAATATTCGTGCCGTTGAGAAAGAGGCGGGCCGCCCGATCGCCATTCTCGCTGACTTGCAAGGTCCCAAACTTCGGGTCGGCACCTTCAAAGAAGGTAAAGTCGAGCTAAAGCAAGGTCAGGACTTCACTCTCGACCTGTCAAGTGAGCCCGGCACTGCCGAGCGCGCCGGCTTACCGCACAAGGAAATATTCGCAGCCATCGCAGAAGGTACTCAGATTTTGCTGGATGACGGCAAAATTCGCCTGAATGTGGAAGAGTTTACGCCAACCACAGCCCGCTGCACAGTCATGGTTGGCGGCATGCTTTCAGACCGCAAGGGCGTGAATGTACCAAATGCGGTTTTGCCCTTGGCTGCCCTTACCCCCAAAGACCGGAAAGACCTGACCTTCGCGCTTAGCCGAGGTGCAGACTGGGTTGCCCTTTCGTTCGTGCAGCGCGCCGCCGACGTGGCCGAAGCTCGTAAGCTGGTAGCAGGCAAGGCCGCCGTTATGGCAAAAATCGAAAAACCCGCTGCGGTCGAAAGCCTCGATGAAATTCTGGAGCTCGCAGACGGTGTTATGGTGGCCCGCGGTGATTTGGGCGTCGAAGAACCAGTGGAAAAAGTGCCTGGCATCCAAAAACAAATTATTGCCAAGGCCCGCGAGGCAGGCAAGCCAGTTGTGGTTGCGACCCAGATGCTGGAATCGATGATTAACTCGCCGGCACCGACCCGTGCGGAAGTATCTGATGTTGCCACCGCTGTGATGGACGGCGCAGACGCAGTCATGCTGTCTGCGGAGTCAGCGGTCGGTGATTATCCCACGGAAGCGGTCGGCGTAATGAACCGGGTTGCCATTCGCATTGAAGGCGAGCCCACCTATCTCGCGAACCGCAAAGACGACAATATCTCGCTCGATGACACCACCGCAGAAGCGATTACCGCCGCAGCCCGGCAAGTGGCTGGCAGCATTGGTGCCAAAGCAATTGTTACTTTCACCACGTCAGGTTCAACGGCTTTGAGGGCGGCGCGCGAACGTCCTTCGGCACCGATCCTGACCTTAACGCCACAAATGTCGATCGCACGACGGCTGAGTATCGTTTGGGGATTGCATACGGTCAAAACCAAAGATATCGACACTTTTGAAGATATGATCGGTAAGTCCAAACGTATGGCGATGCGCCAAGGGTTGGCCGGCGCTGGCGACCGCATTGTGGTAACGGCTGGCGTACCCTTCGGCACACCTGGGGCCACCAACGTATTGCATATCGCATGGATTAGCGGCAACGAACTACGCTAAGTGGGACAATGCGCGCCTGAATTACCGGCTAATCCAGCAAACCAAGAGACGTGAGTGATAGACGCAGGTCAGCTGGGCTGAAAAACTGGTGGCCAATCATATCCAACTGTTCGGCAGCCAGTACATTCTCGCGCCGATCATCCACATACACCGTTCTCTCAGGGTCCAAGCTGAAGCGGGACATTGCGGTGTGAAATATGCGTAGATCAGGTTTGATTAATTTTTCCTCGCCTGAAACAACTACCCCTGCAAAGTGGTCCGTAAAGCCGAATTCCTGGCGAAACTCTGGCCATTTTTCAGCTGAAAAGTTGGTCAGACCGAACACATCGATCCCGCGCCCAAGCCACTCACGCATTATGACAACGGTGCCCGGAATAAGGCCATTGATGGTTTCCCGCCAGCGGGTATCATAAAGCCTTATCAGGTCTGTATACTCTGGGAATTGTCGCGAAAGTGCTTCAACACCTTCGGCGAAAGGGCGGCCCCGGTCATGCTCACTGTGCCACTCAAGGGTGACAACATCATCCAGAAAGGCGGCGAGCTCATCTTGGTCAGCAATCAGTTTCTGGTATAGATATTTGGGATCCCATTCGACAAATACATTGCCGATATCAAACAATACCGCCGTCGGTTTCATATGGAAACACCCCAAAAGATTAAGCCGCGCAATCCTACAAAGGATGCACGGCTAAATCAAACGGAAGAGCACGGTCAAAAGTCCCGCTTCTTATCCTATTTTTATCCCTGGCGCGCCTTGAACCGGCGTTGTGTCTTGTTAATCACCAAAAGACGGCCCTTGCGGCGAATGACGCGGCAATCGCGGTGACGCGATTTTAGGGACTTCAGGCTGTTGCGAACTTTCATGGCTCATATCCTAAAAAAACTATTTAAACCTTGCACTTATGCTTGAACGGCTTGTCCGTACCAGCATAATTTGGGAGCGCCGAATCCGTCACTCCTCGAATCCACTGGCGGCGGACAATACTTAGGCGTCCCACAGCTGTCAATAGCCCGCAGTTGATTTCTTGGCTTGAATGTAGAGCGCTGGGGAAAAATGCCGAAAAAAGTGCGCAAAACAACACAGAAACACACAGAGACACCCGCCTCAACGGCTAGGTGCCTCCTTTTCCCCCGTTAGTAAGCGGGGGTGTCTGCTCACGCCGAAACGTCAGTAAAATAATAATACCGAAACGGGACTATATTGTCACGAAAATAAAGCAGCAGAGTAGATGACCTAAATTCAATGTCATTCCCTGCCATGCCAGAATCAAGAGCACAAGATATCCAAAAAGACATAGCCTTGCTGTCCTATCGGGCTTGCTATACATCATAAGCTGGGTTTCAGGCGCAGAAGGGAAGCGTTCATGTTGATTTCATCGCAGTTTGACAGCGGAAATATCGAAGCAATCGATATAAGCGCGAGCGATAATATTCGATTAGCCATCAAAAAAGACGGCCAATCTGATTTTTATCAGTGGTTTCACTTCCGCGCATCGGGGGTCGCAGACCAACAGTGTCGATTCGTTATCGAAAATGGTGCCGGTGCCGCCTAAGCAGACGGCTGGAACGGGTATGATGTATGCGCGTCCTACGACCGGGAAAACTGGTTCCGTATCGACACCGTGTATGAAGACGGCGAGCTGACATGGTCGGTCATTCCCGAACAAGACAGCCTGTATTTTGCCTATTTCGCCCCCTATTCCATGGAACGCCACGCCGACTTGATTGCCGACGCAGCAGCTTCGCCGTTGGTGCAGACATCAGTGCTTGGCCACACCCTGGACGGTCAGGACATGGACTTAGTTGAAGTAGGGTATGGCTCCGAGGGGCGCAAAAAAATCTGGCTAATCGCTCGCCAGCATCCAGGCGAGACAATGGCGGAATGGTGGATGGAGGGCGCGCTCGGTTTCTTGTTAGACGAAGACAACCCGGTGGCACGCCAACTGCTGGACAAAGCCCACTTCTATATTGTCCCCAATATGAACCCTGATGGTTCAAGGCGTGGGGATCTGCGCACTAACGCCGCGGGTGCCAATCTGAACCGCGAATGGAAAGATACTACGATGGACCGCAGCCCGGAGGCTTATCTGGTGCGCGAAAAAATGCAACAAACCGGTGTTGATTTTCATCTGGATGTACACGGCGACGAAGACTTGCCCTATAATTTTGTCGCTGGTTTCGAAGGTGTGCCTTCGGTAACCGACAAACAACTTCAACTATTGGACCGATACCAAATGACATTGTGTGCCCTGTCACCAGACTTTCAACGTGAGCAGGGCTATCCAGTGGATGCACCGGGAACTGCTAACCTGGAAAAGTGCACAGATTATACGGCAGAAACCTTTGGGTGCTTAGCCATGACCCTGGAAATGCCATTCAAGGACAACGCCGACCTGCCCGACGAGGAATGGGGCTGGAGCCCCGAGCGTTGCCGTTATTTGGCAGAAAGCTGTCTCGGCGCACTTGCCCAAATGGTGGACGACCTTCGCTAGTCGGAACTGTCAGCGGTTCCGAATTGGTGGAACACAAAAAAAGCTAAGAAAGCACCTGCCACCTGTGCGGCAATAAACAGCGGCACATCGCCGCCGTGGATGCCTGAGAATGAATTTGTCATCGAGCGGGCAATCGTTACCGCTGGATTGGCAAAGCTTGTTGATGCGGTGAACCAGTATCCAGCGGTTATATACAGCCCCACCGCATAGGGTATGGCCTCGGGCCGGTGGCGCAAACACCCGAGAATAGCCATCAAAAGGCCAAAGGTTGCCACCGCTTCTGAAATCCACTGACCAATGCCGGTGCGGCTTTTCGCCGACGCCTGCAACAATTCAACATCGAACATAGCATGGGCCAGTAAAACGCCGGCAATGCCCGCAATAATTTGCGTTGCAATAAAGATTGCCGCCGTTTTGCGATTTATATCGCCGCGCGCCAGAAACACCAAAGTGACGGCCGGGTTAAAATGCGCGCCAGAGATCGGGCCGAACACCAAAATCAACACCACAAGAATAGCCCCGGTTGCCGCCGTGTTGCCCCACAGCGCAAGGGCCACATTTCCGTCAGCTAAATTCTCTGCCATAATGCCGGAGCCAACCACAGTGGCCAACAAAAATAAGGTTCCAATAAATTCAGCGAGTATTTTTTGACGCATATAGCTCCCCACGGATCAAAAGGTCACTGGTTCCTTGCCAGCGTGGATATCGATCATTTCCCGGCGCAATTCTTCCGGGTTCCCGCCCGCCAAGTCAAGGGCGAGGAAAGCCTCAACATTTTTCACAAGCGCCTGATACACCATATTAAACGCCGCGAGTTTTTCGTCCTTGGCACCGCCGACAGAAGCCGGGTCTGGAAATCCCCAATGCACCGTAATCGGCGCGCCGACCCATATGGGGCAAGTTTCACCCGCTGCGTTACCGCACACGGTGATAACGATATCAAGGTCAGGCGCATCGTTATCTGAAAACTCGTTCCAGCTTTTTGAACGAAAACCACTGACGTCATAACCTTCCATTTTCAGAAGCTTTAACGCAACCGGGTTGACTGCACCAACCGGCTTACTTCCAGCACTGAAAGCCGTCAGTTTTTCGCCGCCATAGCGATTTAAAACAGCCTCAGCCAAAATGGACCGCGCCGAGTTTCCGGTGCAAAGCACAAGTATGTTCATTTCAAACTCCCAGTCATTCTCTCGGTCACTCCTCTGGGGCGACGCACACACTTTGTTCACAAAAGCGTGCAGCCTCTTATCATTACCGCGTTACTCTTTATGTTACCTTCTACATAAAAAGCGATGACAGTTTGATGAAAAACATCTGGCTGAATATTATAGAGGCCTATTTAATTGCACTATCATCGTGGCTTGACAGTAGAAACCTTCACGCCAAAACTGCAGGTGAGGGATTAGGGAATTCATGACGTTTACACCGGAAGCAATTTTCACATGGCTTGAAGCCATGGCGCTTGACCCGTTCAGCCTGGGGATTGCGCTTGCGCTCGCTACTTTCGTCACTGAAGATGGAACGCTTATTGCCGGTAGCCTTCTGGTTGGCAGCGGCGTTGCGTCTCCGGCACTTGTAATAACGGCACTGGTCGCTGGCATTGTTGGCGGGGATATCGTGCTTTACACCGTTGGCTGGAGCGCGCGTGAAATTCGGGCCCTACGGCGGCGGTTGCCAATCAAACAAGCGAAAAAGGTGCGCAATTGGCTGCGAGGCCGCGAGACCGCAATCCTGTTTTTCTCCCGCTTTATGCCCGGAACCCGGCTTGTTACTTATCTGACATTTGGTTTCCTAAAGCTGTCGCTGATACATTTTACACTGGTAATGACTGCGGCCTGCCTGGTTTGGGTAGTGTCTATTGTGCTATTTATCAGCGAAATCCAGAAGGCATTTAGCGATATTGGGGGCACCTATGCTGCACTGATTGCTGCGGCGACTGCCGTCATCGTCATCATTTTTGCACCCAAACTGGTGCGCCGACACAAAGCGGCCAAAACACTAGAAGACGCGGAAATAGAAGGTTCAGCAAACAATGGATAACGCCGAAATGCCGCGCAGCAAAGCCCCCCATGCGGGCATGCCAGCCCTTGATGCGTCGGCTGATGGCACCTCTTGGTTTGAGTTTGCTCCAGCACATTTGTTTTACACACCGATCGCGCTTTATTGCGGTTGGCTATCGCTTCGCCATTTTGGGCCAACGCTACTAACCAACGCCAATCCATCGCTGCCTTACTCCGGGTTGGTGGGCGAAAGCAAACACGCAGTGCTTTCCGAAATGAAAGGCAACGCCTGCAACCTTGTCTCGCCCTATATGCAGCAGCTAAGGTGGGGCGGCGAAGGCGGGCTGGACCGTACGGTCACCGACGCGATAAAGGCTATTAAAAGTGACGGGCTGTCGTTTCCATTGGTCGCCAAGCCAGACATTGGCATGCGCGGCGTCGGCGTACAAATTGTTCGCAGCCAAGCTGACCTGCGAACTTACGCCTCAACATTTCCGGCTGGCGCCAACTTCATCCTGCAAGCATTGGTGGACGAAGAAGGCGAGGCTGGCGTTTTCTATATCCGCGAACCAGGCGAAGAAAAGGGCCGCATTACCAGCCTCACGCTGAAATATTTCCCCAAGATCGGAGGAGGGTGGGGGGGGGGGGGGGGGGGGGGGGGGGGGGGGGGGGGGGGGGGGG
>JAALKD010000014.1 GCA_011088215.1 Sphingomonadales bacterium | reverse complement strand
TCTCGGACAATTTGACCGGCAGCAACACCGAGGATAGCAATTTGACTTTGGCCGGGTCCCAGGTTTTGAATTTGTAAACCGGCAACATTACGCGCCAGGTCTTCCAGGCTTTTTGCGCCCGAGCGCCGGATGTCCTGACCGGTTTGAGCGTTGATTGAAAAGGGCACATCTTTAATTGTTGATGCCCGCTTGGTTGCTGTTACGACAATTTCTTCTAGTGCCACATCGCCGTCGTTGGCATTTTGTGCCTGTGCGCCAGATGCGCCAAATACAATCGCCGAAATTGACGCCAGCAGCGATCTTTTCCGTTTGTTGGTGAGCATGGGTGTCTCCCGAGTTTCTCTTGGTTTCCTCTCCACGCGAGAAATCGTTACAATTCCCCGCTCCGTAAGGCCGCCTGAAAACTCGGTACCCCGAAGCATAATAGAAAGTGCTTCGAGGATGGTATACTGACCGTCGACAGGGTTTACCCCTTTTGTGTCTGCCAATTCATAAGGATATAGCAGCTGAACCCCGGCTTGCCGGGTAAAAACTGCGAGTGCCGCTCCGAGAGTTTCCTCTTTGATCGCAAAGGCATATTTCTCTGTGGGGGCATCGGCCCGCGCGCCATTGCTGAATAAGCAAAAAGCGAACGTCATAATGCACAAAAATGCAGCCAATCTCCCCAGGTGCGGCCTATTCTTATGTATCGACACAGTGATCAGACTTTTTCCGTGTTTTCACCGGCCTCAAGCATTAAGACCGGTGACATGTTAAAACCCTCAGTAGGGAATTATACTAAGGGTTGAGTTTTTCTGGGTGTAACAATTGCAACAGTATTAACGCCGTAAAACTCGTCAAACATGTCGGTGCGTTGCATTCAAACAACAATGACAACGGGAAGCTGGTCCCGAGCAAGCGCAGCACTGCTGGGCTAGGATGCGCGGCTTAACTTGACCCGAGTTGGGGAAACACGCTCAACCGCGATACCGAAAGATGCCTCCAACGAGTCGAACATGTCTTCAACTTCGCCTGCCTTAAAGTAGCCGCCGATGGGCAGGTTTTCCAATTCCGGGTCTTCGATTTCAATGGTGATATCCGTATAGCGGCTTACATCAGCTACAACGGTGGACAGGGGCTCGCCGGCAAAAGCAATGAACCCGCCGCGCCACAACAGTTTGCGGTCCAGCGCTTCACCGCTCATTCGAGTCAGGCTTTCAACTGTCTCGGCAAAAACCGCGCTCTGCCCCACCGTTAGCGCCGCAAGCGGTGCGATATCCTCAATGGGTGTGGATACGCTGTCGCCTGCAGAAGTCTGCGCGCGGGATATTAGGGCAACAACACCTTCCGATACGGTAACCTCAACCGAGGTCTTGCGCAGATGAACAGTGAAGGCCGTGCCAACAGCTTTTACAATCCCGTCATTGGCGTAAACCAGAAACGGTCTGTCTGCGTCAGATGCTACATCAAAATGAGCTTCGCCTCTAAGCAGGTTGATCGACCGGTGGTTGTCATCCAGGTCAACTGTAACTTCGCTGTTGGTGTTCAGAATAATTTTTGAACCATCAGACAGAAGTACGGTTTCCTGCTCACCTATCGCGGTCGCAAAATGGCCGGTCTGCAAATCACGTTGACTTTCAAAATTAAGGAAAAAGGAACCTGCTACGGCCACCATTAGCGATGCAGCAACAGCAGCGCCAGTCCACCATTTAGCTCGTTTTTGACCCAGTGATGCGGGGTTTTGTCCCGTCCCACTGTTGAGCGACTGGCCGGCAATCGATGCGTCATCCAAATAATTGAGATCATCGAGGCATGCCAGCCCGCCCCACAACTGCGACATGCGCTCCAGCGCGTGACGGTGCTGTGCGCTTTGGGCGATCCAGTCTTTCAGGGCAGCCGCCTCGGAGGCCGGCAGGCTGTCGCGACCATCCAGACGAGCAATCCACAGCGCAGCCTCTTCCTCAATAGCCTTGAGGTTTGGAAATTCTACGATGTTTTTTGTCTCACTCATCTTTTACCTGCAGCAAGGTGGCTATCTCCGCCCGGGCTTCTGTGTTGTCGGAACGAACAGATGCCCCGAATTCGGATGGATCATAGCCATGTTCTTTGAAATACTGATTACATTTCACCAAGCCCGTGGCGATGTGCTTTTCCACACCACTAACTGATATATCAAGGTGCCTTGCTATTTCTTTAACTTTAAGCCCATCCATCTTTCGCAGCAGAAACACGCGCCGACAACCCGGCGGCAAGCTGGCAACGGCTTTTGAAAAAACCACCAGTTTGCGCCTGCTATCCAATTTGTCGTCGGCACCGACCTGACCCTTGTCATGTAAGACAGACGAGCTGGCAGAATCCTCAATATAATCGGTTGTATGATTGGCTTTCTTGGCTAGTACATTCAGCGCAGTATGCTTGGCCACTCTAAATAGATAGGCTTTGGGAGACTGAATTTCTGCTTTGGTTTCAGCAGCAAAGGCCTTGAGGAAAGTGTCCTGTACAGCGTCTTCAATATCCTGCTGCCCTTTAAAAAAGCGCGACAGATATTTTTTGAGCGCGGGCTCATGTTTTAGAAAACTGTCCAGAATAGCAGTCATCAATGATATCCCCGAATAGTACCCTGTGAGCACTGCGCAACGATAAAAATTGCTGCACCCCCCTGCTCACCGGCGGCACGCTAGCCTTTTTTTTCGCGATAAACAATAACCAGCTTTCATGCGGACGTTTATATTTACCGGAAGGGTAGAGCGTTCGGGCGTGTCAAAGTCGACGGATTGACTTGCTTATTTATACACCTTATCTAGCCAAATGGTGGTTCGTCGTCCCAGTTGAACCCGGAAGGTGCGTCACCGCTAACCGTGTCCTTGAAGTCCGGTTCCCGCTTGTCCAGGAAGCTTTGCACGCCTTCTTTGCCGTCGCGAGTGCTGGTGTGATACATGGTGCGGCTTTCGGCCGCGTGGGCCTCCATGGGGTGCGCGGCGCCCATCATGCGCCAAACCAATTGCCGGTTCACGGCCACAGACACGGCGCTGGTTTTTCCGGCGAATTCACCCGCGATCTCGCGTGCCCTGTTTATCAATTGGTCAGCCTCGACAATTTCTGAAATCAACCCGGCGGCCAGCGCTTCGTCGGCGCCAAACACATTGCCTTTGAACGACCATTCCAAGGCCTTCTGTACACCCACAAGGCGTGGCAGGAACCAGCTGGAGCAGCTTTCCAGCGTGATACCGCGCTGGGCAAAAACAAAACCAAACTTGGCAAAAGGCGAGGCGATCCGTACATCCAGCGGCAATTGCATGGTGCTGCCCACACCCACCGACGCGCCGTTTATCGCACCGATCAGCGGCTTTTTCATCCGGAACATCCTAAGCACAACCATACCACCGGTGTCGCGGTTGCGCTCCATCTCGGGTCCCTCCGCGTCCACCGTTTCGTCCAGCCCGAATACATTGCCTTCGGTGGACAGGTCCATGCCTGCGCAAAAGGCCCGGCCATTGCCTGAGATGATCACGCTGCGCACGTTGTCATCATTGTCGGCTTCGTCCAGTGCCGCGATCAGTTCGCTTGCCATCTGGACAGTGAAGGCATTCATTCGCTCTGGCCGGTTCAACAGGATGGTGTATATGCCGTCATCGATTGCTGTCTCTAGTGTCGCGAATGCCATGGTGTGTCTCCGGTTGTTTCACTGTTTATGATAGGTCGCCGCGCCAGTTTGTCGACCTATCGTTGACTTCGGCCAACTAAGGTGGGCTTGAAAAGCGTTCTTGGGCGCGGCACAGTAGCATCGACGATACCAGCCGGGTGAAGACTTGCAGGGGAAAGACGATGCGCAATTGGTTTTATGAACAGCTAGCGATGTATTCAGCCTATCACCGCGACAAGCGCAACCAGATGACCCATCATGTGGGCGTGCCGATGATTGTTTTTTCCGTGATGGTTCGGTTTTCACTGGTGACAGTTGCTACCTTTGAAATTGGTGTGCTTACGCTCGCCGGCTTGATGATCACTATCTTGCTGCTGATGTATTTATACTCTGCGCCGCTGGTGGGCATGGTTGCGGTGCTGATCTACACTGCCCTACTGTATGCCGCTGAAACTATCGGTGCTATCGGTACAAGCACGGCGCTGATCACCTTTGGTGTTCTGTTTGTTGTTGGTTGGATCATCCAGTTCTGGGGCCATGCTTTTGAGGGCCGAAAGCCCGCGCTGTTTGACAACCTGCTGCAGATTTTCATGGCGCCCTCGTTCCTGATTGCAGAAATACTCTTTGCGCTGGGTCTGGAGAAAGGTCTGCAGGCCGAGATCGAACAGCGTATGCCGCGCTATTTTCCTGATAATGAAGGTGGTGGCAGCGAGTGACCTCATACGAATCCGAGCATCAAGATTCCCATTGGGATCTTACACATTTTGTTGTGCACACCCCCGAAGCACCGCTTGATCAATATATTCAATCCATGATTCATTATAGCGGTTTCATGCCGGATCATTCCATTGAACGGGTGGTGCCGGACGGGGGCATTTACTTGATTTTTGAACTGGATGGTTACGTCCGCCATTTATTTGACGTAAAGACCCACAAACCCACCCATGATTTCACAAAGGCGTGGGTGTCAGGCATGCAGAAAAAATACATAGCCATTTCGGCGCACGAAAACAGCGAAATGGTTGTGGTACAATTCCGCCCAGGCGGTGCTAGCCCCTTTATGCGTGATCCTGCTTCCAGCTTAAATAATAAAGTGGTTCCCGCAGAAGCAGTGTTTGGAGACGGCGTTCTTGCCCTTCACGAAGCGCTTAGATCCGCCAACAGTGATGCCGCTATGTTCGAGCGCCTCACCGAGTTTTTGATGGAGCATGCCCGGTTCGACGATGGCCCCGCGCGATCGTTGGTTAATGAGATGATCGACGCAATTACGGTAAATGCCGGGGCCCAATTAAAAGACATTGTAGAGACATCGGGATATTCGCAAAAACAGGCAATTCATCATTTCAAGAATCAGGTCGGGCTAAACCCGAAAGCGTTCCAGCGCATCGTGCGTTTCGGTGAAATTCTCGCAGCGATTAAAGAAAAAGAATCTGTCTCCTGGTCCCGGATCGCTGCAGATTGTGCTTATTATGACCAGTCTCATTTTATTCGCGAATTCAAGGCATTTTGTGGCTATAGCCCCAAAGAATTCCTTGTAGAACAAGAAGATCATCCTGAAACTAACTTCTTTCCGCTTGAATAGAAAAACATCTGTTTTCAAAAAAAATTGTTGCAGGTAAATTTTATCCAATACGCCGCATATCCGGCGTGCTTATGCTTCGTCTACAAATTTTGGGCAACATTATTTCAGGAGACGGAACATGGATACAGCAACAGCATTTGCAGGGCTTGATTGGATCGCGGTGATTGCCGCAGCGGTTGCAGCGTTCGTCGCGGGTGCAATTTGGTTTGGGCCGCTTTTTGGCAAGGCATGGATCGCAGGCTTTGGTTTTGACGAAGCAGAATTGAGCGACCGCAACCAGGCAAAAATATTTGGTCTGACACTCGTCCTTAATCATCGTTATGGCGATCAATCTGGCGATGTTTTTAGGCGCCGAGCCCTCTCTCGGTTTCGGTTTGGCGGCGGGCTTTGCCACCGGGCTTGGTTTCGCGGCACCACTGATTGGCGTTTACTATTTGTTTGAAGACCGGTCGATGAAATTGTTTCTGATAAACGGTGGCTTTGCGGTGGTGAATTTCACGGTTATGGGCGCCGTTATCCCGGCGCTAGCATAAAAAATAGCCATCAAAAAAAATAGAACGTCACGACAGCGAGGAGATACCAAGTGGAAGCGAACTTGATAGATAAAACAGGCAAAGACCTGAACGAGTGGAAAACCATTTTGGCGAAACAGAGTTTCGAAAAGCATGGCGAAATGATGAAGTATCTTAAAGGCGAGTACGGCGTTAGCCACGGTTTCGCCAATTTCATTGCCTTGAAGTTCCGTTAAGCCGATGCTGGTTCGTATACAACAGATGATTTGTTAGCTGTGCAATATGCAGGTAAAGAGGCGTTAAAGCCTATTTATGAAAAACTGGAGGTGGCGATCAAAACTTTTGGTGGTGACGTTGAAGTTGCGCCCAAAAAAGCCGCTGTCAGCTTCCGCCGCAAGCGCCAGTTTGCCTTGGTGCAGCCAACTACGAAAACCCGGGTTGATCTGGGTTTGAAGTTCAACAATTGGCCGCACGAGGGCAGGCTCGAAAAATCCGGACCGTTCGGGTCCATGTGTACACATCGCGTTCAATTGACCAGCCCTGATCAGGTTGACGATGAAATTATCGAAGCCATCAGATCTGCATATATTGAAGCAGGCTAGAGGTGCCAAATTGGTGCAACTCGGTAATCGCAGGGCGCCCACGCGGACGCTCTGCCTTTTTTAGGGGCGTTACTCGTCAGGGATAATTTCTACCATCGGAATGCCTTTAAGCGCTTTGAAAACCGAAGCACTGAATGGCCGCTTGGACCAAGCCTCGAAGAAGAATTTCAAATATGGGTCCCCACCAGTGAAGCGTTCCTCGTAAGCTGAAAAGTCCAGTTTTGCCTTGGCGTCTTCTTCGCTTAAACCTTCTGCAAGCAATGCATCGCGTTGGTCTGCAATGGTGTCGGCAAATTCAATCAACAGGTCCACATATGTTGTATCGCGCTGTATTTTGCCGTGCCCTGGCACCAAAATATCATAGTCCAGCGCGTTGATATTTTGGAGTGTTGCCGAAAACTTCCTTGGCGGCACATTAAAAAGATACGGCACTGGCACCACAACGATGTCACCCGTCGCAACGACCTTTTCATCTGGCAGCCACATAACAATGTCACCCGCGGTGTTGGCGTCGCCCAGATACATAAACTCGATGCTCCGGTTGCCCGAAACGACCGTTAGCTTGTCGTCAAAGGTAATGGTTGGCTGGGTAATTTTCACGCGCTGCGAATCCGCATGAACAATGTCTGCGTCATTGATGATGTTGTTGTAATATTTCAGGTGTGCAGGGGTGAGCGGGTTTCCTTGGCGGTCTTTGCCGGTTTCTATTTAGCCCTCAACGGTTTCCTTATATTCCATCGTGCCGGTGCTGTATCCGTCAATGTAGCGGATTCGTTTACTGTTAAACACTTTATGCGTGAAGGCATGGCTAATCACCTGAACATTTGGAAAAGCCTCAAGGTAAGGGTGGGTGCCAAAATTATGGTCGCCGTGCCAGTGGCTGATCGCCACATGGGTGACGGGTTTATCGGTTACGCTGCGGATTTTTTCAATAATGCGCTCGGCAAAAAGGGGCATGCCTCCACCGTCATATACCACCACACCTTGGTCAGAGACCACAAAGGTGGCGGTGCCCATAACCGGGTTGCGTGGATTGTCTTCCCGCACACCAGCCCATACGCCAGGAGCCAGTTCCTCGAATGTGGGAACCAGCGGATCAGCGATCGCTGCACTGGAAATGAGGGCAAGGCCGCTGAAAAGTGCTCCCATAATTAGGGTACGTAAATGGCTAATTCTTTGTGTCATGGTTGTTTTCCTCTTTGCCGTTTTTTTGTTGGCTAGAGGCTGATCAATATGGGCGCTTAATATAAGTTAAGAATGCCGCAACATGGGTAAAAACTGTGGCGCTGGATGTCCGCCAGCCAAAATTCTATAGGTACGGGCTGGCCAGCCACATGATGCGGCCCAAGACGCGGTGGCTGCTGCGACGTTTCTTTAAGTCATCCAGCGACACCCTTGATGCTGCGGCGTAACGCGCTTGCATCCATTCGCCCATTTGAGCGGCAAATTGCTGGTCATAACATTCGATGTTGAACTCGAAATTCAGTTTTAGCGAGCGGGCATCCCAGTTAGACGAACCAAACAGGGTCCAGTCATTGTCAACAATCATCAGCTTGCTGTGGTCAAATGGGGGCGGAGACAGAAACACTCGGCACCCGGCTTCGATCAGCTGCTTTGCCCCGGCCATGGCTGCCATAGAAAACATTGGCAAATTGCTTTTCAGCGGCAATAGAATGTCAATGGTAACACCGCGCAGTGCCGCTTGTTTCAGTGCCGCCAGCAGCGCTTGCTCGGGCAGAAAATAGGGAGTGATGATCTGAACCCTTTCGCGTGCTGATGCCAGTGCGCTTTCGATAATCATCGCGGTTTTCTGCTGGGGCTCATCGGGGCCGTCGTGCACTGACCGCGCAGCCACACCGCCTTTGATCGGCGTTACTTTTGGCAGCCACAGCGTCTGGTCCAGTTGGTGCTTGCTGGAATAAAGCCAATCATCGGCAAAGGCTTCGGTCATTTGGGTTACAATCGGCCCGGTCAAACCAAAATGAGTGTCCCGTACCTGCCTTTTGCCTTCGGGTCCTTCCAGGTGGTGTTTGCGGATGTTCATGCCGCCAGCAAAACCGTGGGTGCCGTCAATGATCAGCAATTTCCTGTGAGTGCGCAGGTTAAAAAATGCCAGCCGCCACGACAGCCGCGCGGGGTTAAAGGTAACCACATCGATGCCGTGTCGCCGAAGCAGGCTGGAAACCGGTTTCAGGCCGTACATGTTGCCCACCGCATCCACGAGCACTTTCACGTCAACCCCGCGTTCCTTGGCGCGCACCAGCGCTGAAATAATTTTCCGGCCCGCCTGGTCCGCCTGAAAAATATATGTGGTTAACGCCACCGTATGCGCGGCCTGATTGATCGCGTCTGTCATGGCCTCGTAGGCCGCCCGCCCGCCCTCAAAAGGGGTGATGGTGTTGCCGCTTGTGAGCTCGGTGCCGGCAACTCGGCCTGCCAGGCGGTCATGGGCCAGCCATCGATGCGGGGCGTCGGGGATAATTTCGCCCAGATGCTGACCTTCAGGGTCGGCCAGTGGTCCTTCGCGCGGGGCCAAACCTCGTCTTTGGCGCACCGCAACAGCGCGCCGCCGAATGCGGCTGATGCCAAAAAGCGCGTAGACCAGCACTCCAAAAAAGGATGTTAGCCAAACCACCGCCACCCAGGCGATAGCGGACCGCACTTCGTCTTTAGTATATAGGATATGCACGGTCGTCAGCACCTGCGCCACAAGGCCGCCGAGGGCAACAAAAATCAGATCCAGCCATTCCAGTGCAAACAATTCCATAGCTTCTATATAGGCGAATTTGATCAATCTGAAAGCCTTCTGTCGCTCTATGCCAGCGCGGGCACAGTGTGCCGGTGCGGCAAAAGCACCCAGTCTTCTATCGATGCCCTTGTCGGCAGCGGCAGCATTCGCTAGCGTGCGCCTATGATTGATGCAAACCTCATCTTTGATAGCGAAACCCGTCTTACGGGCAGTGCACTTGGCTGCCGCCGCGGTGGCAGGCGAGTGTTTGACGGTCTGGATTTTGAGGTTCAGGCTGGTGATTTTCTCAGCCTTGTGGGTAAAAATGGCAGCGGAAAATCCACGTTTTTACGCATGATTGCGGGGTTTGTTCCCAAAGTTGCTGGTGAGGTAATCTATAATCAGGGCGGCAAGACAGCGGCTGCGCTTGCATCTGAGGATATTACCCTGGTCGGCCACCAAAACGGCCTCAAGCCGGGCATGAGCCTGCGCAACAACGCGACCTTTTATTACCGGTTGATGACCGGCGGGGTGCCCGCGCCTGAGCGATTGCAGATCGCCGCTGATATTTTTGCTCTTGGTTCTTTGCTCGACGAACCCGTTCAATATTTCTCCAGCGGGCAACGACACCGGTCTGCCCTCATGCGTTTTCCGTTTGTGGCCCGGCAAATCTGGCTGATGGACGAACCCACTGTAGGATTAGACGCTGACAACCGCGCAGCACTGGCAGCTCTTATCCAGCATCATATGGCTTGCGGCGGCATCGTTATCGCCGCCACCCACGACCCCATGTGGGTGCAGGGAAACGTGCTTAATATGGATCAGTTTCAGCCTGCTCACGGCACTGAGACTGACGATGAGGGTTGGCTATGAGCGCGCAACCTTCTGTAAGCTCGGTGTTCGTTGCCCTTGTGCGCCGCGATATGGCTTTAGCGTGGTCGCAAGGCGGAGCCAGCCTGTTGGCGCTCGGGTTTTTCCTGATCGCTGTGTCGCTGTTTCCGTTTGGAGTCGGGCCCGAGCCGCAGATATTGGCACGCATTGCACCCGGGGTTATCTGGGTGGTCGCGCTCTTGGCCTGCGTGGTTAGCCTCGATCGGCTGTATCAGGCGGACTATGAAGATGGTTCACTGGATGATCTCACGCTGTCGCCGTTAGGGTTAGTTGGCGTTGCCGGGGCCAAGGTGCTGGCGCACTGGCTATCAACCACCCTACCACTTGCGATCGCTGCGCCCGCGCTGGCGGTGCTACTTAATCTGCCAGACGCAGGTTATCCTGTGCTTGTTGCCTCATTGTTAATTGGCACACCGGCCCTGTCGCTGATCGGTAGCATCGGTGCCTCGCTCACCGTGGCGGTGCGCCGCGGTGGGGTGCTGATGTTCCTGTTGATCCTGCCGTTGTATGTGCCCACGCTGATTTTCGGTGTTGGTGCAGTGGACGCTGCCGTTACCATGAGCGACCCGCTGCCGCATCTGGCGCTTCTCGCCGCAACCACGCTGGTAGCGACAGTTGTTGGCCTCGCCGCCTCCGCCGCCGCCCTTAAGCTGGCGATGGAGTAGCCCTGCTTGATTATAACTTGTGCCTTATACTTCGATAACCAAAAACCATCACTGAGACAGCGAGTCGCACTTGTGGCGCGCGTGGGTTCGGTCTAGATAGAAGCCATGCATAGATTCGCCAACCCAGCCCAGTTCAATCGCCTTGCCGACGCCGTTATGCCGTGGGCGATGGTTGCTACCGTTCTGTTGTTTGGTGCCGGGCTTTATTATGCCCTTGCAGGTAGCCCGCCGGATTATCAGCAGGGCGAGAGCGTACGGGTGATGTATGTGCATGTGCCCGCTGCCTGGATGGGCATGTTCGTTTACGTTGTCATGGCGGTTGCCAGCTTCGCCGCTCTGGCGTGGCGGCACCCGCTGGCGTTGCTGGCAGGTAAGGCTGCTGCGCCCATCGGGGCTACTTTCACCGCACTTGCGCTGATTACCGGCGCACTATGGGGCAAGCCCATGTGGGGCACTTACTGGGTGTGGGACGGCCGGCTGACCTCGGTTCTGGTACAGTTTTTCCTCTATCTTGGTTACATGGCCTTGTGGAAATCGATGGAAGACGAGGAAAAGGCAGGCAATGCCGCTTCTATTCTCGCGCTTGTGGGGCTGGTTAATATTCCAATTATTAAGTTTTCTGTCGATTGGTGGAGCACGCTGCACCAACCCGCCAGTGTTATGCGGCTGGACGGCCCGACCATTGACGGTGCCATGCTGGTGCCTTTGTTTTTGATGGCGGCGGCTTATCAGGTGTATTTCACCGTGGTGTTTATCTGGCGCATGAAGTTTGAGATTAATAACCGAAAGCTATCGGTTATGCGTAGTGTGGATATGGGGCATTGATGGCTGAATTTCTTGATATGGGCAAACACGCGGTTTTTATCTGGACCGCCTACGGTTTTAGCGCCGCCGCGCTTGTTGTGCTGGCGCTGCGTTCACGTGCCAGCCAAAAAGCAAGCGAAGAACAAGTGGCTGCTGCGCGTGCACGCCGCAAAGGGGATAATTGATGGCTGGCCTTAAAACCCGCAAACAGCAGCGGATACTGGTGTTGTCGGCAGCGATAGCAACCCTGTTCGGTGCAGTACTGTTGGTGTTGTTTGCCCTCGGCGGCGATAGCCTCAGCCTTTTCTTGCAACCCTTAGACGTGAAAAACAAACAGGTTGAGGCCGGCCAACATTTTCGCCTCGGTGGCTTGGTCGAGGCCGGGTCTTTTTCCCGCGATGATGATGGCTTAACCTACCGCTTTACGGTGACAGACTGCGCCGCGACGCTGCCCGTTCAGTTCAAGGGCCTGTTACCTGATTTGTTCCGCGAGGGCCAAGGCGTGGTTACCGAAGGCGCCTTGAATGCTGATGGGGTTTTTGTGGCCACAACCGTGCTGGCCAAACACGACGAGAATTATAATCCGCCGGGTACGCTGCCTAAATCCGCCGACCAGTGCACCCACCCGGATGCTGTATCAAGGATGGGCCGCTAAGGTGGCCGGTGAGATCGGGCATTTTTCTCTTATTTTGGCGCTGGCTTTTGCGCTTATAGGGGCATGTGTGCCGCATGTGGGCGCGCGGCGCGGTGATGTGCGACTTATGGTGTTGGCTGACCGCGCTGTTCTGGCGCAGTTTTTGATGGCGGTTACGGCTTTTGCCGCGCTCACTTATGCTTTTGTCACTTCCGATTTTTCAGTAATCAATGTGGCGGCCAATTCCCACAGCTTGAAACCAATGCTTTATAAAATTTCCGGCGTTTGGGGTAATCACGAGGGCAGCCTGCTGTTCTGGGTGCTGATCCTGACCCTGTTCGGTGCATTGGTGTCGTGGCGTGGCAAAAATCTGCCGCTGCGCTTTCGGTCCCGGGTGCTGGCGGTGCAAAGCCTGCTGGTGGTAGGTTTCCTGTGTTTTATTCTTTTTACCAGTAATCCGTTCTTTCGGTTGGACCCGGCCCCACTGGAGGGCAACGGTCTTAATCCTTTGCTCCAAGATCCCGGTCTCGCCTTCCATCCGCCCATGCTGTATCTGGGCTATGTGGGGCTTTCAATTGCTTTTTCTTTTGCTGTTGCAGCCCTTCTTGAGGGCGAGGTTACGCCGCTGTGGGCGCGCTGGGTGCGACCTTGGGCATTGCTTGCGTGGGTGTTTCTAACCGGTGGTATCGCGCTTGGTTCCTGGTGGGCTTACTATGAACTTGGCTGGGGTGGATGGTGGTTCTGGGACCCGGTCGAGAACGCCAGCTTCATGCCGTGGCTGGCCGCAACGGCGCTGCTGCATTCGGCCATCGTGGTCGAGAAGCGCGACGCCCTGAAAAGCTGGACTATTCTGCTGGCAATCATCGCTTTTTCCTTCAGCCTACTGGGTACTTTTTTGGTGCGCTCCGGCGTGATTACCAGCGTGCATGCGTTCGCCACCGACCCCGCGCGCGGCATTTTCATTCTTGGCTTCCTTGGACTTGTCATTGGAGGATCAATGGCGCTGTATGCCTGGCGCGCGCCCAAGCTCAGCCCTGGTGGCCTGTTCGGTATCGTTAGCCGCGAAAGCGGGCTGGTGCTTAATAACATTCTGCTGTCCACCTTCGCCGCTGTTGTTTTGGTGGGCACGCTTTATCCGTTGTTTGTGGAGGCTGCGGGGGCTGGGCAAATTACCGTTGGACCTCCATTTTTTGAATTTGCGGCCATGGTGCTCATGAGCCCCCTGGTCGTCGCACTTGGCTTAGGGCCATTGCTCGCGTGGAAGCGAGGCAAGCTATCCCGTGCAACACAAATTGCCTTCCCCGCGCTTGTGGTTGCGCTGGTTGCCGGCACTGTATTGGTGTGGAAAACTGCGGGTGGTTATGTGATGACAGCCTTCGGTTTCGGTCTTGCTCTGTGGCTAATTGCATCAGTGTTACTGGAGATCGCTGGCCGGATAAAGTTATGGCAAGCACCAAAGCAGGCACTAAGCGGCCTCGCTAAGATCACACGCGCCCAATGGGGCATGAGCTTGGCGCATGCTGGCTTGGGGGTCATGCTGTTGGGTATTACCATCAGCGAAGCCTTCACCAGCGAACAGCTGCTCGTGATGACACCCGGGGACACGGCCACAATTGCGGGCTATGATTTTAAATTCGACGGTGTCGCACCAGTGGCAGGGCCAAATTACACCGCCGTGCGTGGCTTTTTCGAGGTCAGCGAGAGCGGTGCTGTTTTGACCACACTGATGCCGGAAGACAGGGTTTATACGAACCCGCCGATGAATACGACCGAAGCGGTAATTTATCCGCTGGTGTCGGGCGATTTGTATGCTGTTGTCGGCGAGGCGGCGGGTGCAGGTCGCTGGTCGGTGCGGCTATATTTCAAGCCGCTCATATCCGGACTGTGGCTTGGTGCGCTTATGATGATGATTGGCGGACTGTTTTCTTTGTCGGACCGACGGCTGCGCATCGGTATGCCCACCGGCAAGCGTTCTATAAATAATCCTGCGACTGCCAAGCGAAAAAAATGGGTAGTCTTATGAAGCGTTTTGTGCCCCTGTTGGTTGTTTCTGCGTTGGTGCTGTTGTTCCTGGTTATGATGCTGTCAGATCGCAACCCTAATGAGATCGACAGCGTGCTGATCGGGCGACCAGCGCCTGAGTTTAGCCTTGTCAGCCTGAAAGAGGGTGCGCCTGCGCTGACTACCGCCGACTTGAAAACCGGCGCACCAGTGTTGGTGAATTTCTTCGCCAGCTGGTGTGTTCCCTGCCGCGCTGAGCATGAAAATCTGATGGCATTGGCGGGAGGTTACCGTGTTCCCGTTATCGGCATTGCGTACAAAAATGACCCCGACAAAGCCCGTGGTTTTTTAACCGAATTGGGTAACCCTTTCAGTAAAACCGGATTGGACCTGGATGGTCGTGTCGGCATTGATTGGGGCGTTTCCGGGGTGCCGGAAACCTTCCTGATCGACGGCGATGGTGTGATCCGCTATCGGCATTGGGGGCCGATTGTCGGCGATAGCTTGACCGAGCGGTTGCTGCCGCAACTGAAGGCATTGCAATGATTCGCTCTCTGACCGCCTTTTTGATGGTTCTCACCTTGTCATTGGCAGTTCAAGCTGTTGCGGTGGATGAAAAACCACTGGCCGATCCAGTGCAGGAAGCACGAGCGCGAGCGCTGATGAAAGAGTTCCGTTGTCTGGTTTGCCAAAATCAGTCCATCGAAGATTCGAACGCCGAACTGGCGCAAGACTTGCGGATGATTGTGCGCGAACGTATCGCTCTGGGAGACAGCGCGGACAATGTGCGTGCTTATATGGTTGACCGATACGGCGACTGGGTGTTGCTGAATCCGCCCTTAAAATCTTCAACGATTTTTCTGTGGGCGTCACCATTTTTGGTGGTGCTGGTTATCTTGTTTGTGTTGGTGGGCAGGGGTCGCCGTACGGTCGCCCCCGTCCCTCTGTCTGACGAGGAAACGGCGAAATTGGCGCAGTTGCTGGAGGACACGAAATGATTTGGCTGCTGTTTGTTCTCATTTTGGCCCTTGGCCTGTTGGTACTTTTGTCAGGGCGCGGCGTTGACGAATTTGGCGGCACAGCTGTTGATCCGGTGGCTCATTATAAAGCCCAGCTGGCGGAAATTGATGCTGACTTGGCGCGAGAGATGATCGACGCCGAGTCGGCGAAAGCCGCGCGGCTGGAAGTGCAGCGCAGGTTGCTGCGCGCCGGTGAGCGAGCCGGCAACTCAAAAACCGACTCAGCTAGCGACTCGGCCAACGAGTCCATCACCGATTCTACACGCCAGTCCCTAAACCCAAATACTGCTGGCTTAACGGTGTTCGCCAGAACCGGCGCGGCCGTTGCGGTGGTCGCGTTCGCCGCTGGCCTATATATATTGTTGGGATCGCCGGGCACACCCGCGGCCCCACCGCCCGGACGACAGATGGCAGCACACCAATTGTTGGAAGAAGGAGGTATCACCATGGGGCAGGCCGCCGAACAGGTAAAAGCCCATTTGGCGGAAAACCCGAGCGATATTCAAGGCTGGTTAGTGCTGGCAAAAACCGCCCGAGCGATTGGGGATTTCCCAACTACGGCATCGGCCTATTCGGCATTGGCGGGCATGAACCCTGGTGAGCCTAAATACCGGATCGAAGAATTCGAGGTTTATATGGAGCACGCGGGCGGCCAGATAACCCCGGCGGCACGGCTGGTGTTGGCGGCGTTGCTGGACAGTGCGCCCGAGCACCCTGCCGGACAGTATTATCTGGGGCTTGCTCACCTGCAGTCCGGCAACGAGGCTGCTGCGCGTTCGGTCTGGACCGCACTTGCTGATCGTTCCACCGCAGATGCGCCCTGGATGCCATCGCTTACGCGCCAGTTGAGCGGGCTGGGTGTCGGCGCGCCAGAGCTATCCGATCAGGATATAGCCATCGTTAACAGCATGAGCGACAGCGAGCGCGAAGCTTTCATGAAATCAATGTTGGCGAGGCTGCAATCCAAGCTCGACTCGGACCCCACAGATGTGACCGGTTGGCTGATGCTTGCCCGGTCCAAACTGACATTGGGCGACAAATTAGGTGCGATTAGTGCACTTAATAGTGGTATTTCGGCGAATCCCGGCGAAAAATCGGCAGAATTGCAGGCCTTCCTTGACAATCTGAAATAGAGTCACGATCTTTAACGTTGCTTTTACGGTTTGACTTTAGGTTGTCACCGATGGAAGCCATAGCAAGGCACGAAGAATACGTATGCCTTCCTCTCGCTGAATTGGCTCGCACGATATCATTAGGGTTTAAAGACCATGGTTGATGTTAATCCCGGCACGTCTGCATTGCAGGCACAGCTGCAAGCAAGCAAAGCAAAGGCCAAAATTTCGCAGCGTCCGTTTTCTGTAGCTAACAATAGTTCATCAGCCAGCCCGCAAGAGGCTATCGGTAAACGCATTGCCGCGCGCACAGATATTCCGTCCCCTGACCGTCGGGTACCGGTAAAGACCAACAGCAACGCCAGCACACTTTCCAGCGCAGCAGAGATTGACGATGCGAGCTTTCGGGTTGCGCAGTTCACCGGGTCAAACCGCGAGGCACCGCTCGGGCGGATTTCCAACGAAAGCTCAATAACGCGGGATCAGCCCCTAGGCCAGATCATCAATATTCTGGTTTAGCAGTTAAATTCATATTCCCTACTGGACGAAGTCGCGCTTGCGCGCCACATTAGGGCTATGTCGAATCCACCTTTCACCCCGGACCATTTTCACCGCGCCGTACCTGACGGCGACGACCATGAGCGGCTGGTATGCCGCGACTGCGGCTTTGTATCCTACGAGAACCCCAAAATTATTGCTGGTGCTGTGGTAACCTACGGTGAGCAAATTTTACTGTGCCGTCGGGCTATTCATCCACAGAAAGGCCGTTGGACCATTCCGGCAGGTTTTTTGGAAATGGGCGAAGCCCCGGCCGAAGGCGCAGCGCGCGAAGCGATGGAAGAAGCCTGCGCTGATATTGCCATCACTGACCTGCTTGCGGTTTATTCTGTGCGGCGGATTAGTCAGGTTCACATGATGTACCGCGCCGTGTTGGCCAAACCGGAATTTAAACCCGGGCTTGAGAGTCTGGAAGTTGCCCTTTTCAACTGGGATGATATTCCCTGGGACGCGCTTGCCTTTCCCAGCGTGCATTGGGTGCTTAATCATTTTGACAGTGTGCGCGGTAAAACCGGCTTTGCCCCCTTCACCAACCCTGAGGGTTGGGAAAAGGTTTAATTTAATACGGCACAGCTGGCATTGACACACACAGCCAATAACAGAAAGCACCGAAGATGACCGATAGTGACGCTATTTCTTTTGCCCGCGAAATGGAGCGCCTTGAACGCCATAAGGAGCTGCATGCGGCTGGCGGTTTGCATTATGATGTTTTGGCTGCGATCGAAGCTCAAATGCCTGAAAACTCAGAAAATACAGCCGAGACAGGATGCGGACGCTCGACAATTTTCTTCTCGAATCTTGTGAGTAACCACACATATTTTTGTTTGGATGACCGACCTAGCGGTGAAGGCTCCAGTGTAAAATACTATGAAGACTCGGATCTTTTTCAGCGCAAGAACACAAATTGGATAGTTGGCCCGACGCAGGAAACTTTGCCTGTACACGAGCATGCTTGCCAATATGACTGTGTGCTAATTGATGGACCCCACGGCTATCCCTTTCCCGATCTGGAATATTTTTATTTCTATACGCATATAAAAGAAGGCGGTATTCTTGTTATTGATGACGTTCAAATTGCCTCCATCGGACGCATGGCGGACGTCATTCAGGAAGACGCCATGTGGCAGCTTGAAGAAGTGGTAAAAACCACCGCCATTTTCAGACGAACAGGCGCCAAAACTTTCTGGAACAGGGGCGACGGATGGTGGCAACAAGGGTACAATCAGCGCCGCACTCATCGCAGCAAACCTTTTTTTCTAGGCGACGAAAAGGTGTTTCAAAGCTTTTCCGATAGATTTCGCCCGGTTGCGAAAAAACCAGAGTCGAAGAAGCGTAAAAAATCCAAGTGGCGTTTCTTGAAGAAATTAGTCGGCAGGAAATAGGTTGAGCGAGCTTATTGATAAATTTCACGTTGTCGCTGACGCGCAAGACACGCGTGTTGGTTTGCTGTTTGAACAAGTTGTCCGGGAAATTTACCAGGCTTGGCTGAAACCTGGCGATAGCGCGGTGGATGTTGGCGCCCATAAGGGAATGCATCTTTTTCCCATGAGCGCGGCGGTGGGCCCAACGGGCCGTATATATGCCTTCGAGCCTATCGGTAAACTGTTTAATAATTTGAAGCGCGACTTAAAGAAAAACGGTACTCGCAACGTAAAACTGTTTCAGCTTGCTCTCGGTAACGAGTCGGTAAAAACTGCTGCCTTTAGCTATTTTGAAAACCGCCCCGCCTATAGCGGCCTAAAGCGCCGTAACAGCCCGTTCAGTGCTGAGCAGGGCGGCCTGACAAGCATGACGGTTAATTGCGCGACGTTGGATAGCAAGCTACCCATGTTCAGGAAAATGTCTGTAATCAAACTGGATATCGAAGGCGGCGAACTTCATGCCTTGATGGGTGCACGCAAATGCCTGAAGAAATCCCGCCCCTTGGTCGTTTTTGAAAATGGCCGTCAGGACTCGGCAGACGTATACGGCTACACGGCAGATGATTTTTTCCGCTTTTTCGCAGACATGGATATGAAAGTGTTCTGGCTGTCGGGCGAGAAGTTTGTTCAAGCCGATTGGCGAAAAAACAGACGCTGCTGGGAGTTTGTGGCACTACCCTCCGAGAAGGAGGGGTTTGCCGAAACACTACCTGACTTGTGCCGCAAGGTATTGGCTGCCGCTGGCAGTTAGTCTTCAGTTGGCAGATATTTCGCCAGAAACGGTGCCTGCGCAATGGTGAAGACCACAAGCGCGCCCATATAGCCAAATGTTTTGAAATTAACCCAGATATCGGTGGAAAAGTTACGCCATATCAGTTCGTTCACCCCGGCCATCAAGGCCAGAAAAATAATGTAGTTTCGGGTGATCAGCCGCCAGCCTTCGTCGGGCATCTCCAGCGCCGATTCCATCAGGCTTTTGAAAAACAGACGACCGGTCAGCAAACCAAACAGGAGAATGCCGGCAAACAGGCTGTTGATTACCGTCAGTTTCATTTTGACGAATGTTTCGTCTTGCAGGTAAAGCGTCAGGCCGCCCATCACCATTACGATCACCAGCGTGAACCATTGCACCTTGGCGATATGACCAAGGAATTTTTTCGCTGCCAGCATCGATAGTGGGTGCACAATCATGAATGTGGCGGTTGCCGCGTATATGCCGCCGATGCGGAAGGCGATGAAAAAACTGATCAGCGAACCGAATTCGATGACCGGTTTAATCCAGCCTGCTGGTTTCTTCTTTTCAGAAACACCGGCGGTAGACTCTACCTGTTGATCATCTTTATGTTGCTCAGGGGTCACGCCTGTTGCTTTTTTGTCAGTCACACTTGTTCTCTTTTTGCTGTCGTTCGGCGGCGACCCTATCGCCTCTTGCCGCCTGAGGGAAGACCCCGTTAGATGACGCACGCTTATTTGATCGGATACCCGCATGCTGAAATTGTTCAAAGACCGAAATTTTTCTATCTACTGGATAGGTGAATTTGTTTCCGTAATCGGCGACCACATCAGCATGATCGCCTTTCCGTTTCTGGTGTTGCAGCTTACCGGCAGCCCGGCGTTAACTGCTTTTGTCTTCGCCGCTCAGGGCCTGCCGCGTGCAATTATGATGCTGGTAGGCGGCGCAGTGGTGGACCGTACCAGTCCCAAATTTGTCATGATTGCCTCCAATCTGGTGCGCTGTGTGCTGGTGATGTTGCTGGCGTATCTGCTGTATATTGACCAGATTACGGTGCCGGTTATTTTTGCGGTTGCGCTATTGTTTGGGTTGGCTGACGCGTTCTTTTATCCAGCCAACACCGCTATGGTGCCGTCGGTAGTCGCTAAAGACGACCTGAAGGAAGGCAACGCGCTGGTGCAGGGCTCGGTGTGGGTCGGGGTCATTATCGGCCCCGCGCTGGCGGGGCTGCTAATCGCAGGCCAGGTAACCACCGTTGGTCACGATGTGGGGCTCGAAGCTGCAAGTTATGAGACCAACCGGCCAGGCTTTGCTCGCGCCTTTTTCATCGACGGCCTGACCTTTGCCTTCTCATTTGTCTCGCTGTTGTTTGTGCGTGCGCGCTCGCTTGACGGCCAAGACGAAGAAGAAGGTGCCAAGCCAAAGTCAATGTTGGGTGAGGTTGCGCAAGCGATCAAATGGGTTTGGTCGGTTCCCGCGGTTCGGCTTGGGTTTATCGGTATCGCTATTCTGGAGTTTTTCTTCCAGACTCCGATTTTTGTCGGCTTGCCTGCGCTGGCTAAACTTCGGTTTGTTGAGCCCGCGTTTGTCTACGGTCTGATTATCGCGGCTTACGGTTCTGGTGCGCTGGTGGGTGCGGTTGCCGGCGGCATGAGCAAGGGCCCGCGCGACGAAAACCTGATACGCACCATGTTCTTCATCTTCACCGGTTCGGGCGCAGCCATTGGACTGATCGTACTGTATCCGCCTTATTGGTGGGCCATGTTGTTGTTTTTCTGCTCAGGCGCAGCCGACAGTTTTATCTGGGTGCATTTCACCACTTGGATACAGAAACTGACGCCGGAAAAGCTGCTGGGCCGGGTGATGAGTATCATGATGTTCATGTCCGTTGGGCTTATTCCCATCGCCAGTATTATTATGGGCATTGCGTTTGAGTGGAATCTTGAGGCCTCACTGGCGGCGTCGTCGGTTATCATTGTCGTCAGCTGTATCATCGCGGCCCTGCACCCTGACAGCAGACGCATGATGTTGCCGAAATCTGCAGCAACGGCTGAAGCAGACCCCGGCGCGTGACACCGTGAGCAATCTTTTGTTTATTTGCAGTCGCAACCAGTGGCGCAGCCCCACAGCTGAAACCATCTGGCGGCGGCGCGAGGGCTACGGGGCACGCTCGGCAGGCACCAGCCCAAGGGCGCAGCGCACCGTCAGCGCGGCTGATATCAATTGGGCAGACATCATTTTTGTGATGGAGGGCAAGCACCGTGACCGGTTGAAGGCTCGTTTTAGTCGACCCTTGGCGCATAAGCCCCTGCATGTGCTGGATATCCCCGATGAATACCGCTATTTGGATGAGGAGTTGATTACGCTGCTGGAAGTGTCGGTCGGCGCCATTTTGGCGCAGGCATGAGGCGAAGTTATCAGGCTATCTTGGTCGGCCAGACCTTAAAGGTAGGCACATGCCAGAGGTTTCGCCTGGAGACCGACATAATGAAAAGCCTTTCGCCGCCGCACCTATATAATTTCGCATAAACTTTCTCACTTTCGTCCTAAACGAAGAGTCATAAACCATATATATCAACGGTTTAATCCATAGTTTTGTGGAATTTTCCAGCCGTAGACGCCTACACTGTCGACAACGACAATATAGGCAGTGCTAGGACCTGAAGCATGGCTGGGGATCAATTTTTGTTGGTGCCCGCGCTAGAGAAGCCGCTAAAGCGGCCAGCGTATCGGCCATGATATCTATTCGAACGTGACCCTTCACCGGGACACCGTTTTGGGTGTGAGAACTTGCCTTCAGTGAGGGCTCCGCCATGCAAAATCTAGCGTACGATTGGCATTCTATTATCCATGCAGCTGCAGTTCGACAGCACCCGCTTTTTAGCCAGTTGGAGGCCGGTGATTTCGACAGAGTTGTTGATCATTTCCGGGGCGGGAAAACGCCCTATGATAAACTTGCCGACTATTTGCTATACGGTGCTGCGGCAATATTGGGTCGGCATCAGGAGGCTGCTCAAAGCGCGCTTGGCTATCACGAGCGGCTCAATACAAAAACCAAAGCGGTGGCGTTGTTTTTCTGGGCACAGGAGGCGGTGGCCCACCTGCAGTATCAAACTGCGGAAGGTTTTTTAAAACCTTTGATCGAATGCTATCCGAAAGACCCCGAATTAAATGCAATTGCGGCAAACTGCTGTTTCTACACGGAGAATTTGGCGCGGGGCCGTCCTTATATGGAAGCGGGGCTTGAAAGTGCACCCGGACACATCGGTCTAAACAGTTTGCTGTGTCGTTATCACCTGAATGAAGGCGGCATGGAGGCAGCGGAACAGGCGGCCTGGAATTTGCTGAAACTTGACCCTGTGAACCCGACAGCGTTCAACATTCTGTCGCGGATCGTACCTGAACAAATTGAAGATAGACTTATTGAACGGTTTGAGCATCGTGCGCTTGAAGGCGGGTTAGGTCCGATTAATTCAGCAAGCCTTTTGTTTGACACTGGTCGGGTTCAGGACGCGCGCGGTGATTATATGCGAGCGTTTAGCAATGTGGAACATGCCAACCGTTTGATGCGGTCCATTCCTCAGGTTGTCGGTGCCGGTTTTGATGAAGACAGAGAGATCGAAAGTTTTTGCATAAGTCGCCGTTTGTTTGACGCTCTGAAACCAATTGCGGAAACGGGATCTATAACACCCATCTTTATTGTGGGTCTGCCACGCACTGGCAGCACGCTTTTGGATCAGGCGCTGGCAGCACACCCTGAAGTGGTTAGTCTTGGTGAAAACGATAGTATTCCCGCCTTTGTTCAGGAAGCGGAAAAACTGTTAAAACAAGGAAAGACAGCCGAGGTGCAGGCGCGCATGCCAGAGTGGCGAGACCGGTTTTTCGCTCGCGCGTTGGCCAACAGCCCCGATCAGCCAGATTCTGGTCAATCAAAACCTGGCCAATCAAAACCTGGGGTTAACTTTGTCGTTGATAAGATGCTTGGCAACAGCCGGCATCTGGGATTTTTGCAGGCATTATTTCCAACAGCAAAATTTTTGCACTGCCGTCGCAACATGATGGACGTAGGGCTGTCGATCTATTTTTCGCCGTTACTTAGAACCAACGTTTATGCAACCGATCTAAATTCAATCGCTGATTTCATTGCAGTTGACGAACAGGTCATTAGAACCTGGACCGAAAACGGCATTGCTGTGCAGCCGGTTGCTTATGAAGATATGGTCGATGACATGGAAGGGACCTTGCGAAGGGTTTTCACTCACGTGGGACTGGACTGGGATCCTGACTGTCTGGATTTTCACCGGAAAAAGCGCGCCGTGCATACCTATAGCGCACATCAGGTACGAAAGGCGATTTACAAAAGCTCTAAAGGCAGGTGGCAGAATTATGCTGGCCAGCTTGCCCCGTTTCAGGCCGCGTTGCAGAGCAAGGGCGTGGCAGCTGATCACACCGGTTGAACTGACAGCTCATTTGCCGCTATATGAACCAGCTTGAACTGATCGGCAGCTAAAGAAGCGCCGATTATGGTGTATTTTTGGCGGTATCTATGCGCGGCTATTTTGCTATTGGAATTGATCAGGCCTCAAAGGCCGGCAATGTGGGGAACCTTATCCGCACCGCTCACGCCTTTGGTGCCAGCTTTGTTTTTGCCGTAAACCCCAAGGTGGTGGCCCATACTGGCGAATTGGTCACCAAAGATTTTACCGACACCAGCAAAAGCCACCAGCAAATTCCCTTTTTCAACTATGCTTCGGCGGCAGATGTTTAAGTGCCGCAAGGTTGCCAATTGGTGGGCATCGAGATAACCGAAGATGCAGTTGATCTGCCCAGTTTCAAGCATCCAACCCAAGCGATTTATGTGCTGGGCGGTGAGCGCTCCAGCCTCAGTGTGGATATGCTGGCGCGCTGCGACAGCACAATCAAAATACCGTCAAAGTTCAGCCTTAATGTCGCAACAGCGGGTGCGATAGTTATGTATGACAGGCACCGGGTTTTGGGTGGATACCCGGACCGGCCGCTGATGACCGGCACCAAGCCCGAGGTCAAGCCCGCCCATGTGCACGGCGGCGTGCGCAACCGGCATGTGAGCAAAGCGGACAGGGCTAAAGCAGAAGCAAAGCGCGTAGGTATCTTGCCGCGCGACACTAAAAGCGGTTAAGAGTAGTTTGAGATAGTAAAAAGGACTGAGTAGGCGCATGAAAGCGGGTTTGTTAGCAGTATTATTTTTGGGCGTAACCGTTACCGGCAGCTGGGCTGCTGAAGCGCAAAGCGAAAAGCGCCGTCATTTGGGCGCCTACCGCGACTGGGATGCCTTTGTTTATACATATCCAGGCGGGCAGAAAACCTGTCATATGATCTCTAGTCCCAAATCGTCGCAAGCCAGTCGCCGCAACGCCACCCGCGGCGATATCTACATCATGGTGTCGCACCGGCCCGAATACGGCGTGACCGGCGAAGTGAATGTGGTGGTGGGTTACCCGATCAGGCAAGGCTCGGACGCGGTATTGCGGGTTGATGGCCGCAGCCGGTTCGAGTATTTCACCGAGGGCTCGGGCGCGTGGGCTTACGACCCATCGGACGACGCCAAAACCATTGCTGCTATGCGGCGGGGTAACCGGCTCGTGGTCAATGCAACCAGCCAGCGCGGCACCAACACCACTGACAGCTATTCGCTCTCGGGCTTCACCGCAGCTTATAATGCGATATCGGCAGCCTGCAGGTAATACGATGATTTTAAGAACCTCTGTAAAACAAATAGTACAGTCCGTGACTAGTGAATTAGTCAAACCATATGAGCATTGGTGGTTAGCATTGCTAATTGTTTCGTTTTGGGCGCTGGCATTTGTCTGGGGGTTCGACCAAGGTAAAGAGTTTGTCCAGCTCAAATGACTAACCTGAATATGGATACCCGCCGTTATGATCTGGACTGGCTTCGGGTTATCGCCTTTGGCCTGCTGATTTTTTACCACATCGGCATGTATTATGTGTCGTGGGGCTGGCACGTGAAAAGCATTCATGCCGGGCCGTTTGCGGAACCCTTGATGATGCTCTTGAACCCGTGGCGGCTGCCATTGTTGTTTTTCATCTCCGGCGTAGCGCTCAAGTTTGCGGTTGATAAAGCCCAAGATGGCTTCATCCGAAAACGTTTCTTCCGGCTGTTCATTCCCCTGATGGCGGGTGTATTTCTCATCGTGCCGCCGCAAGCTTATTTTGAACTTTTGAGCAAGGGCGAGATCGCGGCAGGCTATCTGGATTTTTACGGGAAGTACGTCACAGCAGACCAAAGCTACTCGATCATCCTGCCCACGTGGAACCATCTTTGGTATGTGGCCTATATGCTGGTTTATACCATGCTGGTATTGCCGTTAATGCCGCTAATCGGCCGGTGGGCGGTGGCGATGGATGCGCTTTGGTTCGAACGGCTAATGTCCGGTGGCCGGGTTCTTGTCCTGCCCGGGCTGTTGTTTGTGCTTTACCGTTTTACCACCGACCGCTGGTTCCCCAATGAAACCCATGCGCTGGTCGATGACTGGGGCGCGCATGTGCGTTACATCAGCTATTTTCTGCTTGGTATCCTGTTGGCTAAAAACGCCGCCTTTTGGCGTGCGGTTGCCCTTACACGGCGCGCAGGCCCGCTGTTGGCGCTTGGGCTTGCTGTGGTGTTAAGCGCCCTATGGGCTAACTGGGTGTGGATCAGCGACCAACCTGCATTTGTAACGGTCGCGCAGGCGCTGCGGCCCTTGTATGCCTGGGTGGTGATCGCGGCGCTGCTTGCACTGGGGCAGCAACATTTGAACCGCAAAAACCCGCTGCTTGCCTACCTGACCACAGCCATCTTTGCTTTTTACATTCTGCACCAAACCATCATTGTGCTGGCGGGTGTAACGCTCTCGGGCTTTAACCTGCCGGTTGCGGTTGAGTTCCCCGCACTGGTGATCATCACTTTCGGCGGCTGTTATGTGTTTTACGAGTTTGTCATTCGCCGCGTGGGTTTCCTACAGCCCTTGTTTGGCGTGCCGCGCAAGTCCTGACGCGAATCAGAAGTCGTGTAGGTTATTCTGCTGGGTGTTGCTCGCTGAGGGCAGTTGCTAAAGATGCTTTGAAATCATTTTCAAACCCTTGGATCAACACCGAAAATTCGTTCGGATCGACAAAGGCTAGAGGGTTACCCGCAACCTGTTCCGCCCGTTTTTCGACCATGTTAAAATAGAATGGGTGGTTCACAAGCAAGACATCCGGTCGCCACTTTCGTGTTTTTTCGAAGGTGCGACGATAGTCATCGACAATCCCTTCATACTGGGCTGGTATCAGACTGTTTGCCGCAACCGAAGCCCCGCAAAAGAACAAAACCTCGTAAGGTGTATTTCGCTCGATCGCTGTCATGGTCCATGATGTACAGCCTTTGGTGTGACCGGGAGTTAAGGTTGCTGTTAGGGCGATATCGCCGACATGAACTGTTTCGTTGTCGCGAACGGTTCGGTCCACCTTCACTGGCGGCGCTGCGTAATTTCTATTGGTTTCAAAGCCAAGGTAAAAACCACCCTCAAGGGCAGACCGGTCACCTTCGCTGGCGATCAGTTGGGCACTGCTTTTGTCCTTAAGCACCTTCAGGCCGCCGGAATGATCAAAATGGGCATGAGAATTCAGCAGAATTCTAACATCGCTGATATCAAAACCCAGGGATTTGATATTGCGCTCTATCAAGCCGGCATTTTGGGGTAGGCCGCCATCAATCAATATAAGACCGTCGCTGGACGTGATCAGGAAACTCGATAGCCCTTTGGAGCCAACATAATATATGTTGCCTATCACCCTGAAGGGCTCCACCGGCTCCACCCATGTTGGATTTGAAACGGACCACTGATCCCAGGGTGCGCTTTGGCTTTGTTGTGCCGTGGGCTGTGCCCCGACAGAAAGTGGGCCGATGATCAGGCAACAAAAATATACCAAGGTAGTTCTTAGAAGCATTGTCATGCGGGGCTCCAGAGTTGGCACATTCATTCATGCCGTCATGCTTAGTAAGCAACTATGGCTTCAACGTGACAGCTGAGCCAAACGGAAATTGGCCTCTCTTTACAAGCGGAGAGCGTGCGTTTATAACCCGCGCATTCAGTAACCGCCCGGCTTGTGGAACGCAAGCGGGCCATAAACGCCCTGGCGCTTGACCCAAAACGTAAATGGGAAAGCAAAAGGCAAGGTGAAGTATCATGCAAGTAACCCCAACCGGTGCGCCGGTCGTTGTCTCCCCGCGCATTAACCCCGACGGTGAAAAGCAAAACCTCCTCGGTCTTGACCGTGCGGAGCTCAAGGCCGCTATCGTAGGTATCGGTGTACCCGAGAAACAGGTGAAAATGCGCGCAAGCCAAGTGTGGCACTGGGTGTATCACCGGGGTGTGTCATCATTTGATGATATGTTGAATGTCTCCAAGCAAGTGCGCGCAAAACTGGCCGAGCATTTCATCATCGAGCGGCCTGAAATTGTCGAGGCGCAATATTCCGAGGACGGCACGCGTAAATATCTGATCCGCTTCCATGACGGCAATGAGGCTGAGGCGGTTTACATTCCCGAGGAAGACCGCGGCACGCTGTGTGTCTCAAGCCAGGTTGGCTGCACGCTAAATTGTAAGTTCTGCCACACTGGCACCATGAAGCTAGTGCGTAACCTGACCGCTGGCGAAATTGTTGCTCAGCTGATGATCGCGCGCGATGATCTGGGCGAGTGGGAAAATCCGACCGAAGGCCGCCGGGTGACCAACATTGTGATGATGGGCATGGGCGAACCGCTGTATAATTTCGACAATGTGAAAAAAGCGCTTGAGATCATTATGGACGAAGAAGGCATCCAGCTTTCCCGCCGCCGCATCACACTGTCTACGTCCGGCGTGGTGCCGCATATGGAGCGCGCAGGCAAGGAAATTGGCGTTAATTTGGCGGTATCCTTGCATGCAGTGAACGACAAGGTTCGCACCGACATCATGCCGATTAATAAAAAGTATAATCTGCACGAGGTGCTGACTGCCTGTGCCAATTACCCCGGCGCGCACAATGCCCGGCGAATAACATTCGAGTACGCCATGCTGAAGGGCGTGAACGACAGCGACAAAGATGCCCGCGATTTGGTGCGCTTGCTGCGCAAATACAAGCTGCCTGCCAAGGTGAACCTTATTCCGTTCAACCCGTGGCCGGGCACTGACTATGAGTGTAGCAACTGGGACCAGATCCAGCGCTTTTCCGACATTGTCTATGAAGGCGGCATTTCCGCCCCGATCCGCAGGCCGCGCGGGCGCGATATTATGGCTGCCTGCGGACAGCTTAAATCCGCGTCCGAGAAAAAATCCAAGGCTGATATCCAGCGCGAGCAAGCCGCTGTTGCTGCGGCCGCTTCCGAAAATGCTGCTGGCGCGCATCACAGTTCAACCGGGCTGACATAAACATATGAATACCCCAACCAAAGATACCATTGAAACTTCGTTCAGGCCCTATCAAGCTGAGGACCGCGACGTGTGTCTATCGCTGCTGGACGCTAACACGCCCGAATTTTTCGGTGCCAATGAACGGCCGGATTTTGAAAAATTTCTGGGCGGCCTGCCCGGCCCCTATCTGGTGCTGTTGGACGGCGACCGGGTTATTGGTTGCGGTGGCTACTGCATCGAAGACGAAAACGACCCTCTTTACGATCCGACCACCCGGGTCGCGCGCACCACATGGGGTATGGTGCATCCCGACTACAAAGGATTTGGCCTCGGCAAACTTTTGTTCCTCAAGCGCCGGGAAATGATCAAGGCTTCAGGCGACGCCGATCGCATCCGTGTTCTCACCAGCCAGTATATCGCGGGCTTTTTCACCAAACTGGACTTCTATGAGGTCCGGCGGGAAAAAGATGTGTTCGCCGACGGTATCGATCTGGTTGAATTGTGGTTTGACCTTTAGCACTTGGGCCCTGATTTCAAGTTGGGCTGCCGGTTGTAGTTCATCTCGTATGTTTGCACCCAGTCGTCTGTCCCGTGCGCGCGCCGGTAAACATCGTTGACGAAGCTGTCGTCTGACGTGGTGCGAAGCACGGTTTTGATGTCAAAATCAGCGGTGCCCGCATAGCCGCCCGGCACCAGTGTTTCCATGCCGTCCTTCGTGCTTTTACTCACCAGCCCGCTCCAGCGTTGGGCATTGGCATTGAGGAAATGCGCTCGCCAGTTTTTTGCTGTTTGGTCATAAGCACGTATGTCGGTCGAATGGAAGTTCGGCGCAGCGAAGCAGGTTTGAAACGTGCGTCCGTCGCTGTGATAGAAAACGGTGATATGGGCGCTGCTTTTCAGCGGTGTGCGGGTGCCGTCAGCACTGATCGCCACCATGGCCGCCTGCCATTCGCCGCGCATGAAGGCATAATCGCTGTATGCAGCAAGCGCCGGGTCCGGCACGCCGTATGGGTTTGGTTCGCTCGCTGCTGCCGCGTCCGCAGCCAACAGGAAAACGCTTGCCATCAATATTTTTACCACGCTTACCGTTTTGCCTTTGGACATGCTTTTTATCCTCGATTGCTTGGGCGCTAGACTAGCGTACTGCGGCCCGACCAACCAAGTCCGTCTGGCACACGCGCCCGCTTGTTTGTCCCACGCGTTCGTCTCTTTGCCTTTTGCGTTGTCGCTGATACAGTTGCCGCCAAAGGGTAATTGTACAAACAGGGGATCGGGATGATTGATATGCTTCGGACTATTTTAACGGCTGGCCTATTGATTGTGGGGGCTCATGCCTTTGCTGCCGCCGCGATAGCGCAGGACGATAAAGACACATCTGAAGAGACAGAGCGCGCCGAAGTGCCGGAAGCCCTGTCCGCCAAACTGGAAGGCCTTAACGAAACCGAGCTTGATTTTCTCTTGAGCGAAAAAGCCCTCAGTTTCGCTGAGCGCCACGACATCCTGTTCACTCGTTTCGCCAACAAAACCCCTGAAGCCATCGCCGCCTATGTGCGCGCCATGATCAGGGTGTCGAACCTGTCCAAGTTCAACGCTGAGACCGACATGGCGGCCATTCCGTTGAATACCGAATCTGGCGGCTTCAACCGCTGGCGCTTGCCGCGCCCCAAAGAGTTTGACACCCCCCGTTCGCCCGGCCCGATTAACATAAACCGCTATTTCGGCTCCGGCCCCAAACTGGGCATTCAAACCTTTCTGAACCTGCCTGTGGCGATTACGCCCGAGGACCTTGTCGCGGGGCAAGTTGAGGTGGCGATCATTGGCGTGCCGCTGGACACCGGCACCGGATACAGAGGCGCAGCTTACGGTCCCAATGCCGTCAGGAACGGTAACATCTACAAGGGCAACAGCCCTGTGGAGCCACCACACATGCATACAATGGTGTCACCTACCAATGATTTGGTCATGGTTGATTACGGCGACATCAATGTGGATAGCCTGAGCCTTGAGCGCAGCATTGGCCATATTCGCGAAATGGTGCGCCAGGTGGCCGCCGCTGGGGCCATTCCGATGATTGTCGGCGGCGACCATTCGCTGATGTACCCGGATGCTGCTGGGGTGGTTGATGTATAAGGGGCCGGTAATGTGGGCATCGTGCATTTTGATGCTCATTATGACGCAGGCGCTGGCGGCACTCATTTGCTGTCGCATGGTCAGCCAGTGCGGCGTTTGTTTAATGAGAAACTGGTGCCCGGTAAAAACTTCATCCAGATCGGCCTGCGCGGATACTGGCCCGGCAAAGAGGGTTTTGAGTGGATGCAGGAAAATGGCCTCCGGTACCACACCATGGCCGAGATCGAACTTAAAGGCTGGGATCATGTGATGAAACGCGCCATGAACGAAGCGCTTGATGGCCCCGAATATATCTTCATCTCCTTTGACGTGGACGTGCTGGACCCCGCTTATATGCCTGGCACCGGCACGCCCGAGCCCGGCGGACTTACAACGCGCGAAGTGTTCCCGATTGTCAGACGCCTGTGCGCCGAGAAAAATGTGGTCGGCTTCGAGCTGGTTGAGATGAACCCGCTGGTGGACCCCGGCTATACCAGCGCCCAGAACGCTGACCGTATCCTGCGCGAGTGCCTAACCGGTATTGCCATGCGCAACAGGGCCTGACCGAACCGCATTACCTGAGCCCGCTAACCGTTGACCATGGCCACGATAAATAACGGCGGTTTTCTTCCCTAAATTGGTAGTTGAATATCTGTTCGCCGCGTGTACAGTCGCCACTTCGTATGAACAGGACGCGAAGGCTTTCTATTCGCGTTGATGAGTATGTTTGGGGGTTGCCATGACTAGAATTTTTGCCGGAATAATTGCTGTGTTTTTCTCTGTATCCGTTTGGGCACAGGACGAAGAAACTAAAACACTGCCTTTTGAAATAGATCTCAAAAAATCAATCATTGTTGAATCGACGACAACACAGACGCAGGGCGCATTTATAGGCGTGTTTAAGGATACCACACGCCTTACCCCTAAAAAACGTCAAGATGACATGGTTATTTTTGAAGCAGAAACTATAGAAGCGGAAATGGTTTCCGTGGAAGGTGTGCCACCGTTTCTGACGGAACTTCTCGAAAATGTAACAGCAGACGCCAAAGGCTTAAAGTTTCAATATGCTGCTGATGCAACCGGCTATCCGACTAAGCTGACGAAATATAAGAAAATAAGCTCTTTCATGAAAAAGATGGGCAGGGGCCTTAAGAAATGGGCGAAAAAGTTTGGCAAATCCAAAGGTTTGAATGACCAACAATTCGCTGTGATGAATGGCTTCATCGATCAAAGCATTGCACCGTTTATGTCTGATGACCCTGAAAAGCTCGCGCTGGTCGTTCTTGAACAACCTCAAATGATGTTCTTTGCCACTGGCCGCGAGCTTTATGTGGATTACTATACCGAGCTTAAGGGAACCCGCTATTTTAAGGAGGGTCAGGCGCATTTCTATAAACTGATAGCTGGCAGTTGGTGAGTTATGATGAAGAGGCCGGGGAGGCGGTTGCTCATTTTGAACAGGTGCTTGATTCTGACGAATACCAAGCGTTTTTGGTTCGGTACAACGACATGTTGGTAGAGCAACACGGAGCCGCCAGGCAGGATGAAATTGATGCCGAGGTGGACAAGTATCGCCAGTTAAAATTCACCCGGTCGGCTGAATATACAATTGATCTCGCAACAGGCTTGCCCCGCCTTGGCACACTTCGCTCGGAGAAAGTTTTTGGTGGTCAATCCGAAATTCAAGAGACGACATTTTCTATGACTTACCAGTGACAACATTGATATCGCTGATACGTGATTAGCGCATGCGCGTTTGGCTTTCTTACCGGAAGTAAAAAACGGGCCCGGTATCGGGGCCGGTGTCATCTCCCATGCCGTCTTCATCTGGCCGCCATATACCGCTGATGCGCGCCAAAAGTGGGATAAGGCATAGCCAAACCGTACCGATGATTGCCATGGCAATGGGCGCCTCTGGCCCAAAGCTAACAGCGCCGAACCGTACTCCTGCCATGTAGCTGAAGGGCGCAATCGCCGCTACGATAAGCGTGCCAAGCACGGGTCGGGTCATGAAAAAGCTGAAGCTGTGCAAAAGCGTGCCGGCAAAGCCAACCCAGATCGTCATCAGCCAAAAGGGGATCGGCAGTGGCAAGCCCAGCAACGAGGGTGTGGGCGCAAACATATACACACCAAACTGGGTCAGTGTGCTGTCAGCGGTAATGCCGACCAGCCCGCAGGCGAGCATGACTTTCACCTCACTGCGCCAGTTTGGCACCAACAGCAAATGCAGCGCCAACAATAGCGCTAATGCCCACTCATAAGTGGTTTGTCCCAAAATGGCGGTGAACCATAGCGCCTGGTACCAGACGATATTGATCAAATTATTATAGCGAATGCCTGTCATGCCCTTCATACGTACTGAGAACCGATTTGGAGTTTTTCTGCCCACAAAAAACCGCACCGGTCCAAATTTGCTGTGCGGCCTATTCAAATTTGCATGCTTATAAAATTGGAAACCCTCCCAATCTAATCATCAGTGATTGATTGACGAGGAAGGGACCATTTTTATGGCACGTACACTTTACTTCATTTCTGGTAGCCCCTTTGCGTGGCGCGCCATGTTGGCACTGGCCTTTAAGGGCCTTGAGTATACTGCGGTTGAGCTGCACGGCAGTAAAGGCGATACGCAAACGCCCGAGCATCTGTCCCGCAATTCGCGCGGCAAGGTGCCCGTGCTGGTCGACGGCGACGTAACAGTTTACGAATCCATCGCGGTGCTGGCCTACCTTGAACGCGCTTATCCTGAAACTCCCTTGTTTGGCAGCACGCCAGCCGAGGCCGGTCATATCTGGCAATGGGTTATGGAAGTGGATGGTTACTTATGCGCAGCGCTGGCTGGTGCGGCGCGACCGATTTTCTCCCAAACATTTGCCGGCAAGGAAGATGAGATTAACGAGAATTTCGCTAAAGTACGCGCTGAGTTTGCTACTGTGGAAAGTTGGTTGAACGGCAACGATTTCATGGCGGGAAGTGTACCCACTGCAGTGGAAGTAATTCTCTATCCGCATTTGGCGATGATTGCGCGCATCGGCCCCACCATTAAAGTGCCGGGTATTAACCCAAACATCCCTGATTATGCGACCGAATTCCCAGCACTTGCTGCATGGATGAAACGGGTTGAAGCCTTACCCGGTTTCGATGCAGCCTATCCGCCCCATTGGCGCGACGCTGCGTAAGAAAAAGCGACCCCAAAAATCCCTGGCTCTGTTTCTGTCGTTAGGGTACTGCCCAAAACTGTTGGGCCGAGGTGCGATCTCCCCATCGCACCTCTTTTTCGTTTTGTGTCAGATTTAATTGTTAGCCGGCGGGGCACTTTCTGGCCGGCTGAAGCGACTGGCATCAATTGGCCCGTTGATGGTGCGCGCGGTAATGGTTGCTGTTTGCATTAGTTCGCCGGTGTCAATGTCGCGGGTTTCCTGTTTATTTGAATAAACTGGCTCTCCGTCACCATTTGCGCGAAAATCCATGCTGATGGTTTCCTGTCGTTGTTTGGTGGCATCAATGTCCGGGTGCAGGGCGCTGGTTTCCAGGTCGCGGGTAATTTGGTAATTGATCGGCTCTATATATAACCGCTTTGAAAATCCGTCGGGTGCCACTTCTTCCAGTTCATAGCAGGCTTTGCCGCCGTGGGTTATCTCACCGAACAGCTCGAGCGAATACCCAAGCGCAGCGCGCTCATGCAGGCCGAACAGATTGGCTGCCACGCCGCGCACCAGGGCGCTGTGGCCGTCTTCTGATAGACCCGCTACCCTGCCATCGCCGAACATTTGCCAGCCACCATCGGGGCCAAGCGCCTCGGTGAACACGCGCTGTTTGCCTGCAAAAATATCGATCCGCATATAGCCTTCGCGTGTGGCCACATAGGTACCAGTAACGGTGAAATCAGGCTCGACAATTTCCAGTTCCACCCGGACGTTATGAACTCCTTCAATCGCCTCAACACCGCCGCGTGCCTCGGTGTGCCGGTCAAGAATTTCTTCCAGCGATAGCGGTTTGGATTGGTCAGCACTTTCACTGCAGGCAGTGACAATCAATAAAAGCAGGGCTGGTAAGGTGTATCGCATTGTCGGTTTCCCTCTATTCATTTGTTGAGGTTCTGCAACAAGGCGGTGCACAGTTCACGCATGTTTCGACAAAGTGGGTATGTCGAGCGATAGGCCGCCGGCAAAAGCGATCCTGAACAGTGACTTTTAATAGTCTAATGTCGACGTTCAGCGCGGGTTCAATCGAACGTTGGCCTGTAATTGCTGCCATTGACTGTTTGCTTTTATGATTTTGCCGCGCCTGTCCAGCGACCACAGGGCCTGCGCAAAAATATTGGCGTTCAGGTACAATTGCCCATCAACAATTGCCCAGTTTCTGGGATTGATATCAACCACATCACCGTTCGACATGGCGTAGGCACAGTACCCGCCGTATGCGGGTATGAAACGAAGAGGTTCAGTGTCGAAAGCGCGCTGGTTGTTGGCGTTGGTGAACTGGTAAGCAGCCCCTTCGAAAGTCGATTGGTAGCGGGGGCTGCCTTTAACTGCTTTGGCTTGCCTGTGATAAGCGACCGGGTCATAACCCTTTACCGCAAGGCCTTCGGGCGCGTTTACCAGCGTGTCTGGTGTCACATATGATTTGCCGCAGGCGGTGAGCAATAACAGCCCGGCCGCCGCGACAAATATTCTTGGACCCTTCATTTTACCCTGCCTCCGCCAGTAATGTGCCTAGTGTGCAGAGTATCGGTTGCCGGGCGAGTTTATTAATAAAGCTGAATCACCCTTCAGTGATTAAAGCTATCTCCAAGTCAGGTTTGGGGTGGCCTAGAGTGTTTTCATCGCAGCTTCAGCCGCCTTGACGAAGGCCCATACTTCTTTGGAGAAAGGTGGCTCGGGGCCGTCCTCGGGCCAGTTATCGAGGTTGTCATATAGTTTGGCCGCGCTGCCCGCCAGAACCGGGTCGAGATCGTAGAATATTTGTGTGAATGCATTCCACTCCTTGACGACGGCTTGTGCTTCCGGGCTGCCAGGGTCAGTGCCAACCAGTTTTTCAGTTCGCGCCAGCAAGGCGGGCCATGCTTGTTCGTTAGCCTTGATAATGTCTTCCTGTACCGCTTTTTTGGCCGCCTCCCAGCGTTTTTGTTCTTCGTCAGTATAGAATTTATCCCATACTTTTTTCCATTTTTCCTCACTCATTGCGTGATCTCCCATTTTGATGATGTGGCAAAATGTGGAAAGGTCTGCCGGTTCGCCGGCGGTAACGCACCCGAGCGTCTCGTTGATAAGCCGCAAGGTGTCTTGCGCGTCGGCCAACTGTTTCTCCGTGATTTCCTTTTGCATCTCCAATATGTGGGTCGCGTTCCAGTCTGTGCTCGTGATCATGCTTTTGATCTTTGCGAGCGTTAGGCCGGTACGTTTCAGCATCTGGATATGGTGCAGGCGAGCGATATCCCTGTAGGCGTATACGCGCTGTCGTGCCTCGGTGCGCCGGGGCGAAACCAGCCCCAGCTTTTCATAATGCCTAAGCGCCCGCACTGTTATGCCGGAACGCTGGGACACCTCGCCGATTGAAAGTAGTTTCATTGCTGCAGTTCCTTTCCACATTCTCAGCTGTAGGGCCTGACGTTACGTCAGGGGCAAGGACTTTTTTCTCTGCGTGATATTTTAGCGGATTGAGGCGCTGGATCAGAATAGTTTTTCTGTACCGCTTTTACATAAAAATAGCCGCACACTGCGATTGACGCAGTATCATGCAAGCCTATACTCGCGCCGTTCCATTATTGTCCTCGTTTTCCGGAGTTTGTCCCGTGACCGATAAAATCAACAAAGTTGTGCTTGCCTATTCTGGCGGCCTCGACACCTCAATCATCCTCAAGTGGCTCGAGGTTACCTATAACTGTGAAGTGGTGACATTCACCGCTGACCTTGGGCAAGGCGAGGAGCTGGAACCGGCACGACGAAAAGCCGAGATGCTGGGCATAAAAGAGATTTTCATCGAAGACCTGCGCGAGGAATTTGTGCGCGACTATGTGTTCCCCATGTTCCGCGCCAATACGGTTTACGAGGGGCTGTATCTGCTGGGCACCGCCATTGCGCGGCCCTTGATTGCCAAGCGCCAGATCGAAATTGCCGCCGCAACTGGTGCCGACGCAGTGTGCCACGGTGCGACAGGCAAGGGTAATGACCAAGTGCGTTTCGAGCTGGGCTATTACGGCCTGAACCCGAATATTAAAGTGATTGCACCCTGGCGTGAGTGGGAACTCAATTCGCGTACCGACCTAATTAATTTCGCGGAAAAACATCAGATTCCAGTACCGAAAGACAAGCGCGGCGAAAGCCCGTTCAGCGTGGATGCAAACTTGTTGCACACCTCATCGGAAGGCAAAGCGCTGGAAGACCCATGGGTGGGCGCGGAAGAATATGTATACAGCCGCACTGATGATCCGGTGACATTGGCACCGGACGCGCCCGAGTATATCGAGGTGGAGTTTGAGAAGGGTGATGCTGTGGGCATTAACGGCGTCGCCATGAGCCCGGCAACGCTTTTGACCGCGCTGAACGACTATGGCCGCAAGCATGGCATAGGACGGCTTGATCTGTTGGAGAACCGTTTTGTTGGCATGAAGTCGCGCGGCATTTATGAGACCCCCGGCGGCACCATTTTGCTGGCGGCACATCGGGGCATCGAACAAATCACCCTCGACAAGGGCGCGGCGCACCTGAAAGACCAGATAATGCCCAAATATGCCGAAGTGATTTACAATGGTTTCTGGTTCAGTCCCGAGCGCGATATGTTGCAGGCAATGATTGACAAGAGTCAGGAATTTGTCGCCGGAACGGTTCGGTTGATGCTCTATAAAGGTTCGGTAAATGTGGTGGGTCGCAAGAGCCCCTACAGCCTTTATTCGATGGAACATGTGACCTTTGAGGAAGACAGTGTTTACGATCAGCGGGACGCCGAAGGTTTCATCAAACTGAATGCACTTCGACTGCAACTTCTCAAGCAGCGCGGCAAAATTACCGAGCCGCCATCTTACGATTAACTGGATGACGATAGTTGGTGGTGAAATTTGGCGAATTTGGCGTGAGGAATTTCTGAAAAAGCCGAGTTTGGTTATGAAAAGCCCGAGTTGGATTCCCGAAAAGGCTGGTTTGATTCTGAATTTGACCCGTTAGAAAGCGAAAACAGGCACCATGATTGAGATTTTCACCATCGTCGGGCCGGTTTTTTTGATTTTGATGCTGGGCTTCTGGCTCGGACGCACAACATTGTTTCCGCCCAAGTCCAGCGAAATTCTGATCACCTATGTTTGGTATATTGCGATCCCGGCATTGATGTTCCGCGCGATGGGCTCTTCTGAGCTTCCAACACCGGACGAACTATATTTAGTGCTGGGATATTATTCCGCATTGAGTTTTTCGTATTTAATTGCGGTGCTGATCGCCAAATATGCGTTTAAACTAAAAGCTGCTGAGCAAGGTATTTTTGCCCTGTCCTCCAGCTTCGCAAATGGCGGATTTCTGGGCATTCCGGTGATGGAAGGGGCTTACGGTGCTGAAGGCGTTCGCTTGCTTCTTGTGATCCTCAGCTTCCATGCTTTGTTCCTTCTGACCACCACAACCTTGATTGTTGAGCGGGCGAACCGAACTGTTGGCGGGCCCAACGTTCTTATCAAGTCATTAAGCAGTATTGCCCATAACCCGCTGTTGATTGCGTTGGCGCTTGGATTGACCTGGTCGGCGCTCGCTCTGCCGTTCCCTTATTGGCTGGACCGCCTGCTGGCGCTGCCTGCTCAGTCGGCTTCACCGGTTGGTTTGTTTGCTGCCGGAATGGCGCTTTCCCATGTGAAAATCGCCGGTGACCTGCGTCATGCCAACACGGCGGTGGCGATCAAGCTGTTTCTACTGCCAGCGCTGGTTTACAGCGTCACCACCTGGGTGATCCCATTGCCGTCAGTGTGGGTGGGTGTTGCCACGCTGACAGCGGCGCTGCCTTGCGGCATGGTCGCTTACACCATGGCGGTGCAATATAATGTAGGCACCCGCCGAGCGGTCACCACGGTGATGATTTCAACCGCGCTATCTGCATTCACTCTCTCGTTGGTCCTGTCATTGCTGGATATTGGCGAGGCTTAACTCGGCGGCTTTAAGGCAGGCGCAAGAAATACTTATGGAGTGTAACCAAAATTCCAATGACGGCTGGTAAACGACGCCCCCGGCGTATCTAGTTTTCCAAGTGGAGGGAGAGGAAACAGTAGGGTTAGCCAGGAGCGTATTTCTTGCTATTTACCGGTAAGTGCCGGGTAAGCCTTGGTGTAGATCCAGTCAGTTTTGCGGGCTGGCACATGACACCCCAAGCACTCGCCGCGAAATGATTTGGTGGTCGTGTTTACGCGATCGCTTTTGTCAAAATAGGCCCAGCCCCAACCGTTGCCCCATAATCCACTGGAAGCGTAACGATTTGTACTATCTTTGATCATGACAAACCAGCCGGAGACGTCAGTTGCCCATGCAGCCTGTCCGGTTGTCATATGAGCAGACTCTGCATTCAGTAGTTCTTTGACCAAGACAGCACCATCGGGAAATTTACCGGTGGCACGAAAGGCTTCAACAGTTTCTGGCTGCGTGTAAACAACATGCTGACCAGTTACTGTGCCCTCGTCGCCGGTGATCGCCCATGTACCTATTGCGGACCAATCTTTTCTGTAATCGACGGATGGCATACTGATGTCGCCGTCAGCGCTTATCATTTGATCCCAAATCGTTATCTGCCCGGCGTCATCTGCACCGGCCATAACGCCGATGACACCGGATGCTGATAAAGCAGCTATCGCTATTATTGATCTTTGTTTTCGCATGCTTTTCAACTATTTCTGGGCGGCCCGCAGAACGGGGTAAAATTGGGTAAAAACAAAGTCGGTTTCAGCATTACCAGCATGACAGCTGTTGCAGGAATCTGCCGGAAAAGCTGCAGCAGTTTCGGCGTAGGGCTCAGGGTTGTGCCCAAATGAGAAATATGCCCAGCCGCCTGGCTCGCTAGCGAAACGTTTGTTGTCTTTTACGGTTAGCTCAAGACCTATAAATTCACCCTGCATATAGGCGACGCCACTAACTTCGTTGGTAGACCCGTCGGGGTTTGCGCCGTCCGGAGCGCGAACTGAAACAAGTTCTTTGGCAATCTGGGTACCTTCAGGAAACTCGCCCGTGGCTGAAAAAGCTTTAAATGCGCTTGGCTCGATATAGACATTGTGAAATTCAGGGAACGGTGCAGCGCCGCCGTTCAATGCATTAGGGGTAAGCGGGGTGCCCACATAAATCCATTGTCGCCAACCGTCAGGCCGCTTGACTTCTCCAGACGCTGTAAAGGATGCACGAACAATGTTTGTCATGTCCGCGGTTGCTGGTGCGGAGTTATTCAGAACAACTCCAGCGGTAACTGCAGAAGCCGCTAATGCGGCAATAGCCATTCTCATTTTCATCGCAAAGTCTCCAAGTAAAAAAATAACTTGATCAACCTAAGCTATTGAGCAGAATATAGAAAATATTACTAAGTAATGGTCATTATAACCACTGGTTATACCAAAAGGATCACAAATGCAGCTATATCAGATACGGTATTTTTTAGCGGTTTCGGAAACTTTGAATTTCACTCGAGCAGCAGAACTCTGCAATGTTTCTCAGCCCGCCCTGACCAAAGCAATCCAGAGGCTTGAAGAAGAAATGGGTGCCGAGCTGATCCGTCGTGAGGGTCGGCGCAGCCATTTGACCACAGCTGGTAAGTTGCTTCGTCATGAGTTGATCAAGGTTGAGACCGGATTATCCGACGCAGTCAATACAGTGAAACGTTCGCTCAGCCTTCAATCGACAAATTTGAATGTCGCGATCATGTGTAGCATCGGGCCGCATAAATATGCCGAGCTTTTTAAAAAATTTAAAGAGCTGCAACCTGGCATAAAACTGGTTTTGACAGATGTCACCCAGATGGCGCTGTCAGACAGCTTGCTTGAAGGCCGGGTGGACTGTGCCATCTATGCAGGCGAGGCTCCGATAGATCACGAACGCCTTGACGCAGTTACGCTCCATGAAGAGAGAATGGTCGTAGCGTTTCAACCCGGTCACGCTTTTAGTCAGTTGGCGGCTGTGCCAATGGCCGACGCCGCTCGTCAGCCATACATAGACCGACTGCACTGCGAATTTAGGCCTCGGATTATTCAGTTTATTCAGGAGAATAAAATTGACTTTCAAGCCGCCTATTGCAGCGAGCGGGAAGACTGGATTCAAGCGATGATTGCGAGCGGGAACGGTGTTTGTATTTTACCTGAATTTATTTTGAATCGTACAGATATTGAGTATAGGCCAGTCTCCGAGCCGATACAGAATCGTGTCGTTCAGTTGGTTTATGTAAGAGGGCGAGACATAATGCCAGCCCAGCGGGAGTTTCAGGACTTTGTTATTCGCAATCGACCTGCAGTTTGATCGCGCGAGATATTCACTCAATTCTGAATTTTATTCGTGGGCAATGTTCAGATCGACAAGTGGTTCGTTAATTTCCAGGATAAATCCGTCCGGGTCAGAGACGATGCTTACTTTGACCGGAATAGTGCCACTGCCATCGTAGTTGGGGTAATTTACTACCCGCGGCGGTGATATGCCCACAACGCCGGGCACCTGTTTTGCCGCCTCAAATTTGGCCTCAAGGTCGGTGGTGGCAAATAGTTGGACTGACGTACCAGGTTCAAATGCCAACCGACTAAGCGGCTGGGTCTTGACTGGTTTCTGGTATTCCAGCAAACCAATTACACCGATGTAGGTGTCGTTTGCTTGCAAGAAAACAAGCCGCCGGATTCGGTCAGTTTCATCGTCGGGCTTATCTGTAGGTGTCCTGATCATTTGGTCGTAAATCACCCGCATACCCAGCACATCGCGGTATAGTTTCAGCGAAGCAATAATGTCCCGAACAACCAGGGTGGTGCGGCGAAAGTCGATATTCACCCGGTCTTCATCAGCGACAGGAAGCGCATGTGCTGCCAGTGGCCCAAGTGTTGTAAGTGCGGCGACTAGTGCCCCTAGAATCCTGAGTTTCATTATCAAAATTTTCATCGCGATGTTTCCCGTTTTTTACTTTGAAACGGAACTAAAGCACGAAAAAAAGAGGCTGCGAAATGATCTAGGGCAAACGCAGGAAATGCATCGGTTGGCCGACTACATCGATGCGGACAATTTTCTGCGGCAGGCTGGTGCTGACATAGATAATATTCTCCGGCGTGCCGCCTTTCAGATCGATTTTATGAGCCTGGAAAATGCCCGCTGGCGTTTCAATTGTTGTGACGCCATCATGGATAAGCTCGATCTTTTCAATGGTGTTGGAGAGGGTGTTGTACCAAGGCATTTTAACCGAAAAACCTTCGCCTAAAGGCAATCCCGCGATCAATCCAAATATGCTCAATCGCAGCGCAGTCGGAGGGTGATCGGGGTTGGTAAAATCAACCAAGCGCGCTTCGGTGTTTGGCTGATCGATCAGCACGCCGCCGGAAAGCTCGCTGTCTTTCCAGGCAATATCGTATTTTCTGGTGGTCTCTCCGATGGCAAAATTGATCCCGATGCTGATGGGCAAAAGCGTCGAAGCATCGATGACCCCCTCTGCGGTCTCTAAAATATTAGGCTGCATTTCGGTGCGGTCTCTGATCACATAACGGTCGCCGTCGCGCACCCAGCCGTATGTCATGCCGCCGACCTCGGCACCGTCGTTGATCATTTTTAGCGAAAAGTTGTTAACGTCCGCGCGCGACATATCAATCAGGCCCCGCCAGTCGCCTGGATCCTTGTTCTCACCGCCCGCAGGCACACCAATAAGCGCGGACAAAACCGTCAGGCCTGCAACCACCCGACCAGCGGTTCTAAGTTTTTTCGCCATGGGTATTTCTCCCCTTATCTTCAAACAGTCTTGAAATGTCACAATTTACCCCACATCATGCATTAGCAGGCACCAGCGCGAACCATGATCAAAACGAGATACATTGATGAAACTCTATTATGCCAAAACTTCGCCTTATACCCGCAAATTGTTACTGTTGGCCCGCCATCTGGGACAAACTGATGAGATAGAGATCGTCGCGGTTGACCCCCTGGAGGCCACGCCGGAATTTCTGGAGGCTAACCCGCTTTCCAAAGTGCCGACGCTTACGGTTGCGGGCGAGCCCGCCTTGTTTGACAGCCGGGTAATCGCGGAATATCTGCTGGACCGCGCCGGTATGAACGACAGCGGGCGAGCCAAAACCGAAGAGTTAAAGCGCCAGGCGCTGGCAGACGGTATCACCGACGCGGCGCTGGCCGTCGTGCAGGAAAGTCGTCGTCCGGAAGCGCAGCGGTCGGCCTATTGGGTTGAACGCTGGACGGCGGCGATTGAACGCGGGCTGGCGCATTTGGAAGACGGTGCGATTAACGCGCTGGACCAGTGGCGGCTGGATGCTATGGCTACTGCCTGCGCGCTGGACTATCTGAATTTCCGTCTGCCGGAGCTGGCTTGGGAAAGCCGTTTTCCCGGTACCGCCAAATGGTATCAGGCGGCGCTGGCGCGCGACGATATGATAGCTACCGACCCGCGTGAGAACGATTAGGGCCAGAGCTTATAGAGGGCAAAATGCTGAAGAAGTGTGTGGCTTGAAATGACTGATTCAATTAAACTGGAAGAAAGCTGGAAAACCGCTTTAGCACCAGAGTTTGCCAAGGACTATATGGCGCAGCTCAAGGTATTTTTGCGTGGAGAGCTTGCAGCAGGCAAAATCATTTTTCCGAAAGGCAGTGAATATTTTGCCGCACTTGACCATACACCTTTGGACAAAGTGAAGGTAGTTGTTCTTGGGCAGGATCCATACCATGGCCCTGGTCAGGCACACGGGTTGTGTTTTTCTGTGCAGCCGGGTGTGGCTGTGCCCCCGTCGCTTGTTAATATCTATAAAGAACTGGAAGATGATCTTGATATTACGCCGCCGGACCATGGATGCCTGCTTTCATGGGCAGACCAAGGCGTGCTCCTCCTGAACTCGGTGTTAACTGTGCAGGCCCATAATGCGGCTTCTCATCAGGGGCGAGGTTGGGAAACCTTTACGGACGCCATTGTTGCGGAATTGAGTGATAAACATGATAATTTGGTGTTTATCCTGTGGGGGAGTTATGCCCAGAAGAAGGGGGCAAAAATTGACCAAAAACGTCACCTGGTTATAAGGTCCGTTCATCCATCTCCTTTGTCTTCTTACCGTGGTTTCTTTGGCAGCAAGCCATTTTCAAAAGCAAATGCTTATCTGCAAGCCAACGGGAAAACGCCGATTGATTGGCAGTTGCCAGACGATCCTGTTTAGACAGGATATAGCTCTCTCACATTTTATGGGATTTCAGTTGAAGTGGATGACGTGGATTTAGACAAGTGAATGCAGCAAGCCAGCTTATCCACCGGCATTCTTTATCATATTTACCGTCTACGAATTTCCAGGAAATCTAGCCCGTGAAGCTGTTGCGCAAGCCGTCCAGCACAAATTGCGTTGCCAGTGCAGCCAGAATAACGCCCAGCAACCGCGTCAATACGGCTTTAACAGTTGGCCCCAATAGCTTCATCACCGGGCCAGCAGCCAGGAAAACTACCAGACTAATCAGCATAACAACACCCAGCGCCGCGGTTACCGCAAGCTGTGCGGTTGTGTCTGACCCCGCATCTGCGACCGCCAGCATAATGGCGGTTATGGCGCCGGGGCCCGCCAGCATTGGCAAGGCAATCGGGAATACTGAAATATCTTCAAAATACTCGTCCAGTTTTTCAGCGGCTTCCTGTTTGCGCGCGGTACGTTTTTCGAAAACCATTTCCAGTGCGATGATAAACAGCATCAGGCCGCCCGCGATGCGTAAGGCGTCCAGTGAAATGCCAAGCGCACCCAGAAAAGGTTTGCCCATGAAGGCGAAAAACATCAGAATCAGTGTGCCGATGAAAACGCCCTTGAATGCCATCAGGCGTTGGTGCTTTGCCGGCGAACCGTGAGTCAGAGCAGCGAAAACCGGGGCAATTCCGATCGGGTCAATGATCACGAACAAGGCGACAAAAGCGCTGACAAAAATTTCATACATGGTACGAGTCTCTGGTTGTTTAGCTGGCAAAAATGCCGATAAGCGATGGTCTAAAGGTCAATATTATTCTGTTTGCATGTTGCTGTAACGGTATTTTTCAGCAAGCAGGCGATGGTCATGGGGCCGACACCGCCGGGCACTGGCGTTATGGCATCTGCGCGGGCTTCCGCGGTGGCAAACTCAACGTCGCCAACAAGCCGTGTTTTGCCTTCGCCGCGCTCGGGCGCAGGCACACGGTTGATGCCCACATCAATGACTGTGGCGCCGGGCTTGATCCAGCCGCCCTTGACCATTTCAGGGATACCAACAGCAGCCACCACAATATCAGCAGCAGCGACCTCACTGGCCAGATCCTGTGTGCGGCTGTGGGCGATAGTGACAGTGCAATTTTCAGCCAACAAAAGCTGGGCCACTGGCTTGCCGACCAGGATAGAGCGGCCAATAACCAGTGCTTTTTTGCCGGTCAGGTTACCTAGCGTATCTTTCAGCATCAGGATGCAGCCAAGCGGCGTGCAGGGTACCATGCCGCCGCCGCTGGAAGCCAGCAGGCCGGCGTTTACCACATGCAAACCGTCCACATCTTTTTCCGGCGCAATGGCGCCTACGACAGCAGATTCGTCAATGTGTTTTGGCAAAGGTAATTGCACCAGAATGCCGTTAACCGCGGGGTCAGCGTTCAGCGCGTTTACTTTGGCGATCAGCTCGGCCTCGGGTGTATCTTCGGGCAGTTCGAAGTGAAAACCGTTCATGCCCGCTTCTGCGGTTTGCCGGACTTTGTTGCGTACGTAAACCTGGCTGGCCGGGTCGTGACCGACAATGACAACTGCAAGTCCGGGCTTGATACCGTGGGTGGTTGCAAGTGTGGCTACATCGCGAGCAACACCGTCTCTGACAGTTTGTGCGAAGGCTTTGCCATCAATTATGGTTGCAGTCATCGTTTGGCTCCCGGCTTAAGAGCGCTGCTTTTGAGCTGTGGCTCTTAAAGTGTCATCAGTTTTTCGTCCACGAGGAAAGCTGTTATCTGCGTCGTCAGGCTCGGCGTGTCGCCGCTGATCAACAGGGTTTTATCTCGTGCGTGATGACCCGCTATAATCTGAATAACAGACTTGGGCAACCGGAGTTTTTTTGCCAGCAATTTAACCAGCGCTTTGTTGGCTTTTCCTTTTTCAGGAACAGCTGTAACGGTGATGCGCAGGCGGGCATCACCGCTGGCGTCTTGGTCTATTCGATCGAGTCTATCGCTGGCCGCATTTGGGGTTAGGTAAACCGACAGGCACAGCCCGTCGGCGTGGGCCGAAAGTGGGTTAATAACCGTAAATGCCGAATAGCGGCGCAATATCGCTGCGGATCAAAATCCTAAGGGCAAAAATCAGAAAAATCAGGATGATCGGCGATATATCGAAACCGCCTAGGTTGGGCAGAAAGCGACCCAGCATGCGTCTTATGGGGGCCAGAGCCGGTTCGGTAACACTATAGAGAAACTGTTGCACGGTTTGGACAAAAGGTTGGTAGCTGTTGATGATGCCGAAAGCTGTTAGCCAGCTCATGATGATCATCACAATGAGCAAAAAATAGTAGAAGCCAAGAAGGGCGTCGATAAACCAAAAAAATGCAGTCATGGCTTCAATCCTTGATGTCGGTTCGCCGGGTGCTCGTGCAGCCCCGCCTGATGCGATCTAAAATGCCGCAATTGTCACGGTCTTTGCAAGCTATGTAATGCGAAGCCGCTTATTTTTCAATTAGGCGGCACATATTACCCCTTTTGCCGAGTCGTATGGTGCGACCCGGTGGGCGGGACCGGCAATTTATGCCGAGTGGGCAAATATTGCCTAACACTCCGCTGCTACGTGCAGCAGTGAAATGGAAGTAAGGCGATCAAATGGCCTTTTTTGGTGCACAAAATTCGGGTGGATTGTTTGGCGGTGGCCAACAGCAATCATTTACGCCGATTGTTGGCATCAGCAGCACCCTGATTGCGCTGGACGCGCAAGCCCAGCTGGCCCGCATCAGCCTAAACAGCCTTTCGGCAGCGGACCGGGGGTCTATCCAGACCCAGTTTGGTCGCAGCGATGGCCCAGCGGTTATACCGCCGTGGCAAATTCCAGAAGAAACCTCATCGCTGAATGAGCAAATTCGAGAAGTGCGCGAACTGACCAGTTTCATCGATCTGGATGCCAGGATCCTTGAAGGCGTTTCCGATAATGCTGACCATGAAGCAACATTTGTACTTTTTAATGCGCTGACCAACCTGCGGGTGCTGGCTGAATATGCCTCTGAATATAGTACACTGGATAGTTCGCTGGAGCGGTTGGATGACCAGTTTCGCTCAGGCCTGGATGAAGTGCGTGACTATCTGGCGTCAACCGAACTGGAAACGCTGGATATTTTTCTCGGCGAAAAAGAATATAGCACCGAGGCTAGTACCAGAACCGGCAAGGATCAGTCGGAATCCAGCGGCAGTTACATTGTTGATGATCCGGACGCGGTGATCGCAGGCCTGACCGGCAGTGAAGTTTTCACCGTTTCGGTTGAGAAAAGCGGCAACACCGATGACATCACGGTGGACCTGAGCGGGATTGCCGGTGACTTAAGCCTCAACAACGTGGTTGACCACATCAACGCCCAAATTGAGGCGCTGACAATCCCAATCGACAAAACCCTGAGCACAGCTGATTTCGGCAGCAATGACGACGCACTGGTCACGGTGCGCATCGACACGACAACTGCCGGGCTGCAACTGGACGGGGTTGATGTGACCAACGGTCAGGAAATTGCGGTCGCGGATATTACTGCCGGCAAGCTGGTGTATCAGACGCCGGATACGGCAACCGAGGCAACGCTTGTGGGTTTTCAATTTAGTGCGGATGAAGGCTCTGGCTATCCGGGTTCGCCGTCCACTTATGATACGGCCGGGAACTTTACCGCCAAGCATCTGACTCGTTTTAACGTGGAGCGCAACGATACGAGCGGCCAGTATGGCCTGAAGATTGAAGGTACCATTACCGAGGAAGTAACCTTAACTGCGGCGGCGGCGCCCACGCTTTATGCAGTGTCGTCGTTAAGCCAGTTGGACGACAGTTTTGCCGTTTCCAGCCGGATCAGAGAGTTTAATAACATCGACGGCACGATTGCGCTGGACGACACCACATCTTTTGTCGCAATCGACTATGCAGCAACCGAGACCAAGGGCCTGGTGAGTGTTGCTGAAGAAGATGATATTGACCCGGCGATTGCATCGCTGCGTGACAAATTTTTGGCTGATGCGGTAACGGATGTTGTTGGTAACAACGACGATACCACCACCACTGAAGTTGACGACGACAACACATCGTCGATCACCAATGTGGATAGCGAAAACCGGGTAAATGCCGACACCAAGGGCGCTCGTGTCGCGGTGGATAGCGACGGCGGCATTTATGTGGTTGGCACGTCTGCGGGCAGTTTTGGCCACCAGTTGAATGTTGCCGAAACCCAGGATGTGTTTCTGACCAAATTTGACAGCGAAGGCAACGTGGCTTTCTCGCGGCTTCTGGGTGTGGCGGAATCGGCAGAGGCTTTTGACATCAAGATTGATAGTCAAGACAATGTGATTATTGCGGGCGCGACCGACAGCGCCCTATCGCAGGGTGACGTTGTAGAGGGTGGCGGTAGCGACGCATTTGTTGCGAAAATTAGCAAACGCGGCGACGAGATTTTCCGTTATCAACTGGATACCTTCGGGACTACGGCGGCCTATTCGATCGCCGTGGACACCAACGACGATATTTATATTGGTGGGTCTACCAGTTCTGCGATCAGTGCCAGTACAAGCGCAAGCGGTGGAAATGATGCGTTGATACTCAAGCTTGACGGCACCGATGGGTCGCTGACCGATTCGACAGTGTTTAGATCGGCTGGCGATGATGTGATCAAGGGGCTGGCGCTGGACGGTAACAATGATCTAATCGTTGCGCTTGACGAAGATGGCAGCGCAGCAGTGGCGCGAATTTCGGCGTCTGATCTGTCGACACAGGTTACCAGCGTCAGCCTCGGTGATTTGGGCGCAGGCGGCAAAATCACCGGGGTCAGTGTTGATAGTAGCAGCGGAAAATTCTATGTGTCCGGGGTTACAGCGAATAGCGCGCTGGATGCATCCGGTACGGCGACGATCAACGGTACCGCTGATGGCGGACTGGAAGGGTTTGTCAGTGGTTTCAGCTTCTCCGGCACATCAAGCCTGTCAGCTGATTTTACCACCTATTTGTCGACCACCGGCACAGACGGCATCGCCGACGTGACCGTGCAGGGCGGCAAGATCTATGTGGCAGGTTCCACAACTGAGACACTGGCGGGTGAGGCTGCAACCGGCGCTACCGACGGGTTCGTTGCCCGATTGGACGGCGCAACTGGCGTGCTTGAAAATACCGAGCAATACGGCGAGAGTCTGGCTCGTTCATCTGTTGGCGGTGTTGCTTTTACCAATCAGGGCGATTCGGTTTTGGAAGTTTTGGGTTTGCCAACCGGCCTGATCGAAGGCGACCAGACCCGGGACTTGGAAACCCAGACCACGGCACGCGAGGGTGACTATTTTTATCTGAAGCTTGGTAGCGATGCCCGCAAGAAGATCGAGCTGGAAAGCGGTGATACTTTTGAGGATATCAAGCGAAAATTGCGCATAGCGGGTTTTGGCAAACTGGATGTGGATGTTTCGACAACGACTGAAGGTGAAAAACTTAAAATCAGCGCGCTTGATGACGGGGTCTCGATCGACCTGATTCCGGGTAGCGACGGGCAAGACCTGCTGTCTCGCATCGGATTGCCAGCCGGGAAGTTGTTGCCAAAAAACGATGTGTTTGACATCAATCTTGACGAGGACATTGCCCCGGAGGATGACTTGGGTGGTGCCTTTGGTCTGGAGCTTGGTGGTGCGCTGAATTTGCAGGACAAGGCGACCGCAAAATATGTTCTCGGCCTATTGGATACAGCCATTTCGACGGTGCAGCGGGCTTATCGTTCAACAAACTTTGACCCGATCAAGCAACAATTATTGAATGAGAGTAAATTTCAAGGGGCCGTGTCACCTCGCATAGCCGCTCAAATCGCTAATTTCCAATCCGGACTGTCCAGACTGCAAAGCGGTGCCAGTTCGCCGTCGGTTAGTCTTTTCGCGTAGGCCTGCATCGGGCTTCACTGCAGGTTTCATATTAATTTTTCACAGGACAGGCTTCAAAGTCGCGGCGATAAAATGCCGGAAAGCCTGCAAACGTTCCTGAGGGTGGCACTAGCGGCATTTCTGATTTAGGCACAAAAAAAGTGGCACACACACGAGCCACTTTTTCCGTTAGATAAATCGAGCAGAGTTCGCGGGAGAAGGTGCACGATTGGGGGTCGAGTAAATTAAAACCCACTCCCGCCCCCCTGCTCGAGAGGTATCACTTACTTTACAAGGCCCGTGCCACTTTTTCTGCGATGTAGAATTATCATTTATTTACAATGAGTTACGAAGAAATAATTTATCTGATGACTTGAGGTGTGGCAAGTTTATCGCATATTGCAACACAAATATTGCCGCAAAATGCAACATAATCGCAAATTGCATCAAATTGGTGATGGCATCGTTAATTTCCTGTTTATACCTGCCCTATACTATGGCCTGTATACTTTGTGGTGTCGTCGTTGGTGCGCTATGGGGCGCGCTAGGAGTTATGAGAAAGACACTGAATAAACTCCATATAAACTACTGACTAAAACACTGGGTAAAATATTGGGTCAAAGATGAAAAAGTTTTTTGAGACAATAATAACCGTCGCCGCGACAAACCTGCGGTCTGTAATACTGGTTGCGGGGTTTGTGGTTATCAGTGCCGCAGGTTCGGTGGATGCGTCGGCGCGCCAAGGCGTGATGCCGGAAGAAGGAAAGCTGGCCATCGAAATGGACCCGTTTGATTTTTCCATGTTTACCCGCGGTCGGATGGTTGGAAAAGCTTCGCTGACCCTAACACTGGTGGTGATTGAGCAGCGCGATTCAGAAGTGATCCGCTTGCGGTTGCCGCAGATCAGGTTTGACTTCCTGGGTGCACTTACCATCCTTTCGCGCCAGCGTTTCAATGTGAACAAGCCGATTAACCCTGATATTGTCACTGCATATCTGACACCGTTTCTGGCCGCCAGAATTGGTGCAGGCAAGGCCAACATTTTTGTTAAGCACGCCCTGATAACCCCGACAAAATCATAACCCCGACATAAATAATTACCGGGCATAATGACCGCCAGGTTATCGAACCTGGCAGCAATCCGCCAATGCGTTGGTCGCCGGGCTTTTACTGGTTACAGGCACGGCGCGGCAACATCTTTTTTACCCACCAAAACCCGACCATAACTGTGGTAGTTTTGTTACAGGTTGAATTCTGTCGGTTAAACCTATGTTGCTATACCCTTGACCAAAAGCCGTTTTGTCTTATCCTTTACTGCTGGGAAGGACTATCAAGTATCACGCTTTTTTACACTCAGGAGAGAACCATGCGCCACAGATTCATGTGCCAGAATAGTTTTTATCGGGCCACGGCACTAACAGCCGGTTGCCTGACTATGTTTGCCAGCGCGACCGCTAGTGCGCAGGACGCCGCAGACACGGAAATTGAAGAAGTTGTCGTTACCGGCAGCTATATTAAAGGTAAAACCCAATCCAGCAGTCCTTCGCCCATCGCGGTTATTGGCTCAGACAACCTTAGCCAGATCGGTGCCAGCAATGTTGCTGATTTAGTGCAGACACTGACCATCAACAACGGTGCGCAAAACAACCCCGATGCGTTTACGCAAGGGTCAACCACAGGTACTTCGAACTTTAACCTTCGCGGCCTCGGCGTTTCGTCCACCTTGGTATTGATGAATGGCCGCCGCCAAGTGGTGTCAGCTAATACTACAAACGACGGTATCGCCTTTGTTGATACTAGCTCGCTGGTGCCGCAGATTGCCGTTCAGCGCATCGAGATTGTAAAAGACGGTGCCGCCGCGATTTATGGTACCGACGCCGTCGCTGGTGTGGTTAACTTCATTACCGATGACACTTTCGAGGGTTTTGAAGTTTCTGCCAAATACCAGACATTGACTGATCAGGGCAGTCAGGCGGACACTCTGTTTGAAGGCAAGTTTGGTTGGGCCAGTGACACAACCAACATTGTTGTCGCGGCAAGCTACTATGACCGCACCGCGCTGACCACGGCCGAACGTCGCTTGAGCCAACCGATTGACGATACATCGGCGCTGGGTAATCCGGGTGCGTTCTTTTTGTTTGGCGCGCTTCCCGTAATTGATCCGACAGGTTGTGCCGATCAGGGTGGCAATCCGCTGGAGCGTACTGACCTGCAACCGTTATTGGGCCCCCTTCCTTTCACAGCGGGTTTCTGCCGCTTTGATTTCGGCGAGTTCTTTAACTTGGTACCTGAAGAAGAACGCGTTCAGGCCTTCGGCGTCATTACCCAGCAGTTGGGCGGTGACCATGAACTTCGGCTTGAGGGTTCTTATGCCGATCAGTCGGTGGTTCGCGGTAACTCGCCGACCTTCCCATTCTTGCAATTGGGTAACGCGGTGGTGCCTGCGGACCATCCAGGCAATGTTTTCCCGGCTGCTTTGGGTCCGATATTGTTCTTTGGCCGCGCCATTGGTAACGGCGGCAGCGTATCGCCTGCCAGCCAGGACCGTGAAACCTGGCGCATCAGCGCAAGCCTGACCGGCACCATCATGGATGACTGGTCATATGATCTTGCTTTCACTCGTGCAGAAGCAGACTCGTTGGTTCAAACCGAGGACACAATTACAGCTAACTTCCAGCAAGCTTTGAACGGTTTTGGCGGCGCGGCATGCGATCCGGCAACAGGAACTGCTGGTGTTGGTGCTTGTGAATATTACAATCCGTTTGCAACAAGCTTCAGCGTTCTGCCGAACAGCCAGAATGTTCTTGATAGCATCATCGGCACACAAGTGCTGGACAACTCTTCCGAGCTGTCCGTGATAGACGCTGTTGTTTCCGGTACAGTTGGCTCTACTGCGGCTGGCGATATTGGCCTCGCTGTTGGTTTCCAGTACCGCGACGAGTCTTTCGGCGTTGATCTTGACGATACATCCAATGCGGACGGCTTTGCTTTCTTGATCGGCGGTCAGGACTTTGCTGATAGCCGGACGGCATACGCCTTGTTTGCTGAAGCCTTTGTGCCGCTGTCTGACACATTGGACCTGTCGGTCGCTGCCCGCTTTGAGGATTACGGTGGAAACATCGGCGATACTTTTGATCCGAAGGTGTCGCTCTTGTGGCGTCCAACTGATGAGCTTTCGGTTCGCGGTAGCTATTCTACCAGCTTCCGTGCACCAAGTGTGTTCCAGGAATTTGGCCAGAACACATCGCTCAATCAGGTTAGTGACCCGGTAACTGGTGGAACAGCCTTTGCTGCCGTTCGTACGCCGGATGCTTCTGGCCGTAACCTGGTGCCTGAGCAAGGTGAGGCTTTGAACTTCGGTCTGTCATATCAGTCCGGTGGTTTTGAAGTTGACCTGGACTATTGGCACTATGATTTCACCGATGTGATCATTCAGGAAAACTTCCAGGCGGTGATTAATGCTGACCCGAACGGCCCGAATGTAATTCGTGCAGGTGGTTTGCCAAACGGTACTATCCTGATTGTGCTTGCTGACTTTGTGAATGCATCGTCGGTCACTACGGACGGTTTCGACTTCAGCGTTCGTCAAACCTTTGAGACCGACTATGGTTCTGTGATGCCTTTCTTTGAAGGTACCTATGTGTTGAACTATGACATCGAAGACCCGCAAGCCGGTGCAATTGAGGGCGCCGGTAACCGGAACTTCAGCAACTTTGGTGGCCCGACACCAGAATGGCGCTGGAATGCGGGTATTGCTTTCGGCAATGACACACACGATGCGCGTTTCTATGTGCGCCATATTGGTGGTTTGAATGATGATCAGGTTATCGCTGGTGTAACTAATGGTGAAATTGATAGCCATACCACTGTTGATGCCCAGTACACGCTGAACCTTGGTGGCCTTTTGGATGGTGCTGATGGTTCCAACATTCAGTTTGGTGTGATCAATGCATTCGATAAACGCCCACCAGTCGTTGCGACAAACGGTGGTTTCGAATCGCGGACCCACGATCCACGTGGCCGTATGGTTTACGCACGGATCCAAACTCGCTTCTAGGTTAAGCCGGTTAAAATATGACGAAAAAGGGGTGGTTTTGCCGCCCCTTTTTTATGGCATTCGTCCAAAAAGTACAGGAAACCGCCCCAAACCAAGTGTTGTTTCCATGCGACACTCCGGCAAAACGATGCCTCTGCAAGCGCATTAAGAACTTGACGTTTTCATAATCCCGAGTGAAGATATTAATGGAAGTGCTTAAAACGGACGTCTGATGTCTATCTGTATCGGTATCTGGTTACCCATAAAAAAGGGTGGTCGGGTCTCCTCCGGGGCAGGGAAAACACGGCGTTATGTCTTTATCAATAAAAGTCTGGGGGGACTTGATGACATCTATTTTGCAACGCCCGTTGCGTAAAACCCTATTAACATCTGTCGCTGCGACCGCCACTTTACTTGGTGCTGGTGTACAGGCACAGCAAGACGACGATAGTGGTTTTGCCCTTGAAGAGATTATCGTAACCGCGTCCAAGCGACCGCAGACACTGCAGTCAACGCCGATTGCGGTTTCTGTTACCGGTGCAGACACAATTGAAAAAGCCCGCGTGCTTGATATTTCTGATTTGCAGTCCGTTGTGCCGTCCCTTCGGGTGACCACGCTGCAAACTTCGTCGAACACAAACTTTGTGATCCGGGGTTTCGGTAACGGCGCCAACAACGCAGGCATCGAGCCATCGGTTGGTGTGTTTATCGACGGTGTTTATCGCTCGCGCTCAGCCGCAGCCATTGGTGACCTGCCACGTCTGCAACGCGTAGAGGTTCTACGCGGTCCGCAAAGTACCCTGTTTGGTAAAAACGCTTCTGCTGGCGTGATCAGCGTCGTAACTGCTGCACCGTCTTATGATGCAGAAGGCCGGGTGGAAGTTCAATACGGTAACTATGACCAGAAATTAGTGAAGGCATATGTTACTGGCGGCCTGTCAGATACTTTTGCGATGAGCCTATCTGGTAGCTGGAACAAACGCGACGGTTATACTGAAGCTTTGGATCCCGGTGTTCCGGACTTGAATGACCGTGATCGCTTTAACGTGCGCACACAGGCCCTGTGGGAGCCTACCGACAGCGTCACTTTCCGCCTGATCGCAGATTATAGCGAAATTGATGAAATTTGTTGTGCCGTAACTAATATTGTTAACGGACCAACCGCCGGTATTATTCAGGCACTGGGCGGATTTGTTCTGGATGACGCTAACCCGTTCTCTTACACGTCTCCTGTCAATGAAATTCCAATCAACCAAATTGAAGACGGCGGCATTTCTTTGCAGGCCGACATTGATTTTGATACTTGGTCTCTGACCTCGATTTCGTCCTACCGCAGCAATGATGCGCTCAACGACACTGAGCCAGATTATACTGGTGCTGAAATCCTTGATAGTGCGTTCAATGAAGCAAACATCGACACCTACACGCAGGAAATTCGCCTGACGTCAACCGGTGAAAATGATGTGGATTGGATGATTGGCGGTTATTACTTCAAGGAAGACATTACGCAGGTGCAGGGCCTTGAGTACGGAACGGCGGCACGCCCATACGTAAGCTTGCTCGCAACCCAAGGTGCAAGCCCATTCTTCTTTGACGCGCCGTTCCCTGGCTTTGGTACGGCGACGATAGAACAGATTCTCGGCATTCCAATCGGGTCAGCATTCGGGGCCGACACGGTAACTCGGGAAACTTTCACCCAGGACAACGAGGCCTATTCATTATTTGCGACGGTTGATATTCATATCAATGACCGCACGACCTTCACTGGTGGACTGAACTATACCAATGACAAGAAAACAGTTACCGGAAGCACCGTCAACGGAGATACATTCTCGTCTGCCAGTTTGCAGGACAACTTCTTCGGTGCAGCATTCTTTGGCTCAACTGGTTTAGCGCCTACGCCGGGTAATATTGCTGCCGTTGAAGCGGGTGCACCTGGAACGACGGCTGCACTTAATGCGGCGATCGCTCCTATTGTTGCTGGTTTTAGCCCGCTTCAATTCCAGCCCCAGTTCGTGGCGTTCCCGAATTCGGTCGAATCCGGTCGTTCTTCTGATGATAAACTGACTTGGACTGCACGTCTGTCCTATGAAATGACAGACAATGTGAATGTCTATTTCAGTGCGGCAACCGGTTACAAGGCAACGTCTTGGAATCTTTCACGCGATTCTCGACCTGCAGCTGGTGATGCCGCAGCTCTTGGTGCCGCAGGCCTTCTGCAAGTAAACCAAGATTTCGGGACTCGTTTTGCGGGCCCGGAAGAAGCGACGGTTTATGAAATTGGCTTGAAAGCGCGTTATGATCGCGGTGCAATCAATATCGCAATCTTTGACCAGACGCTTGAAGGTTTCCAGTCAAACATCTTTACTGGTACAGGCTTCTCGCTAGTGAATGCTGGTAAGCAATCAACCAAGGGCTTCGAACTTGACGCAACTTGGTCTCCAGTAAACTCGTTGACACTGACCTTTGCTGGAACCTATCTAGACCCTCTGTTTGACTCGTTTGTTAATGGCCCTGGCGGCGATTTATCAGGCACGAAACCTGCTGGTATTCATGAGTTAAGTATTACAACATCCGCAACTTATGACCATCAGTTTGACAATGGTGCGTTTGGTTATATTCGTGCAGACTGGCTCTATGAAAGTGATGTGCAGGTTGTGGATAATATTCCAGGTATCAATCGCGAGGTTAACCAGTTTAACGCCAGTGCAGGGATCACCTTTGAAAACGGCGTGGGCGTATCGGTATTTGCCCGCAACATCTTCAACGATGAGTATTTCCTCAGCGCGTTCCCTGGTGTTATTCAGGCCGGAACCTTTAACGGTTATGCGAATGCACCGCGTCTATGGGGTGTGTCTCTGAGCTACGATTTCTAAGACAGCTTAAAATTAGCGAAATAAAAAGGGTGGCTTTGGTCACCCTTTTTTAATGGTTGCGCCGTAAACTCTGTTACAACAAAGCACTTCTTGGGGAAGAGGCAAGACTGTACGCGCCTGCAATTGAGGGCGATACATGTTCCCTAGGGGTATATGATGCTTGAAGCTTTGGTCTATGTTAGTGCTGCGAATCCAGAGATCGACAGTCAGGACGTTGAGAATATACTGGCGGCGGCGGAACGTGATAATCCGTCGCACGAATTAACGGGTGCGCTCATTTTCACAGGTAGCCTTTTCGTTCAACTTCTTGAAGGCCAGTCTGAAAAGCTTGATTACATGATGAATCGTATTATTGCTGATAACCGGCATAGCGCCGTTATTGCTCTGGCGCGCGGGTCGATCGACCATCGTCAGTTTCCGTCCTGGTCGATGGCCTACCAAATGGTAGAAGGCCTTGCCGCTGATGAATTGCACAGCCAGATCGGATGGGACAATACGGTAAAAAAATTGCTCGATACTATCCCTCAGCAACACTCGATAAAATCTCTAACGCCCATATTTGTCAATGTCCTTGGCGAGCTGAAGGCTCAGTGGGCTTCATCCCAATCCTGACCGATTCCGCAGTCGACCACCAGAGGCACGCTTAGCTCAAGCGCTGGGGTGCAAGCCTCGGCCATCACGCTGCGAATGACAGGAACAGCGCGTTCTTCCATGCCGATAGGGCATTCAAAAACCAACTCATCGTGCACCTGCAACAACATGCGAACCTCTGATAAATCATTTTCAATCAGTGCAGCTGGCATGCGGATCATCGCGCGGCGAATAACGTCGGCGGCAGTTCCCTGGATCGGCGCATTAATCGCCGCTCGTTCACCGAAGCCGCGGTGCATGGGGTTTTTCTCGGTCAGGGCGCGAATGCGGCATTTGCGATTGAACAAGGTTTCCACATAACCATTTTCTTTACCGAACTCGATGGTCTTGTCCATATAGGCGCGAATGCCGGGGAATTTCTCGAAATAGGCATCAATATAACCTTGGGCTTCCTTGCGGCCAATGTCCAGCTGGCGCGCCAGGCCAAATGCCGAAATGCCGTATATGATGCCAAAGTTGATGGCCTTGGCTTGTCGGCGCACCATCGGGTCCATGCCGTCGATGGGTACACCGAACACTTCGGAGGCTGTCATGGCGTGAATGTCCGTGCCAGCGGCAAAAGCATCTTTCAGTGCGCTGATGTCAGCAATATGCGCCAATATCCGAAGCTCGATCTGGCTATAGTCTGCTGCAATTAGAATATTGCCGTCTTCGGGCACAAAAGCGCGGCGAATTTTACGGCCCTCGGCTGTACGAATCGGGATATTCTGCAAATTGGGGTCGTTAGACGACAGCCGCCCGGTTGTGGTGGACGCCATATGAAAACTGGTGTGTACCCGGCCTGTGCTTGGGTTAACCTGCGCTACCAGCGCATCGGTATAGGTGCTTTTCAGTTTTGAAAATTGGCGATATTCCATCACCTTTTGCGGCATGGTATGACCTTCGCCCGCGAGCCGTTCCAGCACATCCACATTGGTTTGCCATGCGCCGGTTTTCGACGATTTTTTGCCGCCCGGCAGGGCCATGTCGTCAAAGAGTATCTCACCGAGCTGCTTCGGTGAATTGACATTGAACGGCCTGCCAGCCAATTCTTGAATTTCGCCGTCCAGCCGGCTGATACCCTCTGCAAATTCGTTGGAAAGCTTGGTCAATACACCCACATCAACTTTGATGCCTTCGCGCTCCATCCTGGATAGCACCGGCACCAGTGGGCGCTCTAGTGTTTCATACACCGTAGTGACCTTTTCCGCTGCCAAACGTGGCTTAAGCAACATATGCAACCGTAGGGTAATGTCGGCGTCTTCAGCGGCATATTCTGTGGCTTTGTCCAGCGGCACTTGATCAAAAGTGATCTGGTTCTTGCCGGTGCCAGCAATCTCTTTGAACGGGATCGGCGAAATATCCAGATGGATGCCCGACAGCTCGTCCATGCCGTGGTTGTGCATACCTGCATCCAGCGCGTAGGACATCAGCATGGTGTCATCAAACGGCGTCACATTCAGGCCCTGGCGCGCAAGTATCGACAGGTCATATTTCAGGTTCTGGCCAACTTTTAAAATGCTTGGGTCTTCAAACAGGGGCGTAAGCGCATCCAGCACAAGCGCCTTGTCCAGCTGGTCTGGTTTTTCTGACAGCAGGTCGCCGCCTGCCCCGCCGTGGCCAACCGGAATGTAACAGGCTTTGCCCGGTGCTGTTGCAATGGAAATGCCCACCAAGTCAGCGGCGGTTGCATCCAGCCCCGTGGTTTCGGTGTCGACGGCAATGATGCCGGCGGCATAGGAGCGTTTAATCCACTGGTCTAGCGCCGCTTGGTCGGTTATGCAGACGTACTCTTTTTCGACCAACTCTACCGCATCACTTACCGGGTCCGGCGGCAAGTCCTTGCCCCAAGCATGCGCTGCCTTCACTTTCAGCGAGCGAAACTCCTGCGCTTCAAAAAAAGCAATCAGCGGTTCGGCCTCGGGCGCGGTTAGCTGGAACCCATCAATGGCATGCTCCACATCCACATGTTGGTCCAGGGTCACCAATTCGCGGCTAATCCGTGCAAGGTCTGCATTTTCGATCAGTTTTTCGCGGCGCTTGGGTTGTTTGATCTCCTCGGCGCTGGCTAGCAGGGTTTCCAGGTCCCCGTAATGATTAATCAGCTCGGCGGCGGTTTTGATGCCGATGCCAGGCACGCCTGGCACATTGTCGGCGCTGTCGCCGGCCAGTGCCTGCACTTCGATCACTTTTTCGGGTTCCACGCCGAACTTAGCCACAACCCCTTCAGGATCAGTGCGTACGTTTTTCATAGTGTCGAACATGTCGGTTTTGTCATCGACCATTTGCATCAGGTCTTTGTCCGAGCTGACAATGGTGACATGCCAGCCCTGTTCGCGCGCCTGTCTTGTGTAGGTCGCTATCAGGTCGTCAGCCTCAAAACCTTCCATCTCAATAGACGGCAGGCCAAATGCGCGCACCGCATCACGGATGATTGGAAACTGCGGCACCAGGTCTTCCGGGGCCGGTGGACGATGGGCTTTATAGTCGGCGTATATGTTGTTGCGGAAGGTTCTGCCCTTGGCGTCAAATATAATCGCCAGATGGGTTGGCTGCTCATCGTCTTCCAGATCTTGCAACAGCTTCATTAGCATGTTGGAGAAACCAAAAACCGCCCCCATGGGGGTGCCGTCACTGCGGCTGAGCGGTTTTCGCGCGTGAGCCATGGCATGATAGGCACGAAAGATGTAGCCGGACCCGTCGATCAGATAAAGATGCGGCGTCCCGCTTGGTGCCGTTGGCATAGGATGGTCTCCGAAAAAGGCGCGGTTATTTGTCGGTCTTGCCGCCTTGCAAAATATACTGACGATCACAATATGGACATTCAACCTGATCGTTTTCATCCATGGTCAGATAAACCCGCGGATGACCGAGCGCGCCCTCGTCGCCGTCACAAGCGACTTTTTTTGTGGTAACGGTTATTTTCTCTGGTGCATCTATTGTCATCGGATACTCTCGTTCGGAAATTTTATCGAAGAAAAAGGGCTCTTTCGAGCGACTAATTGATCTATATACTATGGCCGGTAGGCGGTACAAGCCGCAGGGCCTAATAAAGCGACATCAGCGCGATATCTGTGACTGATCGCGCTCTATTTGCCCGTTGCCCTAAGGATGTTATGTGAGCAAAAACGCGATTGAAATCAAAGGCCTGAAGAAGGTTTACAAAGGCCAACGCGGCACCGATGATAAATTGGCGCTGGGTGGTATTGACCTGGCAATTCCGCGTGGCTCCATGTTCGGCTTGCTGGGGCCCAACGGAGCGGGAAAATCCACGACAATCAATATTCTCGCCGGGCTGGTCAATAAAACCGCGGGCAGCGCATCGATTTGGGGTTTTGATATCGACCAAAACCCACGAAATGCCCGCGCCAATATTGGCATTGTGCCGCAGGAATTGATGTTTGATGCTTTTTTCACCCCGCGTGAAATGCTGGAAGTGCAGGCCGGTTTGTATGGGGTTCCAAAGTCCGAACGCCGCACGGACGAGCTGCTGAAGGCTGTGCATCTGTATGATAAAGCTGATGCCTATTCGCGCTCGCTATCCGGTGGCATGAAACGCCGGCTTCTCGTGGCCAAGGCGTTGGTTCATAACCCGCCCGTGTTGGTACTTGATGAGCCTACGGCGGGTGTTGACATCGAGCTTCGGCAACTGCTGTGGGACTATGTGCGCGAATTGCATGCGCGCGGCACCACAGTGGTGTTGACCACTCACTATCTGGAAGAGGCTGAACAGCTGTGTGATACAATCGCCATCATCAACCACGGTGACGTTGTTTGCTGTGAACCAACCGAGCAGTTGTTGAAACGAATCGACGAGAAAGAGATCGTAATCACCGTTAGCGATTCGCTCGATGCGATACCGTCGCCGCTCGCGGCCTTTAAAACCACTCTGCGAGACCGGCACCATTTGGCGGTGCAGATCAGTCAGGCCCATGCAAATGTGGGCAGTGTGCTGGATGCGGTGCGAGAGGCCGGACTAACCATTACAGATATTGCCACTGATGAAACCGATCTGGAGGACATCTTTTTGCAGCTGACATCGTCTGCCGGGAAGGCGGCCTGATATGCGGCGTACCTACGATGTGGTGATTGTGGGCAGCGGGGCTGCGGGCCTGACCGCGGCGCTGAAGCTGTCACCGCACCTGCGGGTGGCGGTGTTGTCGAAAGGTGAGATGTCTGGCGGGTCGACCCGTTGGGCACAGGGCGGTATCGCCGCCGTATTGAAGGCGTCGGATTCGATCCAGTCGCATATTGACGACACGTTGGTTGCCGGTGCCGGATTGTGCAGCGAGGAGGAGAACGGAAGGGGGGCGGGGAGGGAGAGGGTGGAGGGGGGGGGGGGGGGGGGGGGGGGGGGGGGGGGG
>JAALKD010000088.1 GCA_011088215.1 Sphingomonadales bacterium | reverse complement strand
TGCATGTCAATCTCTACAGAATAGACAATGCCAACCAGTTGCCGGCCACACTGCGCCTGGCCGTGCAACAAAACGAAGCTTTAATTTTTTTACGAGACCCATTGGTGGTCAATAACGATTCAATTAAATTTTTGATGACGCACACTCTTGAAAACCGCCGTCATATTATCGGCTATTCAAAGTCGCTGGTGGATATGGGGTTTACAGCCGCACTGGTGCCCAAGCCAGAGGCTTTTGGTCGCCTACTTGGCAAGTCGGCAGAAATCTATTTCGTATCCGGGAACTTTAAAAAAATTCGGAGTCAGGACACGGACTATATTGTTCATGTAAACCAGCGGGCGATTGACCGGTTGGTTCAGGACAAAAAAACCGTGACGAAAATTTCTGCTGGGCTTTTACCATGACTGGCAAAAAAGAAAAATCGGTGTCATCCATTTTACCCTCTATGTCTAACCCTGAAAAAAACGGAGTAGTTGCGCCGGGTCAAAAAATCTCGATGCAAAAACAGGCTGCAATTTTTCTTGCCGCTTTTGTTGTTTTGATCAGCGGATCGCTTAGTTATGTTTTCTATCAGGCGACAAGCCAGATGCTGACTGAAGAGTTACAAATACGTGCGCAGGCGATCGCAGGCGTTATTTCAGAAAGCTCTACATTTGGCGTCTTGTTAAAGGACGTTGGCCTGTTGCTGGACGTAATGTCGCCATTTCTAGGCGAGGAAGACGTTGTTTACGTTTCAGTGTTGGATGAAAATGGCGTCGCAATAGTATCGGCACCGACCAATTATTCTTCTGGTGAGGTTGGCCCTAAATTCTCGGAATTAGCTATATCAGACAAAGGCATGAGTTCAGGTTTTGGGCCTATTGCGCCTGCGAAAACCGGTGAAGAGGCCGGAAGTGGATACCATGTTTCGGTGCCGGTATGGCGCGAATATTTGACTGATATTTCTGCAGGAGACTACGACGAAGCTGTCGGGTTTGAAGATGCACTATCGGCCGAACTTGAATTGATAGGCGTTGTTCAGGTAGGACTGTCGCTAGACCGGATCAATACACAAACACAGATGATTATGTACCGCGCGGGCTTTATTGTCATCAGTATCGCTTTTGTGGGAATGATGATCGCCGCGATGTTGCTGCACCGTTGGCTTGAGCCGTTGCAGCTGGTGACAACACTCGCTCAAAAAATTCGTTCTGTGGGCTATGTAGAAGCCGTCGATAAGACAGCTAAGAATCCGGATGGAATGATTAAAAATACCGCTGCGATCCGCAGTCGCCGAGATGAAATTGGCCAGCTGTATCAAATATTTATGGAAATGGTTGGGGAGCTTGGTGCCCATGACAAGCGGTTGCGGGAACAAAAGCAGCGGCTGCAGAAAATGGTTAGCGAACGTACCAATGAATTGTCGGCAGCGACCGAAGAGGCGGAAACTGCAAACAGGGCCAAGTCTACATTTTTGGCTTCCATGAGCCATGAAATTCGCACGCCGTTGAATGCAGTTATCGGTTACACGGAAATGCTTCAGCTAAAAATGGCAAAGACGCCCGAAAAACAGAAGGACTACCTGGAGGTTATCCACTCCAGCGGGCAGCATCTATTGTCTTTGATTAATGATATTCTTGACCTGTCAAAACTGGAAGCCCAGCGCTACGAAATGGGTGTTGAAACGTTTGAAGTGGGTCTGTGTATCGGGGAGGCAGTCGCATTTAATAAGCCGAGGATCGATCAGAAGCGTCAAACTATAGATATCGACAACACCGCAGAGACAATGGTTGGAGACCAGCGGATGTTAAAACAAATTCTGATAAACCTGATATCCAATGCGGCAAAGTTTACTCCTAGCGAGGGGGCAATCAATATATTGGCGTCGGCCAGAGACGACACAATAGTCATTTCGGTCGCTGATGACGGCGAAGGCATGACCGACGAGCAGGCGGTGCAGGCGATCCAGCCATTTGTGCAACTTGCTGAAGGCCCGAGCACTGAGTTTTCGGAAGGCACTGGATTAGGATTGGCATTGGTCCAACGGTTTGTTGAACGGATGGATGGAACGATGCATATATTGTCAGAAAAGGGCGAGGGAACAGTTGTGCGAATTACGTTGCCGAAAAAACCCACTGGGGACAGAGGCAATAAACTGCAGTAACCCTATGGAAATTCACTTTAGCCTGACAGGACAGTGACATCGGATGTGGCGGTGACTTCCGATGTCAGAGAGTAGCCGCCTCCCCAATAGGTTTTGATCAATCGGGGGGCAAGAGGGTCCACTTCAAGTTTTTTTCTTAGTCGTGATACCAGATTATCTACGCTGCGGTCGTATATGTCTTTGCGTCTGTTTTGGGTGGCATCCAGCAGGTGCTCGCGGCTCATTACGGTTTTGGGGTTGGCCAGAAACGTCATCAAAAGTTTCATTTCGCCTTTGCTTAGCATTACGGTTTCGCCGGAGGCTTTTGTCAATTCGTGGGTCGATGAATTGAAATGACACTGCCCAAAACTGATGGATGATCCAGTGGCCAGATTTGTTGGCTTAACGGGCACGACATTGGTGCGTCGCAAAACCGCTTTTATTCGAGCGGCAAGTTCGCGGGGGTTGCAAGGTTTGACCAAATAATCATCACCGCCTATCTCTAGGCTGATTATGCAATCAGTTTCTTCGCTTTCGTCGGTAAGGAATATAACCGGCATGCTGGAAAAACTTCGCAACTCCAGAAATAGGGCCAAACCACCACCGTTTTGGGCAAGGTCAATGACCGCGATATCGGGTGAAAGTGATCTGGCGAGTCGCAAAGCGCTTTGGTGACCAGCAGTGGAAGCAACGGTGAACCCTTGAGCATCAAGATAGTCTGTCAATGTTTCGCGAATGGAACCATCGTCATCAACAATCATAACTTTAGATTTTGATGGCACAGTCACTCCCTTTGAAACTCAAGAGCCCTCCGTTGGGGGTAATACTGAAAACTTTGGGTCGTTAACAGTGAGTAGATTTTTGCAATCAGGGGCAGCTCCAGCAAGAGACAGATACAAATTGATACAAAGCTTGACAATTTGATGACAAGTTCATTGGCAGAAAATCATTGCTTAGATACCGCAGCACCGCGTTGGAAACGCGGTCTAGTCTTCCGTTGGAAACTGTTGCTTCAAATCCTAATTCGATTTGCGCTGCGTCAGTGATACATATTCAACTGGTAGGGGTATAACCTGCTGTCTAGGGGCAGGTGTCAGCCAAAAGCGATAAAATAGCTATCCTGCGAAATTTAGGGCCGGTGGCATCGCGCCTACTTCTTAAACTTTACAACAAGGGGTGATTTATCGCTTGGTTTGGCCCTTGCCCCATTTTTTGTAAATATTTTCAATGTCGCTGAAGCTAATGGGTTTGGAAATATAGTCATCCATACCATGATCAAGACAGCGCTGCTTGTCTTCCGGCATGGCGTAGGCCGTCATCCCCACAATAATTGGGCGTCGTGAATCAGTTTTGAGGCCGTTAATAATGCTCGCTGCTTCTAGGCCGTCCATTCTCGGCATTGAAATATCCATCAATATTATGTCGGGTTTATGGGATTTAAAGGCCTCGAGGCCAGCAATTCCATCGTTTGCAGTGATATAGTCTTGACCCAAAATGCCAAGCATTTCCCCGGCAACAACGCGGTTAACTTCATTGTCATCAACCAAAAGGGTAAGCCCGGAGGGCGGCAACGTTCCCGCTTTGAAGTTTTTGGAAGGCTCTTTAGTATCAGTTTCGGCATCCGACTGGTCTAGCTGATCTTGTACTGTAGATGCGCCCTCGGACATCTGGGTGAGTGCGGCGCTAACTGCGTCAAACAATAATGGTGCACTTACAGGGCGATGCAATATGTCTATGTGTCTCATGTTTTGCCATAATTGGGTCCTTCCCTCTAGGCCGGGAAGCTCAAGGATGATGATATGGCATCCATTTTTCTGTAATTTTCGAAGCTCTTCGGAAACTTCGTCGCCGCCGATCTCTAATATCCGGGCTGATATTACAAGTATTTTGGATTCCGAGAGACCGCTCCGCCAACTTCTTATGGTAGGCAGATGATTTTCGGTTTCCTGACTCGTCGATACCTTTATGCCCCAGCTCGCTATATATTCAGCAACTATACCGCCTGTAATGGGATTCTCGTCTATGATAAGACAAGATGCTGTCTTTTCACCTGATGGAAGCTGATACCGGTGTGGCTCGGCGTTCTTGATCGGCAGAGACAGGTTAACAGCAAACCTCGAACCAACACCCAGTTTGCTCTCAACGCAGATATCACCACCCATTAGGTCAACTAGATGTTTGCTGATCGATAGGCCAAGGCCTGACCCTTCCGTTAGATCTTTTTTTTCGCCATCAATTCTTGAGAAACGTTTGAATAGATTTGACATTTCGTGGGCGGGAATGCCCCGGCCTGTGTCGGTGACATTGATGGTTGTTTCCAGAATGCCATCAACGACTTTTCCGGCCAATTCAACTAGCACATTGCCATAATGCGTGAATTTGAGGGCGTTATTGACCAGATTGGTGACGACTTGTTTAAGTCGAACCGGATCAACTTCAATCGAAAGCGGCAGGCCGGGCTGGATTTTTGTGACCAACTCAACTGTATTGGCGTTGTCCCGTCGAATTGACAGCAACGTGACAGCCTCTTCCACAATTTGTACAATGTCGGCTTCCTTTGGATTGAGCTTAATCTTGCTCGCTTCAAAGCTTGAAAAGTCAAGGATATCATTAATGATATTCAGCAGAGACTTGCCGGACCCTTGCAGCATTTTGAGCAGGTTTCTTTGTCGGTCATCAAGTTTGCTTAGTTCGAGAATTTGCGCGGCACCTAAAACCCCGTTTATTGGAGTTCTGATCTCATGGCTCATATTGGCCAGGAATGCAGACTTAGCTTTGTCGGCGCTTTCGGCTTTTACTACTTGGCCCTCCAATTCCTCCTGTATATCCAGAACTGTGTCGCGCATCGGTCTGAAAACGAACAGAAGGTTGAATGCACTAATAGCCAAAATAGTCGCAGCAAAGGACAGTATCACTAGCTGTAACACGGAAAGTGTGTTGAGCCGTTCATCCGCAAGAATCTCTTCGGCTAGATCGAGGGACGGTAATAGCCGTTCAGATGTCAGGCGCCAAATTTGATCAGCGATTTGCGACACTGTGGAATTTTGTTCACCCTGGTATGTGGCCAGCTTGCTGGCAAGCAACATCAGGTCAAAATTCAGGCTTTCAATCTTATTGCTGGGCTCCTGTACCCCCACGGCATCAATTGTTTCGCCTGCTTTCTTTGCTTCCTCAATCTCGTCCGTATCGTCTTCCCATAAGTCTTCCAGTTCTTCAGGAAAATCCAGGTGAATATCGTCACTTAGCGAGGTGAGTATGCGTGATTCACGTTGTTCTGAAGTTATGAAAAGCCAAGGAGATTCAGTCTTCAATTTTTCAAGGCGACCAATATCCTGGCCATCTGGATCCGTTTCCGCGACTACGGAAAATTGGTTGGAAAACAAGATTAATGATTGTCGCAGCTCAGTTGAAGACGCTGTTCGAGCCCCTTCGGAGTTTGAGAAAACAACCTGATATGCCTGAATATTTATAATGCTGGCCGTTTCGCGCAACTCTTGAAGGGCTGTTGCGTACCAAGTGTAATTTTTCATTTCGCTGAACTGCAAGGAAATGAAAACGCCGCCAGCGATAGCAGAAATAACAATGGTAGCGGTCGCGTAAAGAATACGGATGTTCAGAAATGTGTTGGAAAAATTAGAAGTTGCTTTGGTATCCGTCATCAATCCTGCTCGTTACACATATGCCTTTATGGAAGCAAAAATATATCGCGTCCAAATACTTGTGTTAGCCGTTTATGATTTATACGCCAGCCAACCCCCTTTCCCAACCGAACCGTCATCATTTGATTTCAAGCTGAGAATCGCTATCAATTTAAATAGCATTCAAATGGTGTAGGAAAAGCTAATTTATAATCCAATCTGACTAGAGATCGGGTCGAGAATTTTTCTATAGAAAATTTATTCAATTAAAATAGATGGTTACGCGCTTTTCTAAGAAATATGGCATTTAATGCTTGTCAATCCAAATTGGGTGTACTACATAACTAATACACCGGCACGATAGAACGCCCAAGCAGAAGTCGAAAAGACTCAGATAAAAAGGGCTCAGCGAGGAAGCCGGTGAAAAAACGGGGTTATAAAAATAAACGGCCCGAGTACGACAGACGAGACGACCCAATAAGAAGACTAACAAAGAATGACGACCCAAAGAGGTAATAACAAGAGCCAGCTAACTGGCCAAACACAGCGAGGACAGGAGGGGAAGCCGGAAGTTAATATCCGGCCCCCTCGGGACTAAAAAGAAAACAATAAAACAACGACAGCACTATAAAATGGTCACCAAAAAAACAGGGACCACATAACAGAAGCCCGAAGATGAAAACATAACGGGCCACCAGCGAGGAGAAAGTAAATGACAACCCGCAGTTACCAAACCACCAAAAGAAATGCCCGTCGCAGCCGCCGTATCGCACGTCAAACTGACTTGCTTATCGGCAGCCGCAATGGCAGCCGTCACGGTGATCTTATTAACCGCATCAGCTTTGCAGCGTAAGCGGAGGGAGGAATTATGACGCCGGATTGGACGGAAGACCAGCCGATCTACCGGCAACTGAAGGACAAGGTAGTTGCAGCGATAGTTGAAGGGACCATGCGCGAAGGCGAGGCCCTGCCATCCGTAAGGAATGTCGCTGTGGATTTACAGATAAATCCAATCACTGCCTCAAAAGCCTATCAGGAGCTAGTAATGGACGGTTTAGTCGAAAAGAAACGCGGACTGGGAATGTTCGTGGTAGAGGGCGCGCGCTCAAAGCTTGTAGAAGCTGAGCGTGATCGTTTCTTGAATGAAGAGTGGCCGCGGGTGATGGAAACCATTCGTCGGCTTGGTTTGGACGCAGATACGCTGTTGAAAAACAGCACTGCTAACTGAGGGGCCGGTCATGACTGATTATGTGATTGAAGCAAACGGCCTTGCGAAATCCTACGGTGATTTCCAGGCGTTAAAACCATCGAGCTTTAAAGTGCCCTTGGGGCGTATTCTCGGTGTTATCGGCGCAAACGGTGCCGGCAAAACCACCATGTTGAACGCAGTGCTTGGCCTCATGAGTTATGAGGGCGATCTGTCTGTTATGGGCAACAACCCATCCAGCGAGCGCGGTAAACTCATGCAGGATGTCTGCTTTATTGCCGACGTTGCAACGTTGCCAAAATGGATGAAGGTGTCCGAGGTTCTTGACTATGTCGAGGGCGTTCACACAAAGTTTGACCGGGCGAAAGCCATGTCGTTCCTGAACCGCACCAAAGTGCCGCAAGACCGCAAAGTACGTGCCTTGTCCAAGGGCATGACAGTGCAGTTGCATCTGGCGATTGTTATGTCGATCGACGCCAAGCTTTTGGTGCTTGATGAGCCAACTCTTGGCCTGGACATCATTTTCCGCAAGCAGTTCTATGCCAGTCTTCTGGAAGAATATTTCGACGAAGACCGCACGGTGATTATTACAACGCACCAAGTGGAAGAAGTTGAGCATATTCTCTCCGACGTGATGTTCATTCGGGACGGTGAGATTGTTCTGGAAGCCGATATGGACGAGCTGACACAGCAGTTCATCGAAGTGATGGTCACGCCGGGCAAAGAGGAAGAGGCTGCCAAGCTGAACCCTATGTCTAAGGGCATAACCTTCGGAAAAACGACGTGCATATATAAAAACGTAGACCGCGATACGCTGGCCGCTTTGGGCGAAACACGCCGCCTTGGCCTTGCCGATATTTTCGTGGCGACCATGACAGGAGAAGGGCAATGAATACCTATATAGCCCTCGTAAAACGGGAAGTATTAGACGGAAAAAATGGTTACATCCGAGTACCGCTGATATTGTCGGCACTTACACTCGCGATGGTATTTTTGTCATCAGTAGGTGTGGGTGAGCTGAATTTGGTCAGTGATATCGACCACCATGAGGTTAAAAATATTGGGGATGCGCTTAATCTTGCCCAACAAGAAGAGGCGGCCGATTTGCCTGCTGGTATAACAGCCGGTTACTGGGTGATAAGTCTTCTGATGTGGGCAGCTTTTCCTTTTGTGATCTTCTTTTCGCTTCTAAGCGCACTTTATGAAGAGCGCCGCGACCGGTCGATCTTGTTCTGGAAATCCATGCCAGTTGATGATTGGCAGGAAGTTGCCGCCAAATTATTTACCATAGTGCTGGTAACGCCTGTAATATTCTTCGCAGTCGCAATAGCTGCACAACTTGTTACGGCGCTATTGCTTAGCATCGTTGTTCTGTTCCAGGGTGGACCTGTTCTTGAGCTCTGGCCGCTTGGATTAATGATCTCCGGATGGTTCAGTATGTTCGGACACTATATTCTCTGGGCGCTATGGGCGCTGCCAATCTTGGCATGGGTATTGTTCGTATCAGCCTACGCCAGCAGACTACCGATCATGTGGGCATTGATCACGCCGTTGGCTGTGATTATTGCCGAAGGAATGTTCCTGGACACCCATGTATTTGCTTCTTGGTTAGGTCGCCAGCTTGGCGGGTGGCAGGAATGGGCATTTCATGATCTTGGCCGGGGCCTGGACATAGACGGCCCGCGTGACGCCTTGAATATGGTTTTTGGTGCGGCACAGTGGGAAGCTCTTAAGTTCAGCCTTACCAGCATGCGCTTCTGGACTGGATTGGTGGTTGCCGGTGGTTTCGTATACGGCGCTATCGAGCTCAGGAAACGCGGTACCTAGCAAATAGCGATACCGATCCCCTTCGGTAATCGCCGTACCAAAGGTCGCCTCACTAGCCCGGGGCGGCCTTTATTAATAACCGACAGCGATTCTGACCCAAGGCTGACAAACACAAAATCAAGAAACAAAACGGCAGGAGAGATAACAGTGAATTTACAAAAGGCAGGCGGTATTGCCTCTTTGCTAATGGCAACATCTTATTTGATCGGGTTTTGGCTGTATTTCAGTTTTTTGGATGCCTCTGGTTACACAGAACCTGTCCAGCAGGTCGAATTTCTTATTAAAACGCAGACCACTCAACATGTGGGTAACCTCGTGATTTATGTGGCGGCCAGCCTTTTTTTACTTGTTTTGGTCCTCGCCCTTCATGAGCGGCTGAAGGGTGCCTCATTGTCCGTGATGCAGATAGCAAGCTCGTTAGGTCTGATATGGGTGGGCGTTGTTCTCGCCGCCGGAATGGTCTTCAACGTTGGTATGGAAACTGCGATCAGCCTGTACGGAAAAGATCCCGCTTTTGCTGCGGTAGTTTGGCGCTCGGTATATACCGTGCATAACGGCCTTGGCGGCGGTACCGAGATTATTGGTGGCATATGGCTTCTGCTGGTAAGTTGGATAGCCCTGAAGGAGCGGATTTTCCCCTCTGTGCTGAATGCGCTTGGCGTAATCGTTGGTTTAGCGGGTATTCTTTCGATAGTACCTGGCCTTGGTGAAATAGGTGGCATGATATTCGGTCTTGGTCAGATTGTGTGGTTTCTGATGTTGGGGGCCATGATGTTGCGGAATGGCCCGGCTGTGGCGGTATAGAAAACCAGCCTGACCGTTAATCAATGCAATCTGAAAATCGAGAGGAAGATGCAATGATAGATTATCTCAGTGAAGCACCGGATATATGCCCTTCGGGGTGCTGTTGATTTACCAGAAAAGAAAGAAAAAGTGAGGAAAATGAAACATCTGGCAATACTAGGTTTTTTGTTGGCGTCAACACCAGCGCAGGCGGATATCGCCGTTGAACTTGACATAAGCTTTGCGGAAAGTGTTTTGAACGACGTCTGTTCGGGCAAGCAAATTGATGAAGCAGCCATACGGCAGTCAAGCGCGGTGGCAAATATGTTGGCTCATTTTAGCCAGTTCCGTGATTATTTCACAATGGACGCCTATCTTGCCAGCCGGCAACAAGCGGCACACTGTCAAAAAGCAGACCGGGATATCTTTCGTTTCAACGATGTAATCGATAAAAAACAAGCTCTTTTGGTCGAATTGGCGACAATGAAAAACACTCAACAAGACTATTCCCATGACCTTGTGTCTATGTTGATGCTTTTTGTACCTGCAGATATTTCCTATTCTGGCCGGGCGACAATCGCCATTGGAACGCCGTCGTGCGGCGGTTGGTCAGTTGGATCAGATTTCTATGTTGATCTGCCTTGCATTATGGGTGATGCGCCTGGCTTGCAATATTTAATTGCGCATGAAAGCTACCACGGCATTCAGGAGAAATTCATGCCAACGCCGGGGGAAACTGATCATGTGGCGCGCCTGTTCAGTGCGGTAATGCGCGAGGGCAGCGCAACCGCTATCGCCGACTTTTCAAAAATTACCGGCGGTGGCAGTTACACGGCAAGCAGCAAGCAAAGCATCAGGCGGAATGCATCGCGCAGCCAGCAGAATTTTGACCTCTTGGATATGGCTGTTGCCTATATTCTGCACACGTCAGGAGCAGAGGCATATGACGTTGCTAACAACATCGGCTTATCAGGTAGTTTTGATGCGCCGTACTATGCGGTAGGTGCGACTATTTTTAACGCCATAGATGAAGCCGACGGACGTGAGGTTTTGCTATGCTTGATGCAGCAGCCATCGAAATTGATCTTCAAAAGATATGCAATGCTGGCTGAACACGATAAAAGGCTGCGCCAGCTCGGCGTATCGACGGTTGGTGAACTGCGTCCCATTGAAGACGGTGCGCTCGATGTCTGTATTGGCAAGTAACGCTTCTTTGGTGGTCGCTCACGCTAATTGTTGCAGCGCAGTGGAGTGTTAACCCGCATCTTCCAGTTCGTAGGTCTCGAACAAAAAGCCGGGGCTTACCGAGCAGCTGACCAGGGTCCAGTCACCCAAGCTTTTTCCCCGTTGCCATTGCTCTCCTGGCACCATCAATTGCGGTTGTTGGTTCGCTGCCATATCTAGGCCGAGGATTTGAGCCGAGGCCGTGCCATTGGCGTTGCGAATTTCCAGCTTCATCGGTGCGCCCGCGTGCCAAAACCAAAGTTCATCGCCGTCAGTGCGGTGCCACAGGCTATAATCCGGCATTTGCAGATAATAGATAGCGGATGCAAACCCGCGATTTTCGCCTGTAGGCTCTGAGCCAGGCATTGCAGGTCCTTCTGCGTTTTTGTATGTGCGCCGATAATATCCACCTTCCGGGTGGGGTGTCAGTTCAAGCGTGCGAACGATTTCATCAATCGATTTCATGGTCTGTCGTCCTCAGTAGCAAAGATGGTATTACGAGGGGATATTAGCGTCGATCAGCGATATTAACCATGCATTGTCATGTCTTTCAACCAAGGTTGCCACCGCAATGAAACTAGAAACTGTAGAAGCGCACGTTAACGGTTTGCCGTATATGAAGTTGAAGCACGCGCGCCGACTGGAAAAGATATTCCGGGAATATAATTGCAGCCGGGCGCTGGAATTGGGGTTTTTCCATGGCGTTTCTTCCATGTATATGGCGGCTATTCTCGATGAAATGGGCGGCGAACGGTCGCTGACCACTATTGATAAAGTTGTCGCCAAGTCGAAACAACCCAACATTGAACAGCTGGCTGATGAACTCGGTTTAGCGAATTACATTAATCATTTTTACGAAGAGCGGAGCTATCTCTGGCGTTTGATGAAATTCATTGAAGAAGGCCGGACGTTTGATTTCTGCTATCTGGATGGTGGCCATAATTGGGGCGACACGGGCTTTGCTTTCTTTTTAGTTGATAAACTGTTGGTGGATGGTGGGTTGATTTTGTTCGATGACTTCAACTGGACCGCAGAAGGTAAAGACTGGGCGGCGGATTGGCCTGACGAGGAAAAGAAGATTAGTCCAGTGGAACGCACATGGGAGTTACTTGTCGGGCAACATTCCCACTACCGGCAAGTTTGGGTGAAAGGCGGGTGGGCGCTCGCTCGTAAAAAGCGAAAAATTCCGTTCTTACCGTTTCGACTTTAATGCTCCGAAATTTGATGTTGTAACGCCTTTGCGTTGTGACGATTTCGTCTGCAAATAGCCGTTGATTCCCTTTTTTTCACGAGAGAATTTAATATTGTTTCGAATAAGTAACAATATCACGACTGATTCGATCATGGTTTCAAGCCACTGAAAAGATGTAAAAAGCTGTTAAGTAATCGCTTTTTACAACAGGGCAATTCTCACTTTCTACCGTTTTAAACCTTATCTAGTCTTTTTTACTCATGGTGCTGTCTGGGGGTCGAGAAGTGGCAATGGGTGTTATAACCCAATATCACTTACTCAATCTAAGGTGGTTGCAATGAAATCCACAAGATAAAATACTTCCCTGCGACGGGTTCTGCTCGCGGGGTTGATGACATCAAGCTTTATGATGGGCAGGTTGGCTATCGCTGTTGTTACCGAGAATATTGCCGATGTACGCGAGGGTGATGTTCAAACCCGGGGAGCAGCGACAAAAGTGCTCGAGGTGACAGACGGTCTAAACGGCTTGTTGGCCAGCCTTAAGACTGACATCGACAGTTTCCTCGAGGATGTCCAGACGGTTTAGGTTGGGTTAGCTGCGTCTTCTGGTTTGTCATCTATTTCAGCTTAGTTCATAGAGTGCAATTGCCGCTGCGTTGGAGACATTCAGGCTCTCGATCGGGCCAGTCATGGGGATTTTAGCGATCATATCGCAGGTTTTTTGCACCAACGGGCGCAGGCCCTTACCCTCCGAACCCATAACGACAACGATGTTATCGCCTAAACTGACCTGTTTCAGGGTTTGCTTGGTGTTGCCGTCAAGGCCGACATGCCAATAGCCCATCTCGCGCAACCCTTCCAGTGTTTGGGCCAGGTTGGCCACCCGAAGCCATGGTGTGATCTCAAGCCCACCTGCAGACGCCCGGGCTAGTGCGCCGCTTTCCATAGGGCTATTGCGATCTTGGGTTATCAGCGCGCGAACACCGAATGCCGCGGCGGAGCGCAGACACGCACCAACATTTTGCGGGTCGGTCACCTGATCCAGCATCAGGATTATATTCTTTCTTCCCTCCAGTGGTTGCATGTCTTCAATTGTCGAGCCGGGCAGGGGACGTACTTCCAGTACCAGTCCCTGATGCGGTGCATCTGCGGGAATCAAACCTGAAAACATCTCCGGGCCTGGCATGGAAAGCAGTGGTACCCGTTCTCGCAGTGTGGGCGCGAGTGCGTCAGCGGCACGGTCACTGGCAAATAGCCTTGCGCATTCCCGGGCAGGGTTGGCCAGTGCCGCCTCCACCGAGTTACGGCCGTATAAAAAGACGCTGTCTGCATGTCTGGGTCGGAACTGGTTGGAGGATTTGTCCGAAGGTCCAGGACCGGTCCGCCTGCCATCATTCGCGCCGGGTCGCCTATTGGCGAAATTTCCCGCTGGTTTACCAGACGACCTTGCAGTGGATTTGCCGTGGTTTGCCGCCGCTTTTTTTTGTTTTCGAACCATTTTTAGGTGTGGCCTCTCATGTCCATAAAAGACGTAGTAATTTAAAGGGGGACAATTTACCCTCAAAAAAGTGCTTAGCGGGTATAAGTTGGTGTTGACAAGGGTTAAGATATGGGCATATTGCGGCCTCACCGCCGCGCCCCGTGTTTCGGGCGTGTTTTGTGTGGAGGGATGGCCGAGCGGTTAAAGGCGGCAGACTGTAAATCTGTTCTCATTGAGTACGCAGGTTCGAATCCTGCTCCCTCCACCACTTACCTTCTGGAACTTCCTAAGTTCATGAAGGCTTGATTTGTTCGAGAGTGCGGCTTTGTCTTGTGCGGGTGTAGCTCAATGGTAGAGCAGAAGCCTTCCAAGCTTACGACGAGGGTTCGATTCCCTTCACCCGCTCCATAAAGTCCCTCTCGGGCACAAATAGCGTAACAGTCTGGGGCCAAATGGCCCGGGTGGGCTGTTGCAGGGTTAATTATTCGCCCATACAAGCCGCTGGAGGCTGTGGGGGCGTATTGCTTGCAAGGATGGACGGGCAATGGCTAAAGAGAAGTTTGTACGGACTAAGCCGCACTGTAACGTTGGCACTATT
>JAALKD010000087.1 GCA_011088215.1 Sphingomonadales bacterium | reverse complement strand
AAAATCTTACATATGGGAAAACAACATGTTTACAGCGTAGAGGCGGGGTCAGTTTCAAAATACAGCCAAAACCTCCAGTCGGAATAACTGTCGCGCAACCGACGTTGTACTTTGAGCCCTCAGACTCATAACCTGAAGGTAGTAGATTCAAATCCTATTCCCACAATCAATTAAAGGGTCGACCCCCATCAAGGGGACCGGCCCTTTAACTTTGTAACGTTAGCATGGTGAATGGAGCTATGTTCGGCCGGAGCAACGCGAGGTGGCGAACCATGAAGTGGTGAGACAAGTCTCAATCACAAGTCCATTAAAAGTATGGCAACTAGTATGTAACGTTCTACTTACGTTGGCCAAGCAGATACTTCGCTGCATAATAGAAGCGGACATAAATCACATATCTAAAGTGCATTTTGACGGTACTGGAGGTCTGCTTGTAATTTATGCTCGCTTCATGAGTGAAGTTTCACTTCAATATTTGATAGTCTCTTAGGCGAAACCACTTCCGGGAAAAGATAAATTGGACCACAGATTCTGGTGATAGACCCGCCACTTCACCGGTCATGTTTTTTCGGTAAAAGGACTTGCTACCGCCGGTTTGCCAGACGGTGGATTTCAGAGCCTTTTTTGTCTTCGCCACATAGGCGCTTTGTATATCGGGCCTGACGTCAATGGCTTTTATCGATACATCTTGTTTGGCGGCGGTGATGGCTTTTACGATATAGCTGGTCATTGCCTCCATATAACTTAATTGCGAGCTGTGGCCGGTACCGGCATTGGGGCCGTTGACCTTGAAATAGTTGGGAAAACCCGACACCGTAATGCTTTTGTATGAAGTGATCTCAGATTCCCATTCCTTGTTCAGGTTCCGTCCATTCCGCCCGTAAACTTGGAAGGAAAGTGCCTTTTTCATGTTCGAGTAGGCGTAAAAGCCTGTCGCATAGACAAGGACGTCCAGCGGAATATTTTTGCCGTCCTTGGTTCGAATGCCTGTGGGCGTGATAGTGTCAATGCCGCTGATATCCACATCAACATTATCCCGCGCCAAGGCCGGGAGGTACCGGTTTGTGGGAATGACTCGGCGAGACCCCAACTCATATGTGGGCAGCATATATTCGCGCAACGTCTTACTTTTGATATATTTTTTGAGGCTTTTCTTCACGCTCAGGACATAGAAGAACTTCATGAACTGACTGAGTTTTGCGGTGAAAGGAAAACGCCGGAATCCGATAAACCGGATTTCGTGAACTGCAAATACCCTGAAACGGTTAAGGCGACGAATTCCAGGTAGATTTAGTAGAAAACGTTCAATTGAGCTGTAAACCCGTTCTGACCGGGGCAGTATCCACTCTGGAGTCCTCATAAATACGGTTAACTTATCCACATCACCGGCAATGGCAGGTACAACCTGAGCCGCCGAGCAGCCTGATCCGATTATGCCCACCCGTTTATCCTTGAGGCTCAGGTCATGATTCCATCGGGCGGTATGGAATTTCGCCCCCTTAAAAGTTTCGGCTCCCTGAATGTATGGTGTTTTTGGGTTGGCAAACACACCACTAGTATCAACCACAAAACGGCACGTATAGTGTTCGCCGGTCGCTGTCTCCACCTGCCAAAGGCATTCGTCTTCATCAAATCGAAGTTCAGTGACAGATTGACCGGTCTTAGTTTTTTTTCGTAAATCAAAAGTGTTGATGATGTGGTTGGTGTAATCTAGCAATTCGCTCTGCGATGCGTAGGTTTTCCTGAAGGTGTAGGGGATAAAAGACACTGAATACAAGCTGGTGGGAATGTCCACTTCCGCCCCCGGGTAGGAGTTGGCCTGCCATGTCCCGCCCATCTCGGCTTCGCGCTCCAACAGGATAAAATCATTGAAGTTCTGCTTCTTCAATTTGATGGCCGCCAGTAGCCCTGAAAAACCTGTACCTATAATTACGGTTTCAAAATATTGCGCCTTCTGTGTCATTGATCATCTCCCAGTCTGTATCTGTCGCAGTTACAGATAAGACGCCGCGCGACGAGATAGCCCCCACTTTGGACATGAATTTTCTGAAAACGTGATCGGAGAGGGGCAGCCCCGCACAGCGATGCGTTATTTCTTTCTTCTCTTCTTCCAATGTTTTCTCGACGTGAGTGGCCGCCTGTTGTAGAAAAATATTTGGCAGGGGAGCAAGTGAGTTTGGACGGCCAACAGAAATCGACAATTCTGGATGTGTATCTCGAGCAACGGCCTGCTTTGCTGCGTTTTCTAATTGCTCGGTTTCGTAACGAAACAATCGCGGAAGACATTCTGCAGGAGATGTACCTCAAGTTGGAGCGCGCCGAGATAAGTGCACCAGTCTCAAATGTGCCCGCTTTTTTATATAAGGTAGCCAATAACTTAGCGCTCGATTTTCGGAAAAAAAGATTGCGCCGCGAAACGCGTGACAAGGACTGGGAAGACAGTCGGTCAGTAAATAGTTATTCTGAACCTGTTCCTGATGTAGCCGACCCTGATACCGCGTTTGACGCAAAACGGAGATTGGAACGAGTGATTGCCGCGGAGCAGGAGTTGCCACCGCAGTGCCGCAGGGTTTTTATTTTGCATAAATTCAAAGAATTAAGTTACCGCGAGGTCGCTGAACGACTTGGCGTTTCCAAGGGCACTGTTGAAAAACATATGAGTAAGGCACTGAAACACCTTGTACATCACGCCCAGGATTCGGATTAGCAATCTTCATTGGGGGTAGGCGACGGTTTGCGGCGTCATAATATACAGGTAAGAATATCAAAAGTAGGGTTGACTGACAGCCTGACAAAACGAGCGAAGTTTAATGGCCACTCAAACGACCAATAAGAACATTGACGAAAGGCTGGAATCGGCGGCGGCGTGGCATGCCCGGTTGAGCGGCGATGATGTTCAAGAGCAAGATTGGTTGGATTTCACCGCTTGGCTTGAAGCTAATGACCTCAATAGGGAGGCATATAATCAGGTCGAAGACACGGTGGACTTTGTTTCAAACGAAAAAGATGAACTTCTGTCTTTGATCGATACTCAGGAAATGATGGATGGAGCGCCGATTGTTTCGCGTGAGGCTACAGTCTCCCAAACGGAAAAAACTAGTGCGGTGATCGACGCGAAGCATCGGTGGTTGCAACCACAGCGCTGGATTCCAGCTGCGGCGGCAGCAGTTTTACTATTTGTTACCGGTAATAATTTTTTGCAGCAATCTCAGCCGGCCTCGGTTGAATATGCAACAGCGGCTGGCGAGACCCGTCAGTTGGCACTGGCAGATGGATCGACCGTCAATATGAATGTCATGACAAATCTTGAAGTGACTATGTCGGACGGGTTGCGGCAGGTTCGCCTGTCTGGCGGCGAAGCTATGTTTGATGTGGCAAAAGACGCTGACAGACCTTTTGTCGTGCTGACAGAAGGTCAGCAAATTCGAGTAGTTGGAACGAAGTTTAACGTCAAAGCATATAAACAACGGCTGACGGTCTCGGTTTCGGAAGGAATTGTAGATGTGTCGCCTAAATCCTCTGGACAAGACCAACAGCCTGGAACGCGACTTGTAAAAGGGAAGCAGTTGATTCGATCTGTCGGTGCATCAGATGTATTGGTCGAGGACATTAACGTTCAAAGTGTCGGCACATGGCGCGAAGGTTTTGTTTTATATGAAAATCGACCATTGCAGGAAGTAGTGGATGATTTGAATAGGTATTTCAGCGTTCCAATAGAACTTAGTGCTAACGCGCAAAATACGAAATTTTCTGGTGTTTTGAAAACGTCGGATCAGGATGAAATCCTTGCATTGCTATCCGAGACTTTACCGGTATCCGTAGACAAAATGGCTGAAAAAATTAGGATACAGCTCAAACAGTGAAACCCGTTGCATTCAAGTTAAAACGAGCATTTTTGCTTTCTGGCTTTACTTTGGTGGCTGCAGCTGCGGCCCTGATGGAGAGTAAGCCTTCCGGGGCAGCGAGTCAGAATGTTCAGCAATTTAATATTGAGTCCCTTCCACTAGTTTCCGCGCTGCTTAAATTTGCGCGACAAGCTGATGTTTCTCTTGTGTTGCCGCCGCTATCATACCGTGACGGAAAAAGTGGTGCAGTTTCAGGGGCCTTGACGAACGAAGATGCATTGGTTCAGTTATTGCGTGGCAGCGAATATATATTTGAAGCTTTGGATAGCGGCGCGTTTAGGATTTTCATCGAGCCAAGAATTCCGAAGCCGTCAGTAGAAAAAATAGAAGTAATTTTACCCTCGCCGCCACACATCGAAGAAATTTTGGTTTCCTCCACTAGGCGGTTAGATAGGCTGCAAAAACTGCCTTACTCCATATCGGTTATTGCGGGTTCTGGGCTGGAGGACAATGCAGTTTCGACAACCAATTCAGTGGCTCGTCACTTACCCTCTTTTTCGGCCACTAATCTCGGTCGGGGGCGCAATAAATTGATTGTTCGAGGCCTCTCTGATGGTGCTTTTTCGGGTAGTACGCAATCGTTGGTAAGCACTTACTTTGACTTTAACCGCCTGACCTACAATGCGCCTGAGCCAGATTTAAGGCTGATCGATATCGAGCAGATTGAAGTTTTGCGGGGTCCTCACGGAACGCTTTATGGTTCTGGCGCGCTTGGCGGGCTGTATCGAATCGTGCCCAGAAAGCCTGATTTGGACCAATCGGAATTAAGCGCCGCCGGTTCACTAAAAACGACGCGTGGCGGCGCCCCATCAAGCGGCATTGAAGGCGTTTGGAACGTGCCGGTTGTACACGGCGCTGCAGCACTGCGGTTCGCCGGCTATTATGACAAAGCTGGTGGCTATATTGACGATGGCCGGTTGGGATTATCCGACACCAATGATATTATCACCTATGGTGGGCGCGGCAGTTTTGCAGCGAAATTGTCAGATATATGGAGGTTGACGGTATCGGGGATTTATCAGCGCCACGATACCAAGGACACAAGCTACTACAATGGGGATTTAGCGCCTTTTGAACGTGAGAATTTTTTGCTTGAGCCTCGTAGCGACGAATTTATTCAACTGTCAGCCCGCATCGATGCCAAATTTTCATGGGCCGATTTTATGACATCCACGTCCTGGTTGAGTAGGGATTTGGACAGTACGCTTGACGCAACCCTAGCTGTGCCAGTGCTTGCCGGTTTGGAAACTGTTGTGTCATCGCCTTTTATCGAAGACAGGCACGTGGAAACAATAACAAACGAGACACATTTGGCTTCGAAAAGTGGCGGCAGGATCGAATGGCTGCTTGGTTTTTTCTGGTCACAGCGTGACGGTTCTGTCGAAACCGATATTGTGTATCCTGGGGCATCCGCAATCCCAGGGCTGAGTTTGTCCGATGTATTGTATGCTGAAACACTGGCTGACAAGATGACCGAAACCGCTGGTTTTGGACAGTTAACGTATTTTCTGAATGAAAAATTCTCTGTAACAGCGGGCGCGAGGCTATTTTCATACAATATCACTGCAAATTCTGTTCTTGATGATGTTGGTGTCGGGCCAGTTACAAGTGGAGTTGGAAGCCAGCGTCGCACGGGTCTGACTCCCAAGTTTGTTGTCAGTTATCATGCGGATAAAGACACGCTCTATTATATTCAGGGGTCTGAAGGATATCGTGTCGGAGGTATAAACCTGTCAGGGCCCACTTCCATCGAAGAGGACGAGGAGGAGGAACCAGAAGAGGAGGAAGAGGAGTTCGAGCTTTCCAGCTTCAATCCCGATCGCACGTTCAATTTGGAAATCGGAGCCAAGTTGACCCGTAATAATGGGGCGTTAGTGATCAATGGTTCGTTTTTTCATACTTGGTGGGATCAAATTCAATCAGATCAATTCAGCGCAGCTGGTTTGCCGATCATAGGTAACGTTGGCAATGCCAGAAACTACGGCGCCGAGGCAGATTTAGCTTATAGAATATCAAACAATTGGTGTGCGGGCTCGTTGGCACCTTTAAAAAAATACAAACCTGCTGGGGGTGTTCCTCTGTGCCTGTCGTCAATTCAATGAACGGCGGGTAAATAATCACAATTTGCCTCGCCATCAACTCAACAAACCGGAGAATTGAAATGAGTGAGCATGAAAAAGAAGAATGGGAAGAAGAAAACCAGGCAGCAGAAGGCAACGATGCCGATGACGATCAGGAATCTGATGACGATGATCTAGACGACGATCTAGACGACGATGATGATGACGTGGACGACAATGACGATGATCTGGACGACGATGATGATGATGATCTGGACGACGATGATGATGATGATCTGGACGACGATGATGATGATGATCTGGACGACGATGACGGTGAAGAAGATGATGATTCTGCATCGTCCGCTAAATCTGGAGACCCAGCGGCCAAGTCGGAAGGTGAACAAGACGACGAAGACGGCGAATCTGATGATGAAGACGTTGACAATGAAGAAGACGAAACCGACAAAGAAGACGAGTCTGACGACACTGACCTGGAAGAAGACGGCGTCGAATTGGTTGAAATAGAAGGCACAGATGGTGCTGACATGTTGGTTGGTACTCAAGCTGATGAAGAACTTGAAGGCGGCGCGGGCGACGACATGATCGCTGGCGGCGCGGGAAATGATTTCATTGAAGGTGGTGCTGGCACTGACTTTTTGTCCGGCGGCGCAGGCTCAGATGTTTTTGAATTTGAGGAAATGGGCGGTGCTGATGTCATTACGGACTTTGATGTAACTGAAGATAGTCTTTCGTTTGACATTGACGGGCTGACGGCGGGCGATATTACCAGCACCCAGTCAGATGTCGGTCTTTTGTTGCAGTGGGATGGCGGCTCAGTATTTCTAGCAGGCATCAATTCTTCACTGGACCAACTGTCAATCTCATTCGAGTAACTCGAAGCAAATTACTCTCCATTTGGATAGTGAAACTGGACCGGCGTACAGCGCCGGTCTTTTTTTGTTGGGCCACTGGGGGTGGAGTCGAGCTTGCGGCGTCCTAATTGCAGCACGGGGTTTTTTACTGTCTCTCCCGCGCCAAAAAACAAACGAAGGAAATCTACCGTGCTGGAAGTAGCGATAAAAAACGAAAACCTGATGAGTGGCAGCATGTTTATGAACAATGCTCGCTTTAAAGGCCTGGAGGCACTTTCCCCGAAAGTTATTTCCATAACCGAACATTTCATGCCTGAACGTCACGCGGTGGAAGCATTCATCGAGCAGGCTTTCTTTGAGGCATACGGCGCGACTATTAAGGAACATTACCCTACATTGATGAGTGTTCGTGATGCTGAAAACAACATTCTTGCAGCTATAGGGTTTAGGGGAGCAGGCAACGGAGCGTTTTTCCTCGAGCAATATCTGGACAGCCCAATCGAAAAGCGGCTCTCTGCAACTCTTGGCGTGTCAGCACAACGTACCACCATCGCAGAGATCGGCAGTCTGGCTTCCTCAGGGGGCGGCGCATCAATTTTTCTCTTTATCGCACTGGCGGCTTATTTGAGAGGGCAGGGATTTCAATACGCGACGGCAACGGCCACTCAGCAGTTAAGAATGGCTTTCCGGTTTTTGGGGTTGAGGCCTGCTGACCTCGGAATTGCAGATCAAAGTCGCCTGCGTGAGAAAACCCAGAACTGGGGCTCATACTACGATACAGAGCCACATGTCTTGGGCGATGCGCTGAAGGTTGCCTACCGAAAACTTGAGCATTTTTTACCTGCGGCGAAAAACCAACATCTCAATCAGCTGTTTGCACGTCTGCACCAAACCGTCCCTGGAGAAATGCAATGAGCCAGGTTCTGCAATCCATTGCGCCACACGCAGCAGCGACACCCAACAAAACTGCCATTGTGAGCAAAGGCGAAGGCGACCTTTCATACAAATTGTTGCAGCGCGCTGTTAGCGATACAGTCGCCCAATTGGTCGACACAACGGTACGTGGTCGTCCGTTTGCCATTGTTTGTGATAACGGACCTGCGTGGTTGATATTGGACCTGGCGCTTATCAAGCTGAATGTACCAAGCCTGCCATTGCCATCCTTTTTCACAACCTCACAACGCGACCACGCGCTCACTCAGTGTGGTGCTTCACATCTTCTTAGCGACCACTTGATTGAAGGGCATGACCCTACCTATGAAATTGCGGTTTTGGGTAAACCCTTGTTTTTGACCGAGCTTCAAAATGCCCCGAAAGACATTCACGTTGGAACCGGAAAAATTACATACACTTCCGGAACCACAGGGTCACCAAAAGGGGTTTGCCTTTCGCAATGCGCAATGGAAACAACGGCAAACTCAATTGTTGCACACCTTACGGCTGATGGAAGTTATCGACATATGGCGGTCTTGCCCCTATCGATCTTGCTTGAGAATGTGGCTGGTTTCTATGCCACCATGCTTGTCGGCGGGTGTTATGTAGTCGACCCGCAAGACGATATCGGGTTTGGGTCTCCGTTCCAGGTGGAATTTGACAAGCTTATTGAGGGACTGAAAAACCGCAAGGCCAAGAGTGTGATCTTCGTTCCTGAGATCTTGCGTGGTTTGATTGCAGCTTTAGGCGAAGCAAATGCCAAGTTACCTGATCTGGATATAGTCGCGGTTGGCGGTGCCAAGGTATCAAAAGTTTTGTTGCTTAAAGCTCGCGAGATGGGCTTGCCGGTATTGGAGGGCTATGGCCTGAGCGAGGCTAGCTCAGTCATTTCCCTCAATTCATTCAAAGATAATGTTTTAGGTACTGTCGGGAAACCGCTTGAGCATATCGATTGGTCGATTGCCGATGATGGAGAACTTATTCTGAGTGTAGCGCCTTTCCTTGGGTACGTGGGCGAAGCTGCGCACACTGGCTCGTACCGTACCGGTGATATTGTCAGCTTTGACGATGGAGGGCGATTGACAATTGTGGGGCGCTCCAAAAGCACTCTTATCAATAGTTTTGGGCGCAACATTGCGCCGGAATGGGTGGAAAGCGAACTCACCGAGCAACCCGAAATTGCACAAGCCCTAGTGTTTGGTGATGCCATGCCTTCATTGGCCGCATTGGTGGTCCCAAGTTCCCTGGATGTTAGTCCTCACGATATTGCGAAGGCCATCAAGCGTACCAACAGGCTTTTGCCAGAATATGCACATGTATCTCACTGGAAACCTTCAACGCCGTTTACTCCAAGTAACGGTCAACTAACTGGCACTGGGCGTATTCGCCGCGCTGTCATTATGAAAGAGAAAGAAAACATTATGACCACATCATACAGCAATTTAAATGAGGTTGAGGGCTTCTTTGACCGTCTTGTCCGCGAAACGGAACCGCAGCGACGGGAGTTTATGTCGATTCCAATAATTCAGTCAGGCCTGAAGGGTGAAATCGACCGCGACGCATATGTGGCTTACCTATCTCAGGCCTATCATCATGTTAAGCACACTGTTCCATTGATGGGTACTGTGAAATCAAGGGTGCCAACGGAGCGCGCAGAACTTCATGATGCGCTGAACGAATATATTGACGAGGAACACGGACACTAGAACTGGATTTTGAATGATATTCGTCACGCAGGCGGCGACGCCGACAGTGTGAAAATCGAAACACCCGCTCCAGCAACAGAATTTATGGTTGCCTATGCCTACGATTGTATAGCCCGAGTCAACCCGATCGGCTTTTTCGGTATGGTTTTTGTTCTCGAGGGCACTAGTACAGCGCTGGCCACACAAGCCGCAGAGCAGATCATGAAAAATTTGGGTCTTCAGAAAAAATGCTTCAGTTACTTGTTGTCTCACGGCTCGCTTGATCTGGAACATATGGACTTTTTCGAAAAATTGATGGGACAAATAACTGACCCGAGCGAACAGGATGCAATCATCCATATGGCCAAAATTATGTATGGATTGTTCGGGGATGTATTTAGGTCAATTGCTGTTGAAGCGGAACTGAAAAATGTCGCTTAACGGTAAGAAAATCCTCCTAACCGGAGCGTCGGGTGCTCTTGGAAAAAAAGTCGCCCAATTCTTGTTGGCTGACGGTGCCATTGTCACCGGCCTTGTCAGAAAGGAAGGTATCTGGCCGTATAAAAGCATAGTCGGTGACCTGTCTACACCGGTGGGAATTGAAAATGTCATTGAACAAGTTGGTGATATAAATTGGGACATATTGATCAATCTTGCGGGCACGCAGCATTTTGGGCCATTGGAGGCACAGTCCCCTGAAGATTTGCTAAGCATCTACATGGTAAATCTTCTTGCGCCAGTTATGCTGACACAAGCTGTTTTGCCGGGCATGAAGCAGCGGGGCGCAGGCCAGATCGTCAATGTCGGTTCGGTGTTTGGGTCGATTAATTTTGCTCACTTTGTTGGATACTCCAGTGCGAAAGCAGGCATGAAAGGCTTCAGCGACGCAGTGCGACGGGAAGTCGCTGATTTTGGGATTGATGTCACTTACGTGGCGCCGAGAGCGGTGGATACACCGTTTAACAGCCCTAAAGTACTGGAATTTGCCAAAATAACCGGCATGGCAATGGACGATGCTCATGCTGTTGCTACCAAGATTGTGTATGCCGTCGAAAGGCGACGGAAGACTGTCTATATCGGTTTTCCCGAAAGCTTTTTTGTGCGCGTAAATGCGCTTTTACCTGGTCTCTTCGACAAGGTTTTATCTGGAAATGACCGTAAGGCGAGGGCGCTTTTTTAACGCCTGAAACTGAATTGCAACTCATATATTAGGAGGAAAGAATGTTACGAATATTTACGATTATATTTCTTTGGTTGGTAAGTTTTCTCAACGCGGCGAGTGCAAGCACCCTGCCCGAAGGCCCACATGATTTGGTAGTACTGCAGCAGCGCTGGGCGCAGGTAAAGTATCAGATAACGGATGAGGAGGAGCAAAAGGCTCAGATTAAGCTACTGGTTAACGACGCATTGACCGCAGTAGAAAAAAATCCAAAAAGCCCCGAATTGTTGGTCTGGCAAGCGATAATTTTGTCAACAGACGCGGGAATTTCTGGCGGCCTGGGCGCATTGGGCAAAGTCAAAAAAGCGCGTAAGCTTCTGGAAAAAGCAGAAAAGCTAAACCCGGGCGTCCTTAATGGAGCTGTGCCCACAAGCTTGGGGTCACTCTATTATCAGGTGCCGGGTTGGCCGGTAGGCTTTGGCAGCAACAAGAAAGCTCGCAAATATCTGGAAAAAGCTATTGCGCTCAATCCTGACGGAATCGATAGCAATTTCTTCTATGGAGAGTTTCTTTATGAGACAGGCAAGTTCGACCAGGCGGCAAAAGTGCTTGAACATGCATTGGAGGCTGCGCCGCGGCAGCATAGGCCAATCGCTGATTCTGGTCGCCGAGAGGAGATTATGGTTCTCCTAGCTAAAGTGAATAAGAAGCGTGACGGTTAGTTTGTGACCGCCTTATTAGGGTGGCGTTTCCATATTTTAGCGCCACCTATCACGACAACTGGCTATGCTAGCTAGGTTAGGGAATACACGGCTATTCTTGGAAGAAAGTGGGTGGGAAGTGCAATGATGGTTAAGAAATGCGGACTGGGCCTACTCCTTACTTGGCAGTAAAAAACTAGTGTAAACCCTCGAATGATATGTCGGTCTTTTACCTGAAATGATACCGAAGAATTGGGCAATGGCCTCTGACAAGCCTTAAAATGAGTTTTTCGAGTATTGAAACTCACACAAAATTTGCACACAAAAATTTATACGATTTAAATATATTATTAAAATTATATAGTTACGTGCCTATCAATCAGGCTCATAACCTGAAGGTCGTAGGTTCATATGGAGCCGAAGGCGGAATGACGAGAAGGCCCAAAGGCTGACGAGACTAATCCTACTCTCGCAACCAAAAACAAACCTCACCCTTTGGGTGGTTTTTTGTTGGCTGGGGTTCCGGATTTTAACATATGTGGCCGGAACAAAGCGCAGGCAACGTGAAGGTGCGTAGCATCGCAACGGTAAATCCAACAAGAGATACCAATACAACGAAGTCACTCCAATCGGCAGGTTTGTTCATTGGTTAGTTGAGCAGTGCTTGCGAGACATTTGATACAAATTGCCACAAACTCTTACACTCTTATACATGATTTAGCGCTAATATTACTTTAGCAGCTTCAGCACGTCGTGCTTTTGGTTGTATTATTTGAACCATATTTCGGTGTGGTTGATGGATTGTGGGGAACAATTAACAATTTTAGTTCAAGTGGCTTTTTTGCCGGAACTCCGAGCTCACGCAGGTCCTGTTATTGCATAATAGTTTGGAGAAATGGGCGCGCAAGTTCCTTGATTTTTTGGCACCGGTATGTGTCCACTGTATCGGGGGCATTGAGTTTTAGTGGTCAACACCTGTGAAACTAGATGAAGGGTAGATAGATATGACACAAAAAGATATTAAAAGCGGGCCGGTCGAACTGGATGACGACGAGCTCGAAGGTATCACTGGCGGGGTTGGCACCGAACATCAAGCTGAAGCGTCAAGCGCAGATGATGCCGCGTCCGGTGAAGGCGAAGAAGACGGTGACGATGATGATAACCCGCTGGCGGAAAATATTGTCTCGGGTGATCAGGTCGGTCATGTAAATGCTGATACCACTGAAGCAAGCGGTAATCATGTTTCTACAGATGCCGGCACAGATTCGAGCGTAAGCGTATCGAGTGACGGTGTTTCGGCTACTGGTGAGGCCAGTGCGTCTGTGTCTGACAGTACAAATGCTAATCTTGGGCACGGTGTAACGGCAGAAACCAATGAAACGGCATCTGCTGACGCATCTGGCACAGCAACAATTGGGCCGGACGGTGTATATGTTGAAGGCAGCGCAGGGGTTTCGGTTTCAGCAAGCCAGGGCGTTAGCGATAGCGGAAGCCTCGGCGGCGGCGTTACCGGCACAGTCGGCGTTCAAACAACCGAGGAAGCGCATGCTGACGTAAGCGCCTCGGTCAGCGATGAAGGTGTGAAGGCGGACGCAGAAGCAGGCACATCGGTTACGGCCGAGGCGGGTGCTGGTGTTAGCGGCGATATTGGTGGCGGCGCCAGCGCAAGCGGTGAAGTGCATGCTGGTATTTCTGAGGGTGCATCTGCAACAGCTTCTGTTGAAGCGGATGATCACGGTGTCGCAGAAAATGTCAGTGCAGAAGAAGGCGAATATGCCGAAGTTGGCGCAAGTGGAACTGTTGGTAGCGACGATAACAACGTTACGGCCGGCGGTTCAGTTCATTCACCTGGTGCCGTTGGTGCTGGTCTGAGCGGTGAAGCCACCTATGACGACGGTGAGCTTACTCTCGGTCTTGGTGGCAGCGCAGATGTTGAACTATGCGGCGCGAGCTTTAACCTCAGCACAACTGTTAATCTTAATGATGTAGCTCAGCCTTTTGAAAGTGCCGGTAATGCAATGGCGCAAGGAGCCACCGAGTTTGGAGATGACATGGGCAATATGGGACATGATGTCGGAAATGAAATGAGTTCAGGAGCCAGTCAGTTTGGCGGCGAAATGAGCCAAGGCGCAAATCAGATTGGAGACGACATGAGCCAAGGAGCCAATCAACTGGGTGGTGAAGTCTCGCATGGTGCTACGCAGATGGCGACTGATATGGTGACTAATCCGTCCAACCTGGGGCACGACGTGGAACATACGGCATCCAGCGTGGGGAATACCGTTGATCATACGGCGACCAGCGTGGGGCATACGGTTGAGCACACAGCATCCAGCGTAGGACATACTGTGTCTCACACCGCATCCAGCGTGGGGCATTCTGTTTCTCACGCATTTAAGTCAATCTTTTAAGGGGAAGCATCATGAGTAATACGCAACAAGCAGCTCCAGCAGAGGTTAATCCTGCGATTTATGGCTATGCACTGGAAGCCGGGGAAGACGCATTGATGTCGGGTTTTCCGCATGAGCGGGTGTGGTTTGGTGATCCTGCTGCCGCAAAAGCTGCGGCTGACGATGCTGCGAGCAAACGCGGTCCTGCGCCAACTGAATCTCCTCTGAGCATAGAAGAGACAAAAGCCGCCCTTATACGTGTGAGGCGCGGTTTGCATCAAACCATTTTGGCGAACGCGGCAGATCACGGTTGGAGTGAGAATGAAGCACATGAGATTGCGTCACGTGCAGAACTTATTTTCCTAAGAGCTCTTGAGAAAGGCGCGCAGGTTGAAGGCGCAGTTCATCTTGCAATCGCGCTTGCACAGCGCGCACGCCGCATGGTCTATTATGAACGCTGATGACCCTGATGCAGCCTTTGAGAAGGTAATTGCATACAAAACCGACTCTGATGATGCGCTGGACCAACAAAAGACCAGTGCCGCGCGCGGGGCATTTGCTGCGGCTCGCAGCCGTGGGGCACCACTCGAAGCCTGTTTTTACCAGGCACTTGATGCGACAGCGGCGCTGGAAACATAGTTTGTTTGTAAGTGCGTTATGACAAAAGGGCTGTTCCAAAAGAAAGCACTCGAGCAGGCGGCAACGCCTGACCAGCTTGCAGGCAATATCCAGTTAGTGAACCCGGCATTTTCCTTTGCGATTTCATTGGTTGGTTTGCTTGTATTTGTTATGTTGATCTGGTCTGTTTTTACAACAGTGCCCATAAGCGTTGAGGGGCGGGGTGTTATCCTGGACCGCGGGGGTGTTTCCAGCATTGCCAGCCGCGCCAGTGGGCAAGTTCTTTCCATCAAGGTTGACGTGGGCGACTTAGTTAAAAAAGATGAAGTCGTCGTGTCGCTTGACCAAGCCAGCCTGAACGATGATGTGCGGCTCCAGCAATCGACACTTGATGGATTGAAGGCGGAGCGCGATACTATTGCCAGTTTCAATGCTACTCGCAAAAAAGCGCGCGCTGGTTTTGCACCCAG
>JAALKD010000086.1 GCA_011088215.1 Sphingomonadales bacterium | reverse complement strand
CTGATATCGAAGGCGACAAAAGCCTAAATCTAAGCCCAAGCGGTGATCTGACAGAGGCTGCTCACAATCTATTTGAATTTATGCGCAGAGCCGACGAATTGGTCAGCAACACCGATGGGAGTATAATTTCGGTCGCCCCGGTTCCCAACAAAGGCATTGGTATCGCCATTAATGATCGGCTCGCGAGGGCAGCAGCACCGCGTCCCAACGAAGAAACAAAGGTATCGGATGATTAACTCGGATCACATTGCCAAACTGAGCGAATTCGTTGGCGAAAAGGGCACAACGACAGACCCCCGTAATTTAGAACCTTTTGTCACCGAGTGGCGCGACAAATTCATCGGTCAAACGCCATTGATGCTGTCGCCCAAAAAAACCGACGAAGCAGCAAAAATAATCCGCTACTGCAACCAACACAAAATTCCGATCGTGCCCCAAGGAGGCAACACCGGCCTTGTGGGTGGCGGCATTGCAGGTTTGGACAATGCTCAGGAAGTTTTACTTAGCACCCGCAGAATGAAAGCCGAACCAACCGTTAACCCATCAGACTTCACACTGGTGGCAGAAGCTGGATGCACGGTTGCCACCATGCAGGATGCCGCCAGCGAACAAGGCAGATTGTTTGGCTTGTCGTTGGCATCGGAAGGCAGTTGTACCGCAGGCGGTATTGCCGCAACCAACGCTGGCGGTGTGCATGTCATTCGCTACGGCACCACCCGAGCAATGATTTTGGGCATCGAGGCAATATTGCCGGACGGTACCATTATCGACGAGCTTTCTGGCCTGCGCAAAAACAACACCGGTTATCCATTGTCACAGTTGCTTATTGGTGCAGAGGGTACGCTGGGATTAATTACCAAGATATGCTTCCGATTATTTCCGCAAGAGTTGTCACGCGCTACGGCTTGGCTCGCGGTGCCTTCGCCGCAAGACGCTTTGAAGCTACTGAGCTTGTCACGTGAAGTCAGTGAAGACCAAGTCAGTGTGTTCGAGTTGATGGACAGGTCTGCACTTGAATTTACTTACCAGCATATTCCCGGAACCCGAGACCCGCTTGGTGACATCAGTCCTTGGTATGTTCTCATTGAAATTGCCTCCAGCGCGGAGAACAGCGCTGTTGATGACCGCATGCAGGCCCTGTTGGAAAACGCACTGGCCGATGGCCTGATTACCGACGGCGCAGTGGCGCAGTCACTGGACCAGCGAAAGCTGTTTTGGCGCAACCGTGAAAGCATTTCAGAAGCGCAAAAACTGGAAGGCGGCAGTATCAAGCATGATGTCTCGGTTCCGTTGGGGCAAATTGCGGTCTTCATTCAAAGCACGACACAAGCGTTGCACACATCATTCCCCGGCGTGCGAGTTACCCCGTTCGGCCATTTGGGCGATGGCAACCTTCACTTTAATGTTATGCAGCCTAAAGACGCTGACAAGACTGCCTTCCTTGACCAGTGGGAAGCGATGAACAGACTGGTACATGACGAAGTCATTGCACACGGCGGGTCAATTTCGGCGGAACACGGCATCGGCGTGCTTAAAAAAGCGGAACTGTTGCGCACCAAACCAGCCGCAGAAATTACAGCGATGAAAGCGATAAAAAAAGCTTTCGATCCCAACCACATTATGAACCCGCGCTGTCTCTTTGATTGAGCGGCCAAAACCAGTTAACCTATTTTTTTGATTGGCCCAATCCGCGTTTCTGAGCGTAATAAGCCTTGATTTCCGCCATATCCCTATTTCTATCGCCCGTGGGGTAAAAGATATTGCCGAAACCTATCTCTCGCTTATCCGCGTCCAGATAGGCCATAACGATGGGTGCATTTGCCGCAAACGCAATGCGGTAAAAGCCGGACTTCCATTTTGTAACATTGGAGCGTGTTCCCTCCGGCGCAATCGCCAGGATCAATTCACTTTCAAAAAGGTCGACCGCGACGTCGACCAGTGCAGCAGCATCGCGCGTATCACGAACAACCGGGATCCCGCCCAGCCAATAAAACAGTTTTCCTGATAAACCCTGAAACAAAGTATCTTTGGCCAGATAACGGACCCGGATTCCAAAGTATCCGACCAGCGCCATGAAAATGGGGAAATCCCAATTGCTGGTGTGAGGCGCGGCGATCGCAACAAATTTATCTATGTCGGGCGGAGGACCGACAACTTTCCAGCCAATCAGCCTTAGGTATGCCCGACCAAGAAAGTTCAACAACGGTCTGAATATAACGCTGTCGTATATCAAAGCTCGCATTTTTCCCCCTGAAACCAGCTAGCTAAAAACACCAGCAACTTGTTCAGACGTAGTTAGAAAGTAAAAGTAGCGGACAAGCAATGCTTGTCCGCTACTTTATCCCCCTAATTCCTGTTCAGGCAAAACAGGAACTCGGCTTTTAGCTTAAGTTCAGAAAGTCTCAGGCAAAAAACAATCTTGAACGCCTTAAACATAGCAATCGGGATGCCAAAAAATTATCTGTATTTATTTCAATGAGTTATAAAGTTGTAATAGATACCTGCCTCAAAATGGAACAAAAAAAGTGTCCAACAATGAGACATATCTTGAATTGATACAGGATAAGATATCGCTTGAAAAAATCAGCGATTAAAATGCCAATCTCTCGTAAGAGATTAGCAGCACGCCGATGACAGCTTTAGAAAACCCAATACCGTCCAACAGCCGGGCCACGATTTTTTTATCTCGTCGGGACACCAATTGTTCCATCTTGTCATAAGGCTGGTCTCTAATTACCGCCAATGAAGAAATAAACAACCTCACATTATTATTTTGCAAATAGGTTAGAAGCACATCCGAGCCCAGGTTTTGACGAGCGTGTAGCTGGGATAGATAATTTTCAATCTCAGCCTGCGGCGACATTTCGAGCGTCCTTGAAAATACTTTCCTGTTAACCAACGACACCAGATACGACGAGTAATCCCTCGAAATTCCGAATTTGCCAATTAGCAGTTCACCGTATTGGTTGGAAACTTTGAAAACAAGCTTCTCGACAACCTCAATCGGCAAATCACTCCGAGATGCCAATTTCTCCATCAGACCAACGTCTTGTGGAAAACGATTGATCACACGACTAAAGCTTCGCTCCGCCATATCGGCGGTATCATTACCGGACAATTTATCAACGGCACTGTGGCACCCAACATCTGCGATAGCAAAACTGACCGCCTCAGATATGCCGTTGCGACTGGCCACCGATTCCTGATGGCCATCACCGCAGCTTCGAACAATTTCCTCAAGCAGAGCATCGTCCATCGCCGCAGACGCAACCAGAAACGGATTGGAGACCTGTTCTATGTCTTTTGCGACAATTGACAACAGCTCAGGCGGCAGAAAAATGCAGGATACCAGCTCCGCTGATAACGCCTCGCGTACGGTCACTGCCACATCCTCAGCCAGAATTTTAGCCAGTTCAAATGCCGCTTTTTGTTCTGTTTCATCGTTGGAAGATGACAGGACATGGCCAACTCTGCGCGCAATATCTGCGCGCGCCTCCATTGCAAGATTGGTTAAATCTTCGACGTCAGTCATTGGACAACTCTTTACTCAAAATACCGCGCAGCCAAAGCGGGTGCCATATACACAGCTTTTTTCAGTCGATTAAGCCAATTCTAGTGCACAATCTTTAACAAATTATTGTGCTGACGCCGCAATCTGATAGTCACAACATAATTACGTTGCCGCCGAGGAGCCATCTGTTGCCACCAAACACGAGACAATCTGAGATAACCTGGAAAGAAGGTGTTCCTTTTTCCACTCAGTTTGATGACCCCTACTATTCGCTCGACGACGGCAAGGCGGAGAGCATTTTTGTGTTTGTTGACGGCACAGATGTGCTGAACACCACCGATGGCAAGGACCATATCGTGGTCGGCGAGACAGGCTTCGGCACGGGGCTGAACTTTCTGACCACTTGGCAGGCGTGGCGAAACCGCAATCCGGGTGCCCGCTTGACGTTCGTTTCTGCCGAAGCATTTCCCATAACCGCCGCCGACATGGCAAAAGCTCACAGCGCCTTCCCCGAGCTCGCAGAGCTGGCAGAGCAATTACGCGCGGCTTGGCCACCGGCGGTCAGTGGGTTTCACACCCGCAGATTCGACAACGGCAAGATTTCATTGCTGCTTATGTTCGGTGAGGCTACCGAAATGTTCTCGCAGCTGGATGCCGAAATTGACGCTTGGTATCTTGACGGTTTTGCGCCGGCAAAAAATCCAGACATGTGGACTGATAAGCTTTTTCGGCGGATGGCGCGGCTTTCCAAACCCAAGGCGAAGTTGGCTACATATACTGCCGCTGGGTTTGTAAGAAGAGGATTGGAAGCCCAAGGTTTTCAAATGGAGAAATCCAGTGGATTTGGTCGCAAACGGGAACGACTGGTAGGATCATTCCAACCAAACATGCAGCCTCCAAACATACAAGATAAAAAGCCCCTCACTTGGTCTTCCACACCAGCGTCAGACACAGGTCATGTTGTCATAGTCGGCGACGGCATTGCCGGTGCCAGCGTCGCATACAGCCTTGCACAACGAGGCTTAACACCCATATTGGTCGCCCCAGAAAACAGCCATAATCGCACCAGTATCTTACCAGCAGCCATATTGGCCCCCCAGTTATTGTTAGCGAATCCAGTTGAAAAAGCATTTTTCCATGCCGCATTCTTCCATGCAGTGTCCCACCCTGTATACAAAGATGCCTTTGCCAATGAACGCGGAACCAAATACCTGCCAACATCGGCGCTGGAACAACAAAAATTCGCTGACATCCTGACACAGTTCAAGTGGGGTGCCGAATGGATGAACGGCGACAGCGAAGGCCTGATTTTGCCAAAGGGTGGAACGGTTTCCCCGACTGCAATACTTGACACTTTCATGCGCGACGTGGAGCGCGTCAACCACAGCGTCGCGCGGCTGCAGAAAAGCCAACAAGGCTGGAATCTGCTCGATAATAGCGGCGACACCATCGTTAGCGCGCCGACTGTAGTGTTAGCCGCTGGCGTTCACACCACCGGTATATTGGCAGCCTCTGACCTCATTGGTGCGTCGGCAACAACAAATCACCCGTCGGTACGTCCCAGGGGTGGCCAGTTGGAATATGTGCCTGTGGAAGCAATCAGCAGCGTTGACGACGAAACAATAACTTTCGGCGGCTACATTTCAGCTGCGAGCGTCTTCGGCGACAGGAAAAAAATACGCACGATTGGTTCTACCCATGAAAAATTATCCTCGGTTCCACCAACGTCGCCCCAGCCCACCCTCGCAGCGCGAGAAGCGATTTTGACACAGTGCCACAGCACAACAGGCGCGGTCATCGACCACAACGCAGCTATGACATCATGGACAGGCATAAGAGCAACCGCACCGGACCACATGCCTTACGCCGGCCCCATCCCGAACTGGGCCGACCTTAGCGACGTGTGTGCCTGTTTGGCAATCGACCGTAAGCTACCGTTGCCGCGCGTACCAGAAATGGAAGATGGTTTATATTGCCTGATGGCTTTGGGTTCTAAGGGGTTTCAATATGGACCGCTACTGGGGGAATATGTGGCTGCAATGATATGCGGTGATCCCAGTCCGTTGCCACGCAACCTAAATGTGAAACTGCACCCAGCTCGCGGCTATATTCGAGACATTATTCGCGGAAAATCCCGTCAAATTATAACGAAACCATAACGAAGCTATAGAAAAAGAGCTGCACCTGGGGAGAAGCGCAGCTCTATGTAGTTAAAGGCTTACTGGGGGTCTCTATTAAAAAGGCGCCCTATTCTACTGGTTTGCGTCAGCAAGCAAACTTGGATTTGGCTTTTGCACATTAGCAAGCGCGTCCCGAGCGATGCGACTATTAGGCTTCAGCTTAACGGCTTTCTCATAGTCAGCGCGTGCTTCATCAAGCCTACCTAGCGCAGTGCGCACATTGCCGCGGTTCACGTAGGCACGCCAGTACCGGCGGTCTTCAGCAATTGCCTGTGAACAAACCTTCTCGGCATTTTCCAGATTTTCAATGGCATATTCGACAGCGCAATAGTTGTTGAGCGCGGGAATTAGGCGTTGCGCGCCCAAGTCGCCTCTAACGGCACGCTTAAAATACTTGGACGCAACTTCCAATTCTCCGGCCATCATGGCACTTGTCGCACGTTTCAGGTTCGGGTTTTCATGGCCGTATATCACCTGAGATTGGCTAGCGGTTGAAACAGTGAGCATCACACCCGCAACAACAGCAACTTTCTTGGCAAAATGTAACATCTTTCAGCTCCTCGCTTGGAATGGAAAGTCACTATGGCTTTCCTTAAATCAGCGTCGCCGGTTGTTGGCTCTGGCGGCGATAAACTGGATATGGCCCTTCAATTTCATATGGTAATTGTCAATAAATGTATTTATATTATACAAATATGAATACATAACGCTATAGGGAGCCGACATGTTCAATTGGGACGACTTGAAGTATTTTCTAGCAATGGCCGACGAAGGCAGCCTTTCTGCTGCTGCCCGAAAGCTCAATGTCAGCCAACCCACTTTGTCCCGGCGGTTAACTGCGCTGGAAGAACAAATTGGTTCAGACCTATTCGCCCGCACCAGAACCGGGCTTGAAATGACGGCTATTGGTGAACAGCTGATAGATCACGCTCGCCATATGCGGGATGATGTTTATTCGATTGAGCGAATGATCACTGGTCACGATAGCAGCCTGCAGGGCAATGTTGTGATTTCCTGTATTGGGATACTGGGTGCCGATTGGCTGGTACTCCATACCCGTCCATTCCGCGAACAGTTCCCCGGCATTACTGTTGAGTTCAAAATCGAAAATACCGCATCTGACTTACTTAGGCGCGAAGCAGACATCGCAATCCGTATGTTCCGGCCTGTTCAAAATGATCTTATTGCAAAACGTATCGGCACTATGAAATACGGATATTACGCCAGCAAAGACTATATCGAAAAACGCGGGATGCCTGAAAGCACCATAGATATTGCCGGCCACGAGTTTATCCTGCCCCATGATGAAATTCTGGCTCACACCAACAAATTCAACCAGCGGCCATTTCACCCACGAGGGAACATTTCCTTCCGGTCCAATAATCTGATCTCGCTGGCATCAGCCGTACGTGAAGGCTTCGGCATTGGCGCCTACAGCTGCATAATGGCCGACAAGGACACCAATCTGGTGCGATTGTTCGATGACCTGGTGGTGTTTAGCTCAGATATTTGGCTGGTGAGTCATGCGGAACTCAAAAGAAGCGCCCGCATTCGCGCTATGTTTGAATTTCTAGGCGACTTGTTTACCGAACACGCTGCCGCTTTTGAGGGCATACCCACAACAAAGTAATTATACTGGCTAAATTAGGCTGCGGGAACAGGATGCTTCCTTTATAGCGCCAACACCGCTTCCACGTCGTTGCCGCAGCCAAAATATGTCAAGCGGGTAAAGCAGCTGTTTGCCATTACAATACCGCGTCCATGCTTTTTTTCGTGGCCGGACTTGTCTGCCAAATAAGACTTGTAGTCAAAGCCCGGGCCGGGGTCTTTCACTCGAAATGCAACTTCCTGTTCGCCGCGAACCACCTCAACAGACGCATATCTGTGTCGATAATTTGCAGAATTGGTTCGACGCGTGACTTCATCACCCAACTGGCCGTTTTCAATCAACTGACCCTTTTCATCATGACCAATTTCAAGGCAACCATGCTCGATGGCATTCAAAAATAGCTCCGACAGGCCAATCGCCAGCGGCATTGGGTCAGCACTGGCCTGCGAAAATACTGTCGCGAGCTCTTGTGCTTCTTTTCGAGATGCAAAACGGTAAACACCTTCCACCAACGGCTCCTGGGCCAAGTCACTTTGTCCAAGTGCGTGACGCAGCGCTGAAATTCGAATAAAATCATCAGCTTCCTGTGCCAAAAAACGCCGCAGTTTTTTGGTACCATTGCTCGCATCGAAATACCGCACGCCCTCAAGCGTTAGAATGGGATCGTCTTCGTCGGGCTCACCGTCAAGAGCCACAACAACAGAGCCATTGGCGTCCCGAAACGCCTGGTCGACGAATGCAATCTTGTCTTGAGCAAATTCAAAACCCGCCGTGCCGTCCACAAGAACTACAGCGACAGTATCATCCGTTACAGCATCGTCCGATTTGTGTGTAATCGGTCCCGCTCGCTTAACAGCAAGACCGGCAGCAGCCAAATCATCATACTTTGCTTCAAACGGGCTATCCCCATTTGAAATAACAAAAACAGCCGGCCCGCCCTTTGCGGTACCAATTGGTTGCGCTGCCTCTGAAGGCATTTTAGATTCGTCTTTGCTGTTCACGCTCGGCGACATGTGTCGGTGAATAGCAACCGCCGTCAGGTCATCTTCCAATTGCTCGTTTTGAACCCTAAAAAACTGATCCAATAGCCTGGAAATTGCTGTACCGCGATCCCCGCAGTCGGCGGACGTTTCAATCCATTTGATCAATCCCTCTTCACCGAGAATGGAACCGTCAGGTTGTTCGGCTTCGATCAACACATCCGAGTAGCAAAACAGACTTTCACCCGGGTCAAGACGGTCAGACAAATTTTCATAAGTTGCCGATTTAAGAATAGCGACCGGCAAACCTGAACTATCCAGCGTCCGCGTACTGCTGCCGCCGAAGATTATCGGCTTCGGCGCTCCAGCACCGGCGTATGTCAGTTCGTGGGTCCGACAATCAAGAACCCCATAAAACATGGTGGCAAATTTCCCCAACTGAAACGTACCCACAAGCGCACTGTTCAGGCTGGTCAAAAACGCTGCAGGGTCATGTTTTTTGTCCTCAAAGCGCGCCATTGTTGCATGCAGACTAAAGGTATTAAGGGCAGCGCCCACACCGTGCCCGGTGACATCCAGAACGTAGATACCGACCTTGTCATCAGAAAGTGGCCAGGTGCCCCACAGGTCACCACCCAGTTCAGAAGATGCTTTATAAAAGGCCTCAATTGATGCGCCGCCAACCATTTCCACGGCATCAATAATTTCCGTTTCCGGAAGCAGCGAATGTTGCATCTCGCGCGCCATATGAAGCTCGCTTTGCATGCGGTCCTGGAAATCGCTTAAGCTTCTAATTAGAAAGCGGTTTTCAAGATGCATACACACTCGTGCCAGTAACTCTGGGTGATTGATCGGTTTGGAGACAAAGTCCGTTGCCCCCACTGCAAATACCTCGACTCTTTCCTCAGCAGTTTCAGAGGCTGATTGGACCAAAATTGGCAGGTTCGCTGTTGCCGGTTCGGCGCGCAATTGCCGACACACATCATAACCAGACAAGCGCGGCATATTAATATCAAGGATAACCAGGTCCGGCATGGAACTAGCTATTTGCTTTAACGCATCGTCACCGTCTTCCGCATAACTAACATTGGCAAAGCCGCCACGATGAAGGCACATGCCAATCATTTTCCGCATCAACGGCATGTCATCAACAACTAGAATGTGGGCGCTACTAACGCCCTCAGGCAAGGCAGCGTTGCGACCGGGAACCGGCATTTTGTCATTCGAAGGTGATTTTGTCACAGGCTTGCAGCGGTGCAGTAGTTACATTAACCAGCCAATAGTTCAGAAAGTTTGGTAAGTTTCAACATACTGGCAACATGGCCCTGAGCACCGGTTACGCTCAACTTCCAACCAGCGGTGTCTGTCTGTTCTTTGGCTATCAAAAACATACCCAGGCCCGCGGAATCAACCATACCCACTTCGGTCAGGTCAAAAACACAGGTTGCAACAGTATTGTCTGCCAATTCTTTCAATATCTGGCGAAAGCTAACATTTTCCGAAAAGGTAATGTCGCCTTTAAAAATGACGGTGGTGTTATCATCGTCGCTAACAATGCGGTATTCCATAATATTCCCCTCGAATCTAAACCGTTGTAACTAATACTTTATCTAAACTAATGCATCGCGCTCCAAGGGCATAGCCTTGTTTACCGTTCTAGTCTGTTTGACAATGACAGTAAGCACGAAATCTTAAGCTAAATTTAACATGGCGCTTTAAGTTGCATATCAACGCCCTTGATAACTGTGCCGCATTTCCGTTCGCGAAACAATCAATAGCTGTATCTATGCGACTTTACTGTCAGGGTGAAACTGCCGGGTAAGCCGGACGAACACAATCAACAATAACATTACTAGCAATCCGCCGGTTAAAAACGGTGTCGTATGATGAAAGTCATACATCAAGCCGGCTACCATCGGTCCAAAGGATCTACCCAAAGCCTGCATGGATTGCACAACACCCAGAACCGCGCCTTTTTCGTGATCCTCCGCTTCATGCGACGCAAGCGACATGCTGGACGCATTGAATAACGCGGTTCCCACGAATGTGAATAAAATACTGACATATAACCAGGTCGATGACGGCGACAGCCCCAACATAAGCAAGCCGACGGCCATCAAAATCAGCCCCACTAAAACCAGTTTCCGTTCGCCCAACCTGTTCGCAAGCGGGCCAACCAACCCACCCTGAACAACGACCAAGATAATGCCGACAAAAATGAACACATTGCGCAGCTCCGGCGGACCCCAGCTGAATTGATCTTTTACATAGATCGGCACGACTGACTCCAGTAGGGCCAAACAGAAAGTAAAAGCTAATATCAAAAAACAAAGTTTCAACAATGCCGGGTGTCTGGCTATTTTCCTAAAGGCGTCCAATCGACCTGCCACTGGCAGTGATGCGTCCGCACGACCACTGTTATCTCCATGAACCGCATCCGGCGTGCGGCTTTCCTTAAAGAAAAACAATACAGCAAACGCCCCAAGTAAACAGGCCGCTGCCGACGCGGTTGCAGGAGCAACAATAGATGCTGCTTCAGCGGTTTTCCCGGCAATGGAGCCGCCAATAGCCGTTCCGCAAACAAAGGCCATTCCAATTGATGCACCTACCAAGCCCATGCCCTTGGTTCTGGTCTCAGCGGTTGTTAAATCGGCGACCGCAGCGACAATCACGGCTAGTGCACCGGCACAAGCTCCTGCCCAAACCATCGTCAAAAAAAGAACAATCACATTGCTGGCAAAAAGCGACATCGAAAAATAGGCTGCGCTGGCCATAAACATAGCTCCGCATAGTACTTTTTTGCGGCCAACTTGATCTGACAGCCTGCCCCACTGCGGACCGCCAAAAAACTGCGCCAAACTATAGGCTGCTAAAATCGGTGTGGAGTAGCTGGGGCTAATACCCATATTGCCCAGCACGTATAAAATACTTGGCAACAACATGGCAAAACTGCCCATGATTACGAAAACTGAGCCAAACAAAATGGGCACTATCTACCTGCCTTAAAACTAACGATCCAAACCGTGTTGTAGACCACACGCCTTGCCACCTGACAAGAAGCTTAGATGGTTTTCTCTGGGAAAATGCTATTGACGGCAAATATGCAAACCGATGGCAATTTAGTCAGGCTTTTCAAGTGATGCCCTGGCTTCCTTCATTTTCTCAGCCAGCACAGCCTCAATGGATTGACTGGTTACTATCTTGCCAGCAGCTTCCAGGTCCTGAAGTGCTTTTCGAATTAAATCGGTGTCGCCGATCTCGCTATCGTCAGCCAACACCACCGACTGGGCATAATCAACTGCCGCATTGCCGGTCAGGCCAATCTCACCAGCCAGCCATATACCAAACAACTGGTTGCGGCGTATCCGGGTTGGGTCCGGAACCTTGGACGGTTGATCGTCCGCCAAAATATCCTGGTTTTCCTTCAAAATTGCCGCCTTAGCTTTTTCTTCCTCTGCTATTCTAAGTTTGCGGTTTTCTTCGGCAAGTTTCTTCAGTTCATCAAGCGCGCTTTGATCATCAGATGTATCGGTAATGTTTCCAGATTCTTTGCGTAACGCCTCGCGTCGTTGAATATCTTTTGCCTGCTGCGCCAACGCTTTTTCATCGCGAGTATCGCGTATCGCCTGCTCTTCTGTCTCGATTTCGGCTTTTGCCGCTTGCCACTCGGCGATTTTTTCATCCAGATAAGCAACTAAACCGGTTGACCGAGCACCAACGCGCTTGGCTTCATAAGCAATATTTATGGCCCTCGTGTATAGGCCCAGTGCGGCCACCGCTTCAGCGTGATCCGCGACGACAATTGCCTCACCTGGCAAGGCCTCTATCGCTTTTTCAAGGAAGGGTATCGCCGCCTCGGCATCACCTGTTTCCAATAAAGCGCGACCATACATTGCAGCAACTTGCGGGTCTTCACTCGAATACTCGCTCAATATATCCAAATCGGCCCGGGCGCTGGGGTAATCCTCCAGAATGATATAGGTAAATGCCCGGTTTTTCAGCGCAGATTGGTAAGCTGGCACCTTGTCAATTGCGGCGCTGTATGCTTCAATTGCTTGCTGATATTTTTGCTGCCTGTGCAACACTGCCCCCTGCAGGTTTGCCACTGCCGCGCTTTCAGGGTCTACTAGCAATAATTCGTCCAAAACTGCGCTAGCCTGATCCAGCCGCCCAGCAGTAAGAAGCATATTTGCCTTACTCATCAAACTCTCGGTGTCTCGGGTGCCACTTGCATACATCGCATCAAGAAGTGCTGTCGCACCTTCAAGGTCATTGTCCAAAAAGCGCGCAAACGCCGCACGTTTCTTCAAAGCATTAATAGTTTCAACACCGGGTGCGCCGTCTTTTTCTGCCAATTCCAACGCTTTTTCAATGTAACGACGGGCCGTGCGCATATCGCCGGTTCCAATTGCTGCAGATGTCGCATGAATCAGCGCGGTTATATTGTTGCCAGCATCGGCAAGCGGCTTCAACACTTCTAGCGCGCCGCTGGTCTGGCCTATTTTTGCCATTGAATCGGCCAACGCAAGACGAGTTGGAACGTCGTTTGGAAAGGAATTGATCGACCGCCTTAAAAAAGGGATTGCTACAGAATATTTCCCAAGCTCGTATGTGGCCAGGCCGTATACTTGAGCGGCCATTGGATACAAGCGAGTGAAATCACCTGTCCTGACAAGCAAGTCTTCTGCTTCATCAAACTTTCCGCTCCTGACCAACAGTAGCGAGGTGTAATACATGGCCATCGGATTGTTTGGAGCTTCTCCGTAGATAAGGTCCAGCTGTTTTTGCGCCGCCTCAAAATTATCCTGCGCCAGATAAATACCTGTAAGTTCCAACCGCGACAACAAGCCTGATTGTTGCCCTTCTACAGATTGTAGGAAAAAGTCCCGAGCCTCGTCGAGTTCACCGGCATAGCGGGACACCATGCCTTGGGCATAATGCACCATCGGGTCTTCGGTTTCTCGCACCAAGGCTTCGTCAGCAAAGCTCTCTGCTTGCACGTAGTCGCCCTGTTGCAAGTAAAATAATGCAGCGGCGGTGTAACCTAAGTGACTCTCTGGATCGGCCTCAATCGCGGCTTTATAAAAACCTTCCGCGCGCGCGTAGTTCTCTGTCGAATGCATAATATCGCCGCGCAGTATCAACGCATCAAAAACATCTTCTTCAGGCAGAATTTTATTCTGAAATGCCTCGTCGGCATCATCGTATTTACCTTGGAGAACCAGTGATTGCGCCAAGGTCAGCGCAGTTTTTTCCGCTTCAAAACCACGGGCCAGCAACTTAATAATCGTTTCTTCACCGGCAAGACCATCACCGAGCCCAACATATAGTTTTGCCAGCAACAACATATGGCCGTCGCTGGCCGTTCCCTCATCCCGGTAATAATGCAACGCATCAAGAGCCTTTTGCGCCTCGCCCGCTTCGACAAATGCCTGAAGGTCGACCAAACTATATGATTCGTATAGCGCCTTTTGCTGCTCCGCTTCCTCATCGCCGCTGCACGCGACAAGCATCATTGGCAATAACAACGCTGCGAACACCCTCGCAAAAGAGAGTTTTCTTGCAGATATGATACAGTCAGTCATCCATTCCGAACCATTAATTAAGACTAATGACCACAATCTACTCGCCCCAATGCAGTTAAACCAGATGTAACGTATAAATCATAGCCTTATCCAAATTAAAATATTCTGCTTGGCTTGATATTTACAACAATTTAATATACTGGTTCCTAAGGATTATACGAAATTGGGTCGTTGTAACAGCGCGAGACCACGTAATAGTGGACTTTGGCTGACATTTTTGTTTGTAGGAAAAATAATGGCTTCGTTTAAAAACTCCCTTAAATCAGCAACGCTCGCCTTTTCAGTTTTGGGAAGTGCATGTTTATTTTCAACAGGCGCAAGTGCCACTTATAGTTTACGTTGGGAAGTGGAAGCTGATGCGGGAAGCTTTGAACCAGTTGTGCTGGGTGAAGATATCTCCCTTGACGCATGCGGGTCCGAGTTACTTTTGGCCAATTACCCCTCCTGGCGAAGCTCCATCTGCGATGTAACCAACATTGCACTCTATAGCGTGAATTGGTTTGCTAAAAATATTGGAACCGGCGCGTTTTCATGGCTGACAGGTGGCCTTGGTTCTGACGAAGACCCTGATTTGTCTACTATTCCAGCTGGCACCGCTGCCGCCAACAGCCAGACAACAACGGCAACTGGCTCGGGCTCATTTTTTAGTAGCGTAGGAACCTATGCCATTGGCGTTTATGTAGCCGGTACGAATTACGGTAGCGGTTATGAAACCGTTAGCAATGGTACATACAACTTTTATTCTCACGGTAATTTTGGCCCGAATTTCGCCAATACATTAAGCACTGCTTTCAGTCAAAACGGCGTAAACAATAACGTTGCAAACAATAACGTTGCAAACAATAACGGTGCAAACTGGTCTTCCAGCTTTGAGGTTACCGCCGCTGTATCCGTTCCGGAACCAGAATCTTTGTTCGTATTGTTGCCTGCGCTGGTCCTGCTTGGCATGCGCGAGCGCCGTCGCAGGAAAATACTGCCCGCCGTTTCACGGCCCGCGGACGGAAGAGGCGCGGGGGGGGGGGGGGGGGGGGGGGGGGGGGGGGGGGGGGGGGGGGGGG
>JAALKD010000085.1 GCA_011088215.1 Sphingomonadales bacterium | reverse complement strand
TTTTTCAAGTATCTCACAACTACCTGGGCTGATATCGGTGCTGTTGGCTGGCTGGTGGACGGTGCAGCGATCGTTAACCAGATACCACTTTGCCGCACATCATACGGCCCCTATGCCCGCGCGATGGTTAGGGTTTGTAAAGAAGAAAGCTTCCACCAACGTCAAGGCTTCGAAATTATGGCCGCGATGGCGGAAGGCACGCCCGAGCAAAAGCGCATGGCGCAAGATGCGCTTAATCGCTGGTGGTGGCCGTCAATTATGATGTTTGGCCCAACCGATGCAGATTCGAGTAATTCAGAACAGTCTATGGCATGGAAAATTAAACGCTTCTCCAACGACGAATTGCGCCAACGTTTCATAGACCAGACCGTGCCGCAAGCAGAGGCGATTGGCCTCAAGGTGCCGGACCCTGACCTGAAATGGAGCGAGGAACGCGGTTCCTATGATTTTGGCCCACTAAACTGGGACGAATTCTGGGCGGTTGTAAAAGGTGACGGTGTTGCCAACCGTGACCGGTTAGAAGCACGCCAAAATGCCTACAGCGAAGGTGCCTGGGTGCGAGAAGCAGCGGAAGCCTACGCGGAGAAACAGTCAAATTCAGCAGTTGCAGCGGAATAAAGCAGCAAGAAAAATAAGCTAAGAGAGGAAGATGATCATGAGCCAAACAGGTGGTGATTGGGATCTATATGAAGTTTTCATTCGATCAAAAAACGGAATGTCGCACAAGCATGTAGGTAGCGTTCATGCTGCCGATGATGCGATGGCACTGCAAAATGCCCGTGATCTCTACACACGGCGCAGCGAGGGTGTCAGTATTTGGGTGATTGCCTCTAAAAATATTACCGCGTCTGATCCTGGCGACAGTGCGGCCTTGTTTGAGCCAGCAGCGGACAAGGTGTACCGCCATCCCACATTTTACACCATTCCTGACAACGTCAAAAACCTCTAGGACTTTTGAACATGGCGACACAGCAATTTATCCGCGCCAGCGAATATGGCCCCAGCGACAATGCGCTTTTTGAATATGCGCTTGGTCTGGGCGACACAGCCTTGGTGCTTGGCCAACGCATGGCGGAATGGCTTGGCCATGCCCCATCAATGGAACTTGATATTGCCGCATCCAACTTTTCGCTGGATTTGATCGGTCAGGCTGAACAGTTTTTGAATTATGCTGGCGAGGTTGAAGGCGAGGGCCGTAGCGGTGACGATCTGGCGTTTTTGCGTGACGGTATGTTCTTTCGCAATCATCTGATTGTCGAGCAGCCGAACAGGGATTGGGGTGTTACTATGGTTCGACATTTTTTCATGTCGACCTTTCTGGTGCACTTGTATGAGGGGCTTTCAAATTCAAGCGACGAACGGATTGCCGGTATTTCTGCTAAGGCGTTGAAAGAAATGCGCTATCACCAACGCTTTTCCCGCGACTGGATTGTGCGACTGGCTGGCGGAACCGAAGAAGGTTTCAAGCGCATCGCTCGTGGCTTTGACACGCTATGGCGTTTCACCGGCGAACTATTTGAGAAAGCTGACTATGAGGATGCGCTGATTGAGACTGGTATTGCTGTTGATGTGACTACACTTGACGCCGGTTGGCAGGACGATATTGATGCGCTTCTCGCTCAAATTGGGATTGACAAACCGACCGCACTTCAAATGATCACCGGACGCACGCTGGGGCACCACACCGAGCATTTGGGCCATATGTTGTGTGACATGCAATTTATGCAGCGCGCTTACCCCGGTGCTTCCTGGTAGCCGTGAAAGGCCGGAATCTTGATGGTTGCAACAACATCTGAACAAGTTGGCAACGACCATGCCTCGCCTGTAGACGCGGCGACGGTTTGGCGATGGCTTGACGAGGTGAAAGACCCGGAAGTGCCGGTGATCAGCGTTGTTGAACTTGGTATTGCGCGTGGTGTTGATGTCGATGCCTCGGGTTTGATCACTATTGACGTGACTCCCACCTATTCTGGATGCCCGGCCACTGTGATTATCGAGGAACTGATAGCCGCTGCTATAGATAGCAGAGGACATACTGTACGTATCAATAGGGTGATATCGCCGCCCTGGACCACCGACTGGATATCAAAGGATGGGCGCGAGAAATTGCATGCTTACGGTATCGCACCACCGGACGGTGAGGGGGAGGGCAAGGCTGCTCTCTTGGGCATAGACCCAAAGCTTAAATGCCCGCGCTGCGATAGCAGCAACACTGAGCGTACCAGCGAGTTTGGCTCCACGGCCTGCAAGGCACTGTATCGGTGCCGCGATTGTTTGGAACCATTTGAATATTTTAAGTGCATCTAGAAAATCTGAATGAAAATCAAAAAGTATGAAAAAATTCCATAGCCTGACCGTTACTGACGTTAAACGTGAAACACCCGAAACCGTTTCCCTGACTTTCGATGTGCCGGACGAAGAGCGGGATTTGTTTACCTATAAACAAGGCCAGCATCTGACCCTGCGCACGGAGTTAGATGGTACGGAAATTCGGCGTTCCTATTCAATATGTAGCAGTGTTGCTGACGCTTGCCTGAAAGTTGCTGTGCGACAGGTGGAAGACGGTGCTTTTTCAACATTTGCCAACGAGAATTTGAGAGCAGGTGACCAGTTAGAGGTGATGCCGCCGCTGGGTCATTTCAACATCGACCTAGACCCTTCTGCAGCGCGCAATTATGCCATGTTTGCCGCGGGCAGCGGCATTACGCCGATCTTGTCGATTATCAAAACCACACTTGAGGAGGAACCGGGCGCGAGGGTAACGCTGTTTTATGGCAACCGAACGTCAGAAAGCACGTTGTTCAAAAGCGAAATTTCCGATTTGAAGAACCGTTATCTAGATCGGTTTACCTTTTTTCACTTCTTTTCTCAGCAGCCGTTGGAAGTCGATTTCTTTAACGGCCGGTTGGACCAGGATAAGACCGCTGAGATAATGGAGCGGCTTGTTGGCGGTCAAACGGTTGACCACGCTTTTGTTTGCGGTCCGCAGGCGATGATCGAGGCAGTCACCGAAGGCCTGCAGGCCCATGGGCTTGCTGCAAGTGTCGTGCATAGCGAGCTGTTTGTTGCGGGTGACGGAACCGCAAAGGCTCCAAAACGCAAGGCAAAGGCCGTCGAACAGGCGGGCCGTGCGACGTTGGATATTATCATGGACGGTGAAAGCAAGCGCGTGTCTATGCCTGACGGTGAGACCAGCATTCTGGATGCCGCCGCAGCGGCCGGAATGGACGCACCTTTCTCCTGCAAAGGTGGTGTGTGCGCAACTTGCCGCGCCAAGGTTATTGAAGGCGAGGTTGAGATGGCGCTGAATTATGGCCTGGAAAAAGAAGAAATCGCCCAGGGTTTTGTGCTCACGTGTCAGTCTTACCCAACAACGCCGCATGTAAAGCTTTCATTCGACGAATAGGAATTGCGGTCTCACTTCAGGGGCAACTATCCAGTTTGGCCATCACAGCTTTTGCGATGGCAATATCCTGAACTGCGACACCCGTTAGGTCTGCGATGGTTATTTGATTATCGCCGCTGCGCCCAAGTGCCGGGTCGGTGATAACGTGCCCAAGTTCCAGAACCTGATTTTCCCCTAGCGTACCGGCATCAATGGCGTGATGTAGTTCACCCTGGCTGCGGCATTGTGAGATACTATCGGCGACTACGAGGTCCGCTTTTTTCAACAGGGCAGGATCAAGCTCCCATTTGTCAGGCGAATCAGAGCCCATTGCAGTAATGTGAGTGCCGGGCTGCACCATATCAGCGCTAATCAACGGTTCTTTCGACGGTGTTGTTGTGACAATCAAATTGCTGGTTGCGCATAGGGCACGCGCATCCGCCGAAACGGTAACGTTGTAGCCCATTGCCTTGATGTCATCGGCAACCTGTTGGGCTTTTTCTGGGTTACGAGCCCACAGGGTTAGATTTCTGCAACTGGTGACCTTTCGTAGATAGTCTGCTTGCAGTCGCGCCTGTACGCCAGAACCAATGATGCCAATGCACTGAATGCCGTTTGGAGCCAAATAATCAGCAGCAACCGCCCCGGCGGCGGCCGTGCGGTGATTGGTCAGTTCTCCTGCCTCTAGCAAAACCGCATTAACTGCACCGGTTTTTTGCGACAATACCAACATGCAGCCTCCGAAGGGCGGCAGACCGATTCTTGGATTATCGAAAAATCCGGTGGCTACCTTGATAACAAAGACTTCGTCGCGCTTGATGGCGCCGTATTTGATGTGCAGTTCGCCGTGATCTTCCGGGAATAATAGTTCCGCCACGGGTGGGACGATCACATCACCATTCGAGTATGCACGAAACCCATCAGCGATTTCGCTGACTAAATCTATCTCGGGTAATACCGCCAGAATATCATCGAGGGAGTGGACTTTGGTCATGGTTTGCTTTCAGTTACTGCCCTGTGAGCAATTGGCGCGCTTGTTCGCCATCAATATTGCTACCGCATAACAACACTACGGATGTTTGACCCTCTAGGTCAGCCCTGACTTGTTCGTATCCAGCAAGTGCGAGTGCCGCAGCCCCTTCAACTACCATGCCTTCTTCCAGCGCCAGAGTTTTAAAACTGCGCTCGATGTCTTCTTCACTGCACAAGAGGCATTCATCCACCACCTGTTGTGCGATGCCAAGCGTAATTGTGTGTGTGTCGACACCGCCTGCTACCGCATCGGCCACCGTTGGTAAATGCTCGGTCTCTACCACTCGGCCTTTTTTAAGCGCGGCGTCAAAAGCCGCCGAATTAACGGCCGACACGCCCCAAATTTTTGTTTTGGGACTGGCGTGTTTGATGGCGGAACCTATGCCGCTGATCAGGCCACCACCACCGATAGAAATGAAGACATTATCTATCTGGCGGTCAGCAAAAGCATCCAGTAGCTCGAGTCCGATCGTGCCTTGCCCAGCGATAATGTCCGGGTCGTTATAGGGCGATACGTAGACAAATCCGTCTTGCCTGGCATGGTCTTGTGCATGGATTTCAGAGGCGCCTGCTTCAGCTCCCTCCAGCAGTGCGTTGGCACCGTTTGCTTTAATGCGGTCCAGTTTCATGGGGGCGACATTTGTTGGCAGCACGACTGTCATGGTCAGGCCAAGTTCGGTTGCGGCTGCGCTGGCACCGATGCCGTGATTGCCGGACGACGCTGTAATAAGTTTTAGATCATCGGCCTTATGGTTTTCCAGCAATTTGGTTAGTTTACTCATCGCGCCGCGAATTTTGAACGAACCAGTGTGCTGGAAGTTATCCGCCTTATAATACAGGTCTTCGCCGTATAGTTTCGAACGGATAACCGGCGTGTTGCATATCCGGTTAGCGATGCGTTTGCGTGCTGCCGCAGCGGCTTGTGCTATATTGCTTATAGAATAGGAAGTGTCGGTCATATGGCCCTCTGTACCAGTTTGTCTAACAGACTAGGTTCATCACATACCATATTGCAATGGAGCAATTTAAATGCCTGCTCTAAGGGTGTGCTGCGGTGCCTGAAAATATCGAGACTTTTGCAGATGTATCTAACCAATTGATATTACTTGCTGCTTCACTTTCCATTGTAAGCCATCCCCCAACAAATGACCAAAAAACGCAAAATCTTGTGTTTCTGTAATTCCAATCTACTAATTGAAGTAGTATAGTCGGCAGATTCGGCGCGTAAGCGTTTATCCATAAATTAGAAACCGGTCCGCGGCCCGCCGTGCGCATTGGTTTCAAGTTAAGAGGCCTGCCCATGGACCAATCCGCCACTCTTGAAAACAGCAACCTGTTGACTGAGCGTCAAGCATACAAGCCGTTTAAATACCCTTGGGCATATGAGGCGTGGCTGACACAGCAGCAGGTGCATTGGTTACCGGAAGAGGTACCATTGGCGGAAGATGTTAGAGATTGGGCGCGTAACCTCAGTCCGTCTGAAAAAAATCTGCTGACCCAGATTTTTCGCTTTTTCACTCAAAGCGATATCGAAGTTAACAACTGCTATATGAAGCATTACACCAAGGTGTTTAAACCCACCGAAGTGCAAATGATGCTGTCTGCTTTCTCTAATATGGAAACTATCCATATTGCCGCTTATAGCCATCTGCTCGACACCATCGGCATGCCGGAAACAGAATATTCTGCTTTCCTTCATTACAAAGAAATGAAGGATAAATATGATTATATGCAGAAGTTTAACTCTGACGATTTGCGCTCTACCGCAATAACGCTTGCGGTGTTTGGTGCCTTCACCGAAGGGCTGCAACTGTTTGCCAGTTTTGCCATGCTGCTTAATTTCCCGCGCTTTAATAAAATGAAGGGCATGGGACAGATCATTACATGGTCGGTACGCGACGAAAGTTTGCACTGTGACAATATGGTCAAGTTGTTCAGTACGCTGATGTCAGAAAACCCGGAGCTGTGGGACGACAGTATGCGGGCTGAGCTTCTGCAGGCATGCCAAACCATTGTTGAGCACGAAGATGCCTTCATCGATCTTGCCTTTGGAATGGGTGCGATTGAAGGCTTGGAGGCCAAGGATGTGAAACTATACATCCGTTACATTGCTGATCGCCGTCTTCAGCAGTTGGGTCTGGAAGCTGAGTATAATATCGCTGAAAACCCCTTACCTTGGCTTGACAGTATGCTCAATGCAGTGGAGCACACCAACTTCTTCGAGAACCGTGCCACTGAATATTCCAAGGCCGCCACACAGGGCAGTTGGGACGATGCGTTTGCTTGATTATACTGAATAATTAGGCTGCTCCCGTATCTGAAAAACGAAACGCCCGGATAACTCGAAACAAAACTCGAAACAATCCGGGCGCTTGTTGGGGGCATGTGATGCTTGCGAACCAGCGAGGAACGGTCCGCACGCATCTGTGCGCCTCAATTATGGGGCAAGATCACTTGTCTCACCATTTAGAGCGTTTTTTGCGCCAATAGCTGTCAGCGTCGACATCGTCATAGTCGTATAATTCGGCATCGGCTTTGCGGTTATGATGCCTGTCAGCAAGCCTTGTATGAGCGTAGGCCCTGTCGGCATATTGGTTGGCAAGTGCAGCATAAAACTGGTCGGTCCGGCCTTTAATCGTACCTGCCAATACATAGGTCAGTTTTTTCAAACTTTCCTTGCGCACTTCGTGGGCAATCACATCTCGGTAAGCGCCGCCAGCGCGAGTGAATAGTTTAGCGACCGTTTTGTTGGGGTAATGCACCGAAGGCGCAACACCGCAATTGGTAAGCGCGCTGAGCTTTTCGCCGTAGCGGTAGCTTTCAGCTGTGCGAATGCGGGCCGTATCTGAATAGCTATCGATGCCTTTCAAGCGCACTGACAGCTTATAGTCAAGCGCCACGCCCTTTTCGGTTACCCGGGTATAGAAGGCCCGTTTGTGCTGGCCGCATACCCCACCTGTGTAGCGGTAACGTTTTTTGTATTTTTTGTTGCGGCGGTCCACGTCAGTAGTATGAAATGACAAGTCGTAACCCATGAGTTGCGCCTTTACTGTCATGTCGGCGTCGCGGCGGTTAGAGACCAATATAACATAGGGTGGTAACTGATAATGCAGGCGATCCCTGACAAATTGATCTGCGCTGTCGGTGCGACTGCGATCATGACTGCGAACCCGGCGGTCATGCGAGACATCAACAAATATTTTTACCGGGTGACTGGCGCGAAATTCGCCGTCGATGGGATCTGGTGCAGCGGCATATTGGTATGGATCGGCAGTCGCCGTTTGCGTGAGGCCAGCAGCTGCAACAAACAAGCTACCAATAAGATAGTTATGGATGTTCTTTTTGTTCGGGCGTCTTTCCAACATTGGTCTCATCCTTTGTTTTGGTGAGACCAATGTAGAGTTTACCACATTAGGCGAAGCTGATGGTGATGTTCATAAGACGTTCAGGAAAGACCTCCCCGTTTCAAATGCTACAGCTGGCCGTGGCAGTGTTTGAATTTTTTGCCAGAACCGCACGGGCAAGTATCATTTCGCCCTACACCAGAAAATGGATTGCTGGCGGGAGCAAACTGCGCTGTGCCGCCAGCCATATCGCCGTGACAATGCTTGTATTTTTTGCCAGAACCACAAGGACAAGGCGCATTGCGTGGCACGTTGCTCCAAGTAGAGGTATCGTTGGGGTCCGCATCAAATGCATCAGCTGAACTGCCGCCCGACACGATGCCACCAGCATCGGGGTCAGGGTGGGTTGCCTGCATCATCGGCGCTTGCAACGGAGGCGGTGCGACCTCTTCCGGGCTTTGTTGTGGGGCAATCTCAACGCGTGACAGTAGCCGGGTTAGTGTTTCGCGGCTTTGATAAAGCATGCCTTCAAACAATGTGAAAGCTTCAGTTTTATACTCGTTTAGCGGATCGCGCTGGCCGTAGGCGCGCAAGCCAACACCCTGACGCACATAGTCCAGGTTCTGAAGGTGATCTTTCCATTCCTGATCAACAACTTGAAGCAAAAGGCTTTTTTCGATATGACGCCAAAACTCGTTGCCGTATTTCTCAGCTTTTTCTTCCAGCGCCTTGCCGCTGGTTTGCTCTAATCGTTCGATGATTGTGTCATCGTCCACGCCTTCTTCTTGGCCCCAGGCCTCGACCGATACATCTTGCAATCCGAGAATATCGGTAACGTCTTCCTGCAAACCTTCAAGATCCCATTGCTCCGGATAGGACTTGGGCGGGATACGATTTTCAACGATATGTTGGATTACATCTTCGCGCATGTGAACCACTGTTTCGGAAGCGTCTTCCACATCCATTATCTCGCGGCGCTGATCGTAAATTACGCGGCGCTGGTCGTTCATTACGTCGTCGTATTTCACCAGGTTTTTGCGGATGTCATAGTTTCGCGCTTCAACCTTTTGCTGGGCTTTTTCAATTGCTTTGTTGATCCAGGGGTGAATGATGGCTTCGCCTTCTTCGATCCCCAGCCGCACCAGCATCGAATCCATGCGTTCGGGGCCAAAAATGCGCATCAGGTCATCTTGCAGCGAAAGGAAGAATTTGGTCCGGCCCGGATCGCCTTGTCGGCCCGCACGGCCGCGCAACTGGTTATCAATCCGCCGGCTTTCATGGCGTTCCGTCGCCATAATATACAACCCGCCAGCTTCTAAAACCTTGGCTTTCTCAGCTGCAACTTCGCTGCGGATTTTGTCAGTTATCTTGTTAATTTTCTTTTCGTCATCGATGTCTTGCGTTTCGGCTGCAATCAGCATCTCGGCGTTGCCGCCCAGCTGAATATCTGTACCTCGGCCCGCCATGTTGGTCGCGATAGTCACTGCGCCAAGGCGTCCAGCCTGACTGACGATAAAGGCTTCCTGTTCATGGTGGCGCGCATTCAGAACCTGATGTTTGATTTTCTTTTTCTTTAGAAATGCCGCTAAAAGTTCCGACTTTTCAATCGAAACTGTGCCGACAAGAATTGGCTGGCCTTTTGCCTGTGAAGCTTCAATGTCCTGCAAAATAGCGTTATATTTTTCATCGGCGGTCCGGTAAAACTCATCGTGTTCATCAACGCGTTGAATTTCAACATTGGTTGGAATTTCCACCACACCCAGGCTGTAAATGTCAGCAAATTCTTCTGCTTCCGTTGCCGCAGTACCCGTCATACCCGCCAGTTTTGGAAACATGCGGAAATAGTTCTGGAAGGTGATTGACGCCAGTGTCTGGTTTTCCGGTTGGATTGTAACGCCTTCTTTGGCTTCCAGTGCCTGATGCAAGCCGCCTGAATACCGCCTGCCGTCCATCATGCGGCCGGTAAATTCGTCGATGATGATAACCTTGTCGTCTTTTACGATGTAATCTGTGTCGCGCTCGAACATGGTGCGCGCCTTCAGCGCCTGGTCCACATGATGGACAATGGCGGTATTTTCGTAATCATAAAGACTTTCAGATTTCAGAAGGTCAGCTTCCCGAAGAATTCCCTCAACGTGCTCGGTGCCGCCCTCGGTCAGTGAAACATTTTTCGACTTTTCATCTTTCTCAAAATCATCTTCACCAATTTGTGCGAGAATTTTGTCAATCGCTGTATAAAGGTCCGACTTGTCTTCGGTTGGTCCCGAGATAATCAACGGCGTACGCGCTTCATCAATCAGGATCGAATCGACCTCGTCCACGATCGCGAAGGCAAAGTCGCGCTGAACCATTTCTTCGCGCTGAAATTTCATATTGTCGCGCAGATAGTCAAAACCAAATTCGTTGTTGGTGCCGTATGTTATGTCTGCATTGTATGCGTCGCGGCGCTCATCGTCATTTTTACCCGGAACAACCACACCTGTGGTCAGGCCTAAAAATCCGTATACACCGCTCATCCAGTCGGCGTCGCGTTCCGCCAGATAGTCATTGACGGTAACTACATGCACGCCTTTGCCGGGCAATGCGTTCAGATAGGCGGCCAGTGTGGCAACAAGGGTTTTACCCTCGCCGGTTTTCATCTCAGCGATGCTGCTGTCGTTGAGAACCATGCCGCCAACCAGCTGAACATCATAGTGCCGAAGCCCCAGTGACCGCACTGCAGCTTCCCGAACAACGGCAAAAGCTTCTACCAGCAGGTCATCAAGTTTTTCGTCATTTTCGAGGCGGCCACGGAACTCATCTGTTTTGGCTTTTAAATCGGCGTCTGACAGTTTCTGCAGCTCCGGCTCAAGCGCGTTGATGGCCGCCACAGTGGGTTCCAGTTTGGCGAGGTAGCGATCATTGGCAGAACCAAAAATCTTTTTTGCCAGTGTAGAAAATCCCAACATATCATTATCCTAAATTACCGTAGCGGCGCGTGCCACCTTGGGCACTCTAGCACTTTGTTTGCCCGTAAGGACGCAAACGGCTCAAATACTTATAAAACAGAACTGAAATTAGCATCAGAAAGAAGGCAGAGATAAGTATAGCCAAGGCTTCTGTCAACCTGTGTGGCACCTTGCGGGCTACAAAATAAAGTGTGTCGCCCGGGCGAGTATCTATTCAACTTGCAATCAGTTAATTGCACAGGCACACTTTGCTCTTGAAGAAAGGTGGAAAAAATCGCTGTTTTCCGCCAATTTTTTTAAGATTTAAATTATTATCTATTGCAACAGGGTCAAAATGCCAGTGATTAAAAAAAGCCCTCTTGGGCCTGCACAATTCCCAAGCTTGTTGCCCGTGCCCGGCGTTGAAATCGGGGCCGCCGCAGCAGGACTGCGCTATAAAGACCGACCTGACCTGATGCTGGCCAGGTTGGCTGAGGGGACAACAACCGCTGGCGTGTTTACCCGGTCAAAAATGCCTGCGGCACCTGTTGAGTGGTGTAAGCAATGCTTGGCCGATAACAGTGGCACTGCACGAGCGCTGGTGGTCAATGCAGGAAATGCCAATGCGTTTACCGGTAAAAAAGGTGATAAGGCCGCCCGAAAAACCGCTGAAGCAACTGCCAAGATTGTTGGATGTTTGCCCAATGAAGTTCTCGTGGCCTCCACTGGGGTGATCGGCGAGCCTCTGGATGTCTCCACGTTTCCCAAATATCTGAAACGGATAAATAATGGTCTGTCCGGCGCTATGTGGCATGAGGTTGCCGTGGCAATCGCAACGACAGATACGTTCCCAAAAGGCTGCAGCCGGGTCGCGACGATTGATGGAAAGACAGTGGTGATTTCCGGCGTAGCCAAGGGTTCCGGTATGATTGCGCCAGACATGGCAACAATGCTCGGGTTTATTTTCACCAATGCGTTGGTATCGGCAAATTGCCTTCGCGAAATACTAAAGAGTACGACAGAGGCAAGCTTCAATAGCACCACCGTTGACGGTGACACCTCGACAAATGACACTGTGTTGGCTTTTGCAACAGGAAAAAAAGCCAATCTGGCGCTGATAGATGACCCGAACGACCCTAGCTTGACAGACTTCAAGGCCAAATTTCTTGAGGTGGCAACTAACTTGGCACAACAGATAGTTCGTGACGGCGAGGGAGCAACCAAATTTGTGACGGTTGAGGTTGCTGGTGCAGAGTCGTCTGCGGCTGCAAAAAACATCGGCCTCGCCGTTGCGAATAGCCCGTTGGTTAAAACCGCGATCGCTGGAGAAGACCCCAATTGGGGCCGTATTATTATGGCGGTGGGTAAATCTGGCGAGCGGGCCAGCCGGGACAGTTTAAAATTATGGATCGGCGATCAGTTGGTAGCGGAAAAGGGCGTTGTTAGTCGCCAGTATGATGAAGAAAGAGCGGCTGCTCACATGAAAGAGTCGGATATTGATATTCGTATTGATGTAGGCGTTGGTGACGGTACAGCCACCATTTGGACTTGCGATTTCACTCACGGTTACATTGATATAAACGCTGATTATCGCAGCTAAGCTCCTGAAACCCCTATCCTGCCGGTGGGATAATTGCGGCACATATACATCGGTCAAAGATTCCGCCAAGGCTGAAATTCAACAGCATATTCTGCCTACCTAGCCATCTAAACGGTTTAACGCGCTGATATTAAATAATAAAATAATGGCACATGACTTGAATATAAAGAAATGGGTTCGACCCAAAAAGTTATATTGGAGTTAGTTATGCCGACAGTGAATTTAGACTTGCAGTTAAAGTTTCTAGCGGAATTGGAAACTGCTCTTGCCGACGCACTGGCTTGTTATGCCGGTGAGGGTGCGGAAAAGCTTGCTGAATTACAATATATGCAGCGGGAAGTGCAGCGGGCAAAACGCGTAATTGCCTTGCGGGCAGAAAGTGAAGAAAAGCCGCGTCGCCGCTACAATGCGCCGGAGTTTCAGGAGGTCGCTTATAGCTGATCGCACGGGTTTATTGCGGTCACCTTCTGCGTTTTCGCAAATTTCATCCGTGCCGGAGACAAGTTCCGTTGCGGTTTTTGACGTTTAAGGGTTCGTGATCGAATCAGTAACATCTGCTGTTTCGTCGCCAATCACTTCAAATAGCAAGTTTACTAAATCCGCAAGGGCGCCAAGGCCCCCAGCCAGTCCCACAGCGATTAGGCCCGCCAGCAGACCATACTCAATTGCTGTAGCGCCGCGTGTGTCACTTATAAGCGCTTGCCACAGCGCCGCGGCTTGATGCCGTGAGAAATCGCTTGTGCCTCTATGATTAGCTCGACCAAAAGTGCTCAGTCTGAAATTTAATGCCATTTAGGTGGCTCCTCTATTGCCTGATGCCTTGCCTATACGCCTCTGGGCTATCAGCTTTGAGGTAAAATCTAAACAAGGTGTTAAAGCTTGAATTTTCCTAAAGTTAGCGCTACCTCATCGGGTATGAATGATCCGGAATGTCCAGAGCCAAATGTTCGACTAGACGCGGGGTTGCCAACGGTTTTGGTGGCAGCGATTGCCCTAATTGATATTGATGGGAATGTGCTGATCGCTCAGCGCCCAGAAGGTAAGTCAATGGCGGGCTTGTGGGAGTTTCCAGGCGGTAAGGTTGAAGCTGGAGAGATTCCCGAAGCGGCTCTTATCCGCGAATGTAAGGAAGAGCTGGACATTGATATCTCTGCTGCGTGCCTCGCACCCTTTGCTTTTGCCTCTCACAGTTACGCGAAATTTCATCTGCTGATGCCACTGTATCTGTGCCGCAAGTGGGAAGGTTTGATCACGCCGCAGGAAAACCAGCAAACCAAATGGGTGAAGATCAGAGAATTGGGCGGATATGCCATGCCCGAGGCGGATTTGCCACTTGTCGCGATGCTGAGAGATTTCCTTTGATGCCTGATCGGTTACTGGGCCTGATCAAAAACGACCGATTTGCCATGTCAGCGCTGAAGGCTGTTGAGGAAGTGGGCCCAGCCAAGGCCTATATTGCCGCCGGGTTTATTCGAAATCGCTATTGGGATTCGCTTTACGCTGGGGTTGCCAGCGAGCATGACGCTGATATCGATGTGGTCTATTTTGACCGCACGGCAGTCGAAAAAAGCCGCGACATTGGCTATGAACAGGTGCTAGAGCACCACTCACCGACCGGCATGTGGCAAGTGCGCAACCAGGCGCGTATGCACATGTTTGGCAATCACCCGCCGTTTACCGACTTGTCAGGTGCTTTATGCCATTGGGCCGAAACAGCCACAACAGTGGGCTTGCGGCTCACCCAAGCCGGCGATTTCCAGATTATCGCGCCTTTTGGACTGGATGACCTTTACGACCATATTCTGCGTATAACACCGTCGATGAAACAGCACGACGCCGCTGGGTTTGATCGGCGACTCGCGGCAAAGCGGTGGCGTGAACGGTGGCCCGAATTGACTGTTGTCGGCGCTTAGAAAGCTATTTTCCTGGTAGTTTCCCTGCTTTTAACGCCTCAGCCAAACTAACGTCGCCGCTGCCTGGCTTGAGCGGCTTTTGCTGGCTTTCATGGGGATGCCAGCCGGTCATATACATAACTTCAAACGTGGCCGGGATTCGGCCATCAGCTTGCCCGAATTGTTCGCTGTATATCTCGCATGTGCGCATTAGAACATCGCGGCGTAGAAATTTCCTACTCCTGTCCAAAAGGGCGTTGGCTTCGCCCATTCCGCGCAGTTCCTGCATTAGATTGATCGGATGCGCATAGGTAAGCGTCAGGGTATCTACATCGGTTACAGGCAGGGCAAAGCCAGCACGCTGCAACAGGCCGCCCAAGTCCTTTACATCAGCAAATGGGATGACCCTCGCGCTCGCGCCGCCAATGATTTCTGCTTCGGCAGTTAGAAAAGCATGACGCAGCTCGTGCAAGGTTTGGCCGCCAAATAGCGAAGCCGTAAACATTCCATCAGCTTTAAGGGCACCGCATATTTGAACCAGTAAACCCGGCAGATCGTTGACCCAGTGCATGCCCAGGTTACTGACAATAAGGTTTTGGCTGGCCGGCGCTATCTGCAATGACGGGCTTCCTTGCGCCAAAGACGTATAATTATTTTGATCAGCTGCAGGCAGATAGGGTGCAAATGTCCCCCCTAGGTCAGCGCGTGCTGGAAAGTCCCGATTTACTTCCTGCAAGCGCTCAAACAAGCGATCTGCAATCTCGGCTTTCAGGAACGCATGGCGGTTGTCCATGTTCCGGGCTCGGGCCAGGTTGCGT
>JAALKD010000084.1 GCA_011088215.1 Sphingomonadales bacterium | reverse complement strand
CGCCCAAGTAGCGAAGGCGTCGGCTTCAAAGTAGCTGACATGGGTCACCGGTGCGTCCATATCGACGGGTTGAAAGCCGCGCAGGGTCATTGACCACCAGATATCGTCCTGTTTTTCCCAGTACAGGGGTGCTTGCCAGCCTTGTTCGCGTGCGTTCGCAATGCCGTCCGACAGCCATAGCACCGGATTTTCATAGCCGCCATCATCAATGAAATTTGTCCACTGGCGGTTCGTTACCGCGCGGTTGTTTAGGCGGTAAGGTCGCAGCAATGTCTCATGGCGCGGGGTTTCACAATCAAAAGCGAAGGCTTTACTGTTTGCTCCAACAGTGGCGGTGCCGCCAACATAGTTGGTCCAGCCTGCGTCCGCACTGTTTGCAGGTGTAACACCTAGTGGCTGTCCTTCCCGGTAAGCCGGACGCAGCGGGTTTTTGGCAAACAGGTGCAAAATATCAGTCAGTAACAGTTCCTGATGTTGCTGTTCGTGCTGCAGGCCCAGCTCAACCAGGGTCAGTACATCAGTACTCACAGGTTTGGTCAAAAGCCGGCCCATCGCTGTATCAACGTGGGTGCGGTAGCGATTAACCTCTTCCAACGATGGACGGGTCAACAGCCCGCGGGTGGGGCGAGGGAAGCGCTCTCCCACTTGTTCGTAATAGCTGTTGAACAGGTAAGGGAAAACCTCTGAAAACAAGCCGTAACCATCTGAATGCGGCACAAGAACGAAGGTTTCAAAAAACCAGCTGGTGTGGGCCAAATGCCATTTGGCCGGGCTGGCATCCTCCATCGACTGCACGGTTGCATCGGCGTCGGAAAGCGGGGCGGCAAGCGAGGCACTTTGGTCGCGCACCTGTTGGTACACCTCGCGTGGCTGCTGGGGGAAAGTGGGGTTTTGCTGTTCAGCACTATGCATAAATATCTCTGCTGTCACTATAGCGACCTATGGTTGAATAGGTCTAGGTTTTTCAACCGTTGATTAATTGCACCGGATTATTAGCACCAGTTTGCTGCGACCATATTAGCGATAGAAAAACCATAAGGCGTGGCTTGTTTTTGGCCAAGGGCGCGCGCAGGTCTGCACCATCACTCCTGACACAAATGGGTTTTGTGTCGCTTAAAAAGCTTGGCCAATTTGTTTAAGGACGGCGGACGTATATTTGGGGTCATACCAGACATTGCCGTCCTTGATGGTGACGGCCACATAATCAAGCGTGTTGATGTCCGCCAGCGGGTTGCCGTCCACGATGATAATGTCAGCCAGCTTGCCTGTTTCCAGGGTGCCTAAATCGCGGCCCATTCCAATAATTTCCGCGCCGCTTTTGGTGGCAGCTGAAATAGCTCGAGCAGGGGTCATGCCACTGTCGACCAGTGCGGACATTTCGCGCCAGATGGCTTCGGTGTGGAAATTCATCGGGCTGGCGGCATCGGTTCCAACGCCCATATAGGCGTTTGCGTCAATGAATTGGCGGGCGTTGATTTTCGAATGGCGAATTTCGTCGGGCGTGTCCCGGAAATAGGACAAAGCGCGGAAGTTTTTAAAACTGCGTTGCATTTCGGCGAACACATCAGGGGGCATGTCTGCTTCCAGTTCCGGCGTATTCAAACGCCCTGGGTTGGCTTCTGTTGCCGGATACACCCATATACGGTGGGCGATCGTTTGCACCACGGGAATGCGGTCTTCGGCGATCTTGCGCAGCAAGGCTTGTGGGTAGGGGGGCATTTTTGCGCTGCCCACATGCTGCAGCACGTCAACACCAGCAGCGATGGCATCTTCCATCGCGGGTACTTTATAGAGATGCGAGTGTACTTTCACCCCCCGGCTATGGGCGGCCTTCACCACCGCCTTCAGGTCGTCGCGGGTTAGGCCCAACCATGTTTTGATAACATCAGACCCTGCGTCGATCAGCTCCAACGCTTTGGCGGCGGCCTCTTCTGGGCTGTCGATGACAACCTGATAGCTGTCTGGCACGCCGTCCAGTTTAATGCGGGTGATCCATGGGCCTGAGACGATTAACCGGGGACCGGGGATAATGCCTGCGCGGATTTTATCGCGCACGGCCAATATGTCGAAGGGGCTGCCAAGATCGACACCGGTGGTTACACCGGCGCGCATCATATGTTTAGCGGCGATAGGCATAACGTCGGGCAGGCGTTTGGTGCCGCCGAGGAAATTATAATATTCGTCGTAGTCGCCATGGCCGATCAGGTCCAGGTGGATATGCAGGTCAATCAGCCCCGGCATAACGGTTTTACCGCGCGCATCGATAACTGGTATGCCGTCTGGCACTATAACTTCGTGCGCTGGTCCCGCCGCGACAATGCGGTTGCCGTGTACCAAAATTACCGAATTGTGGACCGGTGGCGCCTCGTAGCCGTCGACCATCATGCCGCCGACTATGGCATATTGGTTGGCTTCGTTCTCTTGCGCCGCAGCGGGCATATAGATCACTAGGATTACTGAGAAAGCCAAGAACAGACGGGTCATAGAGGTTTCCTTTTCTACAGTGTGCCCGGCGGGCCGTGATGGCAGCGCAAACTTACCCTTCCGGATAGGTCATTTTGGCGGCATTGGGGTAATTATAGGCGCAGACATAAATCAGCCTGCCATTTTTAGCGCAGTCGCCGAAGCTGATGCCAGCGTCGTGGTATTGCTGTGGTTTGATGATCACCAGCCGGTTGAAGCACATGGGCACGGTCATCAACTCTTCCCATTTGCTGGGATCATTGGTGTTTTTGTTAATTACGTCATCCAGAAACTGTTGCTGCGAGGTGAAGCCCAGTTCCGCCAACTCGGCTGAATTATAAGGTGCATGGTCGGTACCTGTTTCAATGTGGCGAAACAAATGGGTGCCACCCTGGCAGTGTTCCGGCAGGGTCAGATACAGGATCGCTGTCCAATGCACGTTGTCGATATGCACGCCTTCAGATCCTTTGTCGCCCTCAAGTGCCAACCGGAAATGCGCGTGCGAGCTGGTGGGTACTGGCACCACCGGTTCGCCGATCAGTTCAGCAATTTTTTCATCGTACCCATTGATATGCTGCGGGTGCTCAGAATCGAGTCCCGGATAAAACTGAGGCGTTTCCGGCGTGGGGTATTTTTGTTCCAGCGCCGCATCGCGCAGTGCTTGCGGATCGCCGAGGAAATCATCAACAACAATGACGGATCTGATCATAAACTGCCTGCGTGATTGAAAAAACTCAGATAAACCAATCGGCCATTTTCAACACTGTCACCAAAACTGACACCTGCGTCGTGCCAATGTTGGGGGCGCATCAAAATCATCCGATTAAACCGCATGGGAATGGTCATGGTTTTTTCCCATTTGGACGGATCGTTAGAATGGGCGTTCACGGTTAGGTCAAGCAGCTCTTGCTGGTCGGTGGAGCCATATTTTTCGTATTCATGTCTGAAATAGGGTGCTCGGTCAGTACCGGTTGGCAAATGTCTGAAGAAATGGGTGCCGTCCTGGCAATGTTCCGGCAGAGTCAGATACAGAATTGCAGTCCAGTGGGCATTATCGATGTGAACGCTGTGAGTGCCTTTTTCGCCTTCTAGCGCAAGGCGGAATTTAGCGTAAGAAGTTCCTTCCACCGGCACCAGCGGTTCGCCGACAATTTCCGAAATTTTCTTATCGAGTCCGTTGATGATTTGTTTGTATTTGGAATTGCGGCCTGGAAAGCGCGGCAAGTCGTCGTATTCGGGATAGTCTTGCTGAAGCGCCAGGTTTCGCAGCTGATGTGGGTCGCTCAGGAAGTCATCGAGAATGTAAAAGGATCGTATCATGGTCGGGTTTTTGCTCCTGCCAAAGCAATAGAATATTCGTGTAAAAAAACCAAAAGATTTGTGTGTTGGCAGATAGGCATTGTTTGTTTGGCGGTCAATGGTTTATCGCCAAACCCAATGGTCGTTCCATTATCACCAAGGTGGCATCGGAGTCGGTTGCCGGCGCTTCTGTTCTTACTTCTTCGAAACCCATGGCGCTATATACATGGCGTGCCCGCTCGTTTTCTTCGTAGACATCAAGCCAAAGCATCGATGCGCCTTCATCTGTGAATCTGTCAATCACTGCTTGCATGAAGGCGCTGCCGATGCCGTCATCGCGGCGCGCGACAATGATGCGCCTCCATTCAACGATACCAGGTTCATTTTCAAACAGGATTGCATAGCCAAGCGCCGTGCCCTGAATACCTTCCGCTATCAGATAGTGCGCCCTGGGGTCTTTCAAATATTTACGATGAGTTTCTTCATCCCAACAATGGACAAAAATATTTGCCGGGTCCATTTCCAGGGCCCGAATGAAAAATATGTCATTGGCGGTTGCCTTGCGCAGTTTGTGAAAGCGAGACATAGTATCCCCAAATAACGCTTATGAACGCTCAAAACCGGAACCATTATGACCCAGTATCAACTTCATCCGCACCTAGCTTGTGACACGATCGGCGTTACCGACCTTGATTTGTGTCAATTACTGCTGATGAACGACCAAACCTATCCGTGGCTGATTATGGTACCGAAACGTGCTGGTATGCGTGAACTGCATGACCTGTTGCCCGGGGACCAACAAACGCTCATGACAGAGGTTACAAAGGTCTCGCGGGCCATGCAGCGGCTGTTTAAGGCTGACAAAATGAATGTGGCAGCGCTCGGTAACATGGTGCCGCAACTGCATGTCCATGTCATTGCTCGCTATGAGAGCGACCCGGCGTGGCCGGGTCCGATTTGGGGCGTGGTTGAATCTCGGCCCCACAGCCCCGCAACGCTTGCAAAAGCAACTCAGGTTATTAAGGCCGCCCTGAGTTAGTTAGCGACTGAAATTCAAACTGATGGCTCAGTGCCGGAAATGGCGCATGCCGGTAAACACCATGGCAAGCCCTGCGTCGTCTGCGGCGTCGATTACATCCTGATCGCGCATGGACCCACCCGGCTGGATCACGGCGGTAGCCCCAGCTTCTGCTGCTGCAAGCAGGCCGTCAGCGAAAGGAAAAAAGGCATCTGAGGCAACCACACTGCCTTTGGCCAAGCTCTCGGCCTCGCCAGCCATCTCTGCGGCTTCGCCCGCTCGCAGGGCCGCAATTCTGCTGCTGTCGCGGCGGTTCATTTGCCCGGCACCCACGCCCACAGTCATACCATCTCGCACATAAACGATGGCGTTTGATTTCACATGCTTGCCGACTTTGAAAGCAAATAGCATGTCGGCCAGTTCCTGCGCTGTGGGTTGGCGTTTGCTGACAACTTTCAGGTCGTCGGCCGTGATGTTGCCGGTGTCTCGGTTTTGCACCAGATAGCCACCAGCCACGGTCTTGACCATTTTTGCCGGCTGTAGCGGGTCTGCCATGCTGCCAGTAGTCAATAGCCGCAGGTTCTTCTTTGCTCCGATGATCGCCTTGGCTTCGTCGGTGACGTCTGGAGCGATAATAACCTCTGTAAACACTTTGATAATGGCCTTAGCAGTTGTACCGTCAAGCGTGCCGTTTAATGCGACAATGCCACCAAAGGCGGAAACCGGATCACATTTCAGAGCTTTTTCATAAGCCTCTAGCAAGGTTGATCCAGTGGCTACACCACAAGGGTTGGCGTGCTTGATGATTGCGACGGTGGGTATGCTACCATCAAATTCGCTCACCAGTTCAAAGGCCGCATCGGTATCATTCAGGTTGTTATAGGAAAGTTCCTTGCCCTGGTGTTGGGTGGCGGTTGCAATGCCTGAGCGGTCTTCGTTATTGCGGTAAAAAGCCGCCACTTGGTGCGGGTTTTCGCCGTACCGGCATTCCTGCACTTTGGTGCCAGCAAAGGGCATGCGGTCGGGGAAAGTTTCGTTGTTTTGCTCGGCAAACCAGCCCGCGATGGCAGCGTCATACGATCCGGTGCGGCTATAGGCCTTTGCTGCCAACTTACGGCGCGTGTCCAGCGTGGTGCCGCCTGATTGTTCGATCTCGGCAATCACGCCAGCATAGTCAGCTGGGTCGGTAATAATGGTAACAAAGCCATGGTTTTTTGCGGCTGAGCGCACCATGGCTGGTCCGCCAATGTCGATATTCTCGATGCAGGTCTCGAAATCTGCACCTGAAGCAACCGTTGCCTCAAACGGATAGAGGTTGATCGCCACTAGATCGATGGCGCTGATATCGTGATCGCGCATGGCTGCAAGGTGTGTGTCGTTGTTACGTAGCGCCAGTAATCCGCCGTGAATTTTCGGGTGCAGGGTTTTCACTCGACCATCCATCATTTCCGGGAAACCGGTATGGTCTGCAACTTCAATGACCGGCACACCGGCGTCGCGCAGTGCCTTTGCCGACCCACCGGTAGACAGGATCTCCACACCAGCTTTATCGAGGGCTTTGCTCAGCTCAACAAGGCCGGTTTTATCGGAAACGGAAACAAGGGCACGTTTGATCGAAACGGTGGTCATAAGAGGCAAGCTTTCTAAACATGTTGGCAGCGAAACAGGCAGGCCACTATGGCGCGCCTCAAACGCTTATTTCACTAAGGGTCCAGTTTAATTTTATCGGCGCGGCACCGTCCGCGTTGACGGAAACGGTTATTTGTTTGCTGGCAACCGGCGTGTCGGGCTGGGCCAGATACAGGCTGTCTTCTATTTCGGCATTTTCATCATCGATATCAAAAATCCAGGTTTTACCACCTCGTGTTTCCAGCGAAATTCTGCCGTCCGGTGCCTTGAAGGCTTGTACGCCTGGGTGAAGATGGAACCTGAGCGTCACTGACTGTCCGGCTAATTTCTTTAGCTTACGGCCTGAAAGCCGGTCGCTGCCTTTCAGTTTTTTGCCGTCGCCTGAAAGCAGCAACGTTCGTTCATGCAAAACTCCGAAGCGTTTCTCGTAGCCGTTGTGGATTACCTTGATCGATACCCCGTCGTCTATAACTTCGCGCGTGGTCTGGGTTTCGCTGCCACCGGTACCAACAAAACCATCGTCTCTGATTTGATTGCTGTTGGGGTCACCGTCAACCAAGGTACTGTTTGCTGCGGTTGACCGGGCCATGATAGCGAGCTCAGCCATCGGGCCGCGCGCGCTGGCCGGGCCCATGTTAACGATCAATCGTTCTTGGCCTACTGAGAATTCAAAGGCACCGGTTGCGGCGACAGCCTTGCCAGACAAGGCGCGCGCAGGTGGTGTGCCCGCATCGATAATCAGGCAGTTGGCACCGGCGACGGCGCGTTGAATACCGCTATGAGCGGCATTCTCTGTGGCTTTACCCTTGGCTTCACTTGCTGCCAAGATAGCATCAGTGCCGTGTCCGCCTTCAGCGGAAACGCCGCCTACGTGTGCAAAGCTGCCATCGCCGTGGCGCATGGTACGAACGAACGGTGCTAGCTTATCCAGGGTTACCTGAACCCAGGGCGGCAGGTCGGCATTTACATCGATGAATGTGTTGCGCACCAGAATAAGCATTTGCATGGTTCGAATGGCGTCTGCTGCGTTGCGGCTTGCCGGACCACCGTCCGGCAGCACAAAGCTTTTGGTGGTTTTTTCCAGCATGCGAAGTCCGCGCAGTTGCCAGCCTGCGCCGCCCGGTAACAACAAGCCGCCCAGCGTTAATGCGGTGGCAGCATATATTTGAGGCAGGCCTTCGGCGGCGTCCTGGTTGCAGCGCGACAGGTGGCGCAACTGGCGCGCCATCGCAGTTAACACCCCTGAACGATATACCGAATCGTCTGACGACAGGATAAGCGGTGCGTGGGCAGACCAGTTGATGAAACGCCTTGCCAGGGTTTCACATTGCCAAACTTCAGGATGCCAATTTGTACCATGAGCTAGCCACCAGCCAAGGATGGTTTCTGCCGCGTCGCGGGCTTTTAACTGGTCGCCCACGTGGGCCAAATCCTGCAACCAGTGAAACGAGTGGGCATAGTGGCGAAATTCAGGTGTCGCTCCCGCAACATCATTCCAAAAACCTTCGTGCAGCGGGTGTTGTTCGCCCTCGAACAGCATGTCGCCGCCAAGGATGGCTGAGCCAAGCGTGGCATTGCCCGGCGCAGGGTCATCGGGGCTGCCCAGCAATTGCAGTGGATAGCGCCCTTTCAGGCGAAACTCGTAAAGGCCGAGACCGTAACCCCATTCGCGCAGTGCTTTTGACGCAGCTTTTGCCACGCCAGAGATAATGTGGCCGCTGGTGTCGCGCCGCAGGGTAGACCGCGAAAGCGGTGCCGCAGAAACAAAGCCAGCGATTTTATCAATGGCGGCCGACATGGGTTTCTATCCCCGCAGGTTTTTGATATTTTCGGCGTAGGCAGACGGTCCGCCCTTGAAGGTGGCGCTGCCGGCAACCAACACATCAGCGCCAGCACTTATAACCCGTTCCACGGTACCCATATTCAAGCCGCCGTCTACTTCAAGGTCGATATCCAAACCTAGCGAATCGATTCGTTTTCGAATCGTCTCGATTTTGCGCAGTTGGCTTTCAATGAAAGATTGGCCGCCAAACCCTGGGTTAACCGACATCACTAAAATCAAATCCAGATCTTCATACAGGTATTCAATGCTGCTTGCCGGTGTTGCCGGGTTCAGCGACACGCCGGACTTCACCCCCACCCCTCTGATTGCCTGCAAGGTGCGGTGGGTGTGCGGACCAGCCTCAACATGTGCAGTGATAATATCAGCACCTGCATTGGCAAAAGCTTCGATGTAGGGGTCCACGGGTTCGATCATCAAATGCACGTCGAATATTTTCTCGCTGTGCGGGCGCAGGGCCGCGACCACATCGGGGCCGATGGTGATGTTGGGGACAAAATGACCGTCCATCACATCAATATGGATATAATCGGCGCCAGCCGCATCAACGGCGCGCACTTCCTCGCCCAATTTCGCGAAATCGGCGGAAAGAATACTTGGGGCTATTCTGATAGGCTTTTGCATGGCGTTTGCTTATCAGGTTGCGCCGGTTCGAGCAAGCCGAAGGGTGCCGCCCGGGTCGTATATTTTGTTATATTTTTGCCTTGGTAATTCTGGCGGCATAAAAGCCGTCCATACCGCCCTTGTCACTGTAATGCGACGGCAGGCACAAAAGATCGCCAGCCAGCGTGACAAGCTCGTTCAGCCCGCCCGTATCAGCCGCGGTTATAGGCAGCCGTTTTGCGCCCTCGGTTGCCTTCAAAAAGCGGGTTATCTGGTCTGGTCCTTCGCTTTTTTCCAGTGAACAGACGCAGTAAACCAGCGTACCACCAACAGGTAGCAGGCTGTAGGCATGGGCGAGGATTGCGGTTTGCAGATTGGCCAGTTTAGCCACATCGTCGGCGGTTTTGGTCCAAAGAACATCGGGGTTGCGGCGCAGGGTGCCGGTGGCGCTGCAGGGCGCGTCCACCAGAATATGGTCAACAGGTGCAGGCGGCGTGTAGGCCGCAGCATTGTCGATCACAACCTCAGCAGACAGGCCGGTCCGCTTCAGGTTGGCTTTCAGTCTGCCCATGCGGTTTTTTGACCGGTCCACGGAAATCACGTTTGCACCGGCTGCTGCCAGCTGCATGGTTTTCCCGCCCGGTGCGGCGCATAGGTCCAGCACATGTTTGCCGGAAATATCACCCAGCAATGTCGCGGGGATTGCCGCAGCCATATCCTGCACCCACCAATTGCCACCGTTGTAGCCTTCCAGTGCCATGACATCGGTGGCTGCACGGCGGATGCTGCCGGTGGGCAGCAGGGTACCGTCCAGTTTTGCGGCCCAGACGTCAGCGTCTTCGCCGGGTTTCAGGCTGATGTCCAGCGGCGGGTTGGTCGCCAGCGTGGCTGCAATTGCCTGCATCGCCGCCTTGCCGTAGGACGAGGTCCAGCTTTCGCGCAGCCATTGCGGCAAGTTGCGCTCGGGCGCTGTGCTGAGGTCTTTGAGGATTTTATCGCGTTTGCGGATCGCGCTGCGCAAGATCGCATTGACCAGCCCGGCGAAACCCTTTTCTTTGCCCTCTAGCGCCTTGATCATATCGACCGTTTCATTAACTGCTGCATGGTCTGCGGTGCGCATAAATAAAATCTGCGCCAGCCCCGTCACCAGTGCCGCCTCCGTCCAGGTGGCGTTTTTAGGTAAGCCCCGGTCCAGCAGTGTACCCATAATAAATCTTAGCGCACCTAACTGGCGCAGGCTGAGCATAACCAGATTAAAGGCGAAGGCGCGGTCTCTAGCATCAAGCTTTGCCTCGCGGGTCATCTCGTCGAGCGCAACATCAAAAGGCCGATTCTTCAGCGTTACTGCCATCAGTGTGCGCACAGCGACGGTGCGGGAGCTTTTGGTCCCGTCAACGTTGGTGTTGATATCCGTGTTGTTTGAAGGTGTCTGTTTCATGCGCTCTTTGATCATATTATCTGGGCCAAGGGAAGGCATTACTTGCATTGTTTGCCGCGCGTCTTCTAGATTAGCTCAATAAAACCAACGATAAAAAAAGCAGCGGGATAAGTGCAATGCATCAGTCAGTGATAATTGGGCGCCAGTTTAATGGTCCGCCAAAATCCGCCAATGGCGGTTACGCCAGCGGCGTGCTTGCAACCGGGTTAAAGCAGGCCGGATACAACGGCGCGGTTGAGGCATCATTGCATGCGCCGCCGCCTTTGGACCACGCTATGCAACTGGGCGCGACGGTTGACACGGCGCTGTTGAGCGACGATGACACCAAAGTTGGCACTGCCAAGGCCGCGACTTTGTCGCTTGAAGTGCCGACCTTGCCCAGTGCCCCCAAATTTGTCGGTGCGCCCAAAATAGGCAAAGACGCTTTCAGGCCGTTTGATCAATGTTTTGTTTGCGGCGGCGCACGCCATGCGGGCGACGGGCTTTGTATCGAAGCACAGGTTGTCGACGGCCCAGAGGGTAAGCCCGGCCTGATGGGTGCGCCCTGGCAGTTGCACCAAAACTTCGCGGACGAGAACGGCGAGATCGACCCGGCCTATATTTGGTCAGCGCTGGACTGCCCCGGTTATTTTGCCTGCGCCTACGGCGAAGCGGCCTTGCTGGGCCGATTGACCGCAGACATATTCAAACCCTTGAAGCTGGGTGGTGACGCCATGGTTTACGGATGGTCGCTAGATGACCCAGGCGCGCCCAAAAGCCGCAAACGGCGTTGCGGCACAGCGGTGATTGATGCGAACGGAGAGTTGGTCGCCAAGGCTGAAGGCCTGTGGATTACCATCGATCCAGCCCGGTTGGCGGGGTAAACGGCATGTCAGTGTTAACCGACGCTTTAAGCGGGCTTAAGCCATATGGTGACAAGCGTATAGTTGGTACCTTCGGCCTTGGAATGGCCAGCGGGTTTCCGCTGACCTTTGTTATTTCGTTGATGGGCTTTTGGCTTTCTTACAGTGATGCCAGTAAGAGTGACGTTGGTCTCTTCGCCCTGATCACGACCTTTTACACTTGGAAATTTATCTGGTCACCGGCGATTGATCGCCTACCCCTTGGCTGGATTACCCGGACCTTTGGGCAGCGGCGCGGTTGGCTTTTGCTTATTTAAGCGCTGATGGCGTTGTTGATATTGATTATCGCTCAGTTCGACCCGGCAACTCAGTTGTTTCAAGTGGCGGTTCTCGCGGCGGCAATTGCCTTTCTGTCCGCTAGCCAGGACATTGTGATAGACGCTTATCGGATTGAAATTTTGGATAATGAAGACCAAGGCCACAGCGCGGCATCCTATGTTTATGGTTATCGCACTGCCAATTTCGCTGCCGGTATAGCGGTGTTGCTTGTCGCTGACGCATACGGTTGGACGATAGCCATCAGCCTGCTTCCAATATTGTTTTTGCCGGGTACGCTTGCAGTTTTGTGGCTCGGCGAACCCAATCGAGGTGACAAAAATGATGAGTTTTTGCGCAATGAAACCGAGGCCGCGCACCTTTCGCCCGTAGTGAATCGGTTGCGTGAAGCGATTTACCTGCCGTTTAAAGAGTTTACCCGGCGCGAAAATTGGCATCTGGTTCTCTTGTTTATTTTTCTGTTTAAAGCTGGTGATGCTGTCGCGTCTATTATGACAGCACCGCTTATCAAGGACATGGGTTTTGCGCTGACCGATGTGGCGTGGGCCAATAAAACGGTTGGATTTATCGCCCTAATGCTGGGTGTTGGCTTAGGGGCCATGTTCTACAAGCAAATTGGCATGTATAAGGCCCTGTTCTTGTCGGGCATTTTGATGATGCTCACCAATCTTGGTTTTGCGTGGCTTTGGGTTGGAGAGGCTGAAGCATGGCGCCTGGCCGCGACAATTGGCATGGAAAACTTTGCTACCGGTTTAGGGACCACGGTAATTATCGCCTATATGGCGGGGCTGTGTAATGCCAATTTCACCGCGACTCAGTTCGCCTTGATGTCATCGCTGGGCAATCAGGCGCGCACGCTGCTCGGCGCACCAAGCGGCTATGTTGCCGACTATATGGGTTGGTTTGAGTTTTTCATTGTTGCGACACTGTTGGCGCTGCCCGGCCTGTTTGTGCTTTGGATATTGTGGCGCAAGGATGCCTCTGGCCCCGTGACAGATTGAATAGTATTTCACCCGTGTGTCACGGCAATGCCATGCTATTGTGATGTAACAAAGCCATCATTCTGGTGTAATAAAACTGACGTCGAAGATGTTTACGAGGTTTGGGTATGAAAAAATACGCTCCCATACGGCCAAAGGTCGCCGCCGCACAAGCCATGGCAGGTGCCCCTTCTTACGTGCGTCAGGGCAGCATTGAGGTTCGTCTCGCCCGCTCGCTAAAGGAAATTAAAGCCGCGCAGAAGTTGCGCTTTAAAATTTTCTATGAGGAAATGCATGCCAAGCCCGACTGGCGCATGCGCCTCACCCGCCGCGACATCGACCCATACGATATTTCTGTGATCACCTGCTGGTGCTGGATCACGACCGGCCCAGGGGTAAGCGCATCGTTGGCACATACCGCTTGCTGCGCCAGGAAGTGGCACAGAGGCATGACGGCTTTTACTCATCAGGCGAATATGATTTGGCGCCGATGATGACAGACAGCTTCCGCGCCCAGATCGGTGAAGACAAGCAGCTTCTTGAGTTGGGTCGGTCTTGCGTTCACAAAGACTACCGCGCCAATTCTACGATCAATATGCTCTGGAAAGGCATTGCCGAATACCTTAAGGAACATAACATCGCTTATATGTTCGGTTGCGCCAGTTTCGAAGGCACAGACCCAGCGGAATTTACCCAGTCTATGTCGTATCTATACCATAACCATCTGGTGCCAGATGACTTTAAGGTGCGCGCGCTGGAGGGCCAGTTTGTTGAAATGAACCGGGTGCCAGCCGACGAACTGGATGTTCGCACCGCTCGGCGCGCTTTGCCGCCACTGATCAAAGGCTATCTGCGCATTGGCTGCTTTATTGGTGACGGCGCGGTGGTGGACGAGCAATTCGGTACCACAGATGTATTTATCCTGCTGCCGGTGGAAAAAATTGCTAAACGCTATTCGAAAAAATACGACTTGAAGGGCGAGGCGAACGACAGCGGTCCGGAAATTGCCGCGGTTCAGTAAGCAGCGTCTTCATGTTGAAAACTATTTTCGCTTAAAAACAAGTGACAGGTTGTTGGCCGGCATTTCTATGATGGCTGGATCGCCGAAACCATGGACCATTGCCAACTCACTCACTGCTTCAAGGTCACGCACACCCCAACTGTTGTCCCGAGACCGAAGCGATGCGTCAAAGCTTTCGTTAGACGGCGATGTATGCGCGCCGCCGCGCCGGTAAGGGCCATATAGAAAAAAAACGCCGTCTGATGCCGCCCCCCCTGAAACCAAAGTTGTCGCTGCGCGGCGCACCAGCGCTTCTGCTACCGACCAGGGGGCAATATGAATAAGATTGATAGCGGCGACGGCGGATATGGGTGCGGGCACCTCAAGGGTACTAAATTCATTTTCGAAAACATTCATATGGACGGCGGGCAGAATATTTTCTTCGCCCGACTCTGCGGCCCATGCATTGATGCTGTCCAGTTTGTCCGGTTCAATATCGCTTGGTTGCCAGTATAGCGGCTGCAAATGGCTCGCCATATGAGCGGCATGCTGGCCGGTGCCGCTGGCAATTTCAACCAACGTGCCGCTTTTAGGCAGATGCGCGCGAAAAACTTCCAGCAAAGCATCTCGGTTGCGCTCGGTTGCTGGTGCATACAGCTTTTGGCTAGCTCTGCCTGGGCCTGATCGGTTTGTGTCGGTGGGTTTTGGGTCGAAAAATTTGGTCATTCGTCGCCGCTTCTGTTCGAAGACCGTCCGCCGCCACCATCACCCGTACGGCCTGCTCGCATGCGATCGCGGAAGCGGGAAAAAAGAAAAACCGGCACAACGATTGTGGCGCCCAGCAGCACATACTCCATGCCGGAGCCAGAGAACCATGCCCACATTTCTGCCAATGTGTTACCAATCCAACCGACAATGTCGCCTGGGCTCCAGGCCAGTTTATACATCACAAAACCAACCACAAAGCTCCAGATAACAAGCTTGATAATGGTGCCGCTGGTGATTGACTTGTCTGCCATAGTGAAAGGCGCCTTTCTGTGGATCTGATCGTTAGATGCTAACCGCCTCTGTCTCAGTGATCAAGCAGGCCTTTTTATTATAGGCTGGGGTAATACAGGCTGTTGCTATTGCTGCGATTCCAGGTGCTGGCGTATGCAATTCTCGGTGTCCACATCCTGACCGGTGCGTGAGCGAGCGTTAACCCGGTGAGCACGGAAATGGTCGCCGTTTGCCGGTTCGTAAAAAATAACCTCGACAACACAAGAAGATGCTTCAAATATCATCACTTGCACACTATCGTCGCGGCGCACTAGTGATGGCGTACCCAGATAAGCTACAACACCTGTGGGTGCTTGACCGTCAAGTCGTGCCATATCAACTGCTATCGGCTCGGGCTCGGCAGGGGTAGGGAATAGTGCATCTGGCTCGGGTATTTGCGCCGACTGTGTGGTTTCAACTTCAGGCGGTGGGGTTGCTTCGGCCACTGGCGGTACCGGCTCGGTAGGCGCCGCACAAGCGGCCAGCAAAAGGCCAAGCGTGACCGACAGGTATTTAGCCACAGGATGTGTCACAGAGTGTTGGTCTCCGGCTTTTCGCGCGTTGGTCGGTGAGCCAAATCAGGCACCCCCAATTGATGAACGATATGGGTCATCATCGCAGCTCCGATGATCGGCGCAAGGATATTCAGGAACGGC
>JAALKD010000083.1 GCA_011088215.1 Sphingomonadales bacterium | reverse complement strand
GCAGTGGACTGAAATTCACTCTGGAACGCGGTGAAGAAGAGTGGCTGCTGAAAAGTTACGGCCGAAGCCGCAAGTAACAGTCGGCTACGTCGGGTGAATATCTTTTAACATTTTTATAGATGTCAGTTGGCACTGTGGTTTTTCGTCAGTGCCGGCACCATTCTGCCATTCATCGCTCAATCGTATGCTTACCTGCTTTTACCACGCGGCTAACTGGCGCCAGAAGCTGGTACGCTTTTTCGCGCACGCTCGAGACGAAGTTGAAAGTTGCGGTCACCTCGTTTGCGGTCAGGGAAAGTTCCAACCAGCCGCGATGCTCACCGTCAAAAGTCACCAGTTCTGGGCTACTTCTGTGTAGGGCCTCTGATAGTACAGGCGGTTTTACTGGCAGATATTCCTCCATGCCCGGAGAAGATACGCCCGCCGTTGCAAACTCAACCGCGACTGGATTGCCGCTTTCATCCGCTAAGTCAAATGCCCAGGCATTGTGGGTGTCCCCGGCCAGCAACACGGCGTTGGACCCCTTCGCTTTAATCGCATTGAACAAGGTATTTCGGGCTGCCGGGTATCCGTCCCACGCATCTAGGTTCAGAGGCAATCCCATGGCGGCAAGCATGCGGAACTCCGCAATTCGGCGCGGGCTGACATATGAATTTTTCTCCTTGTCAATGTCCTCGTCTTTGATGCTGGGAATGCCGACTTTGCCGCTAAGAACCTGCTGACCAATAATTTGCCATGGTTTTCCTTTGGCGGTGGACCGGGCTAGTTGGCGGGTAAGCCATAACTGTTGTGTGTCGCCGAGCATACTTCTGGCGCTGTCCGGTAATACCCTGTCTTTAAATTGCTCTAAATCTGGCAAAAAGCTAATGCCTTTGGGCATATTCTTCGGGTCAAAACTCTGAATTTCATTCCAATCGAGAATTGGTTCCGCTTGGCCGCCCGCCAGTTTGAAAGGAACAGGTATGTCTTTTAACTGGGCTTTGGTGCCTGCGTCGGCCCGTAATTTTTTAGCGTTTCAGCGTTTGTTACTGCAACGGGCTTTACCTTGTCAGCGAAGTGGAAGGGCACGGTACGCAGGGGTAGGTCATGAGCATAGTTCAGCGGTTTGTCACGTCCGACAATACGCGTGTCGAGCATGATCAAGGTCGCCAGATCGCCGAACTCAAAACTGCGATAAATGACATTTTGATCGCCTCTAGGATTACTGCGAATAGGTAGCCACTCGTGGTAGGCCCTTAAAGCCGCCTTCTTGCGGTCCCCATAGTCACCCTCGCCGTCATTGTGGTTTTCAGCACCAGTGCGCCAGCTGTCGTTGGCAATTTCGTGGTCGTCCCATATGCAAATAAAAGGGTGGGCGGCGTGGGCCGCCTGGAGATCCGGGTCACTGCGATACAGGCCGTAGCGTGTGCGGTAATCCTCAAGTGCAATAACTTCGCCTTTCGGCGCCACCTGTCTGCCGTGGTTCTTTGTCATGTCTTCGTTGCTGTATGTGCCAGCGGGGTATTCGTAAATATAATCCCCCAGATGCAGTACCGCGCCGTATTCGCGTTTGGCCACTTCGCGGTAAACATGGAAGTACCCTTGCGGATAATTGGAACAGGAAACCACAGCCAATTTGACATCTTCGGTACCGGTTTCTGGCAGAGTTTTGGTTTTGCCGACGGGGCTGGATGCGCCTTCACAGGTAAACCGGTAATAATAAGAAGTGTTTGCTGACAGCCGGCCTGCATCTATCTTGACGGTATAGTCAGACTGAGGGCTCGCCGCCGCGCTGCCGCTGGCAGAAATTTGTTCAAAATCAACAGATTGTGACATTTGCCATTGCACTGAAACTCTTCTGGCTTCGCCGTTAGCCGGGATAACGCGGGTCCACAAAATAACCCGATCAGCCAACGGGTCGCCGCTGGCAACACCGTGCGTGAAAATTGCTTTGTCCGAACCTGCGTTTGCGGCCGCTGTTTCAAACCCCCGTAGCGCAACAACACCCAGCACACCAGAGGTTGTTTGCAGGATTTGTCTGCGGGTTTGCGCGAACGGTTTGTGGTTGCGGGTTTAATTTTTCATGTCGGCTTCCTTGGCAACAAATGGCGTTCTGGTTAAAGGCACAATTCAAATACACTCATAAGGTGAACTTAAAGCGGTTAAGTAGTCAAATAAACCCCTGTTTTCACAACGATAATCAAATCTACCCTATCAGCTTCTAAAAATGTCGGAATTTACGTTTTAATAACTAAAAAGCACGACAATGTGTTGTAGCTGCGAAACTTGCCGATCTGTTTTTGGGAGACGATATGGCCAGTAGCAACACTAATTTGGGTATCAGGTGTCTTTGACGTCATGGCGATAAAAGTTCCAGGCAGGTTTCTAGGATACGCATTTTGCGTTGGCGATCTGTTGATCGAACTGGACACGGACTTTAACGTTATTAACGCCGACGGGGCGGTAAAAGGCACGCTCGGCATTATATCGATCCCAGGCAACGAAACAAACTTCCTCAATCTGTTAGATAGTAAAGGCAAAGGCCTTTTTCAGAAAACCGTGAAGGCGCTGACCGGCACAAATAGGTTGGGGCCAATCAAAATACATGTTGGTATGGACGACGACGGCAAAGGGTTGTTTGGTGCTTTTGTTGCCAAACTTCCGTCTGAACCCGACGCAATTTACATTGTGCTCTCGCGCCCTTCGCGGTTGGGTATTAATGCGCCGTCGCCGACAGCAGCAATGTTAGTGGAGGAGAAAAAGCAAAGTTTTTTCAATTCACTGGAAAAGCTGTTTGAGGATGACCCCGAAGCTGAAGAAAAAGTTCAGGTAACGGTTGTTGAGGCTGAGGCAGGTCAGACAATGGACGCTGGGCAGCAAACTGACATTGAGCAATATTTGAAATCAGTATCCTACGGAGGTAGTAATGCGGCCAGGGTATCAGACGATAAATTTGCTGTCGTGCACGACCGTGAAAATGCAAACGCGCAAGGCGATCTTCTTCGCGAAGCAGTTGCCAAGGCCACTGGTATGGCGATCAATACAGCGACAATTGATGCTTCTGAAAGCCACCTCAGTGACCGCGACAGTATGCGGGCCCTCGTATTTAGCCTCCAGCAATTTGCCGATGACGGCGAGGGTTTTGATGTCGATAACATCCAGCAGAATTGTGGTAGCCTGATCGGCGCCACCACAGAGCGGGTCAAAGCTTTCCGTAAAGTTCTGGACGACGGTGCTTTCTCGTTGGTGTACCAGCCAATCGTTAATGTGAAAAAGCTAACCACCCATCATTTTGAAGCGTTGACACGGTTTGACCTGCCGGAAATTATGAAAAGCCAGTGGGAAATGATCCGCTTTGCTGAAGATGTTGGTCTGATCGATGACTTTGACCGGGCGGTCATTAACAGGGTTATTGCCAAGTTACATGATTTGAACAAACAAGGCAGGGCACCGGGCATTGCCGTGAATGTTTCAGGGCGGTCTTTGTCTGACCCTGACTTTATAGCGGACCTGCAAGACACGTTGGAGGCCAATCTGAACCTGAAAGACTATTTGTCGCTTGAAATTACTGAGAGCGCTAGAATTCTTGATCTGAAGTCGCTCGGGGAAGTTGTCCAGCAAATTCGCGGCATCGGTTTTAAAGTCTATCTTGATGATTTCGGTGCAGGTGCAGCAGGTTTCCAATATCTCAAAAGCCTTAAGGTTGATGCGGTTAAAATTGACGGTGCCTATATCAAGGACGCTATTGCATGCGCGGAAGACCGCGCCTTCCTCCGGTCTATGGTCATGCTGTGCAAAGATCTGGGTATTGTGACTGTGGGTGAGTGGATCGAAACGAAAGAGCATGCCGACTTGTTGACCGAAATCGGTGTTGATTACGGTCAGGGTTATTTTTACGGCAAACCAACCAATGGTTTAATGTCCGCAAGGGTTGCAACTGCTGTGTAATTCGGGCTATCGCGTATCGACGTTATAGGTCAGTCACGTTACATCCCGTTAAGCCAAAGCCAAACTGTGCACCAAATGCCGTTGACGGCGTTTGGAAACCCGGTCCTGCGTCGCCGCCTAGGGCTTTTAGCGCGCTCTGTACCGCAGATTCAGCTGTCAAAGAATAGCCGTTGGGTGTTCCCAGAATTGACTTGAAAATTGTGCCGTCACTGTCTGTCACTTCAGCCAACAGAATAGAGCCGTCGCGGCTGCGCGCATTGTCGGTGGGGCCTGCAGGCATCTTATCGATCTGTTTTTTTAACATAGACTGCATAAAACCAGACCCCATCACCGGGCCTAGAAAACGGCTCATTGCCGTCATGGCCTTGATCGGGCCTGCAGCAGGGAAATAAACCTCAATGTCAGGGATGTTGGTGCTGTAATAGGCAGTAGAAACATCGCCCCAGGAAACGCCCATATAGGGCTCGCCACCTTCGCCGGTGTCAAAATTGCGTTTCAGGCTGCCGGCGCGAAGCGATGTGATATTGCCGCCGCGGCGAACCATGGTGCCACTGCCCAGCGTTTCTACCGCAGTTTTGGCGGTGCCGCGCGACGGATCGCACAATGCTTTGATCGCCAATGCCAGTGCGGTCGGCGCCGCTGCCCGCGCCGCCGTATGCGCTGCCAGACAGTCGCTTGGCACCACGTCAAAGCCTACGCCTGGCAACAGTGTTATGCCCGCGTCCTTTGCGCGGTCATCCATGCTGGCCGCCAGTTCAAACACAGCAATCTCACCGGTAACATCCAGATAATGGGTTTTGGTTTTTATGCAGGCATTCATCACTGCTTCTGCAGTGGCAGAAAACGGTCTGGCAACAGACAAAACAAGCGAATGGTCTTCTAGTGCGGCTTCGACGGCGTCGCTATCGTCCACCGAAAAAGCCGCCCATGGCAGGTCCAGTTCGGCAGCCAACGCGCTTACTTTTTCGGCGTTTCGGCCCGCAATTGTTGGTTTTGCACCCAGCTCTATCGCTTTTTTTGCAATCAGGCCGCCAGTATAACCGGTGGCACCGTAAATCATCCATTTCCCCGCCGAGGTCATTTTGTCACCATGGTGCGGGCGCTTTTCTTGAAGTCTTCTTCGTCTTTTTTATCGTTCATTACGGTGCTGATATCATAGGGCACAACAATGCCTTTTTGTGCTGCGGGCCGGGCGTTGATTGTTTGTAACCAACGGTCTAGATGATCCAGACCCTCGATTGATATGCCAGACCAGGAATGAGTGCGAACCCAACACCAGTTTGCGATGTCGGCGATGGAATAATCGCCCGCCAAAAATTCGTTTTTTTCCAGATGACCGTTCAACACTTCGAACAGACGCCGCCCCTCGTTCTGATAGCGACTGATAGCGGTGGGGATTTTTTCTTCCATATAGCGAAAGAAGACATTTGCCTGCCCCATCATCGGCCCAACGCCGCCCATCTGAAACATCAGCCATTGGATCACCTTCATGCGCGCAGTCGTGTCTGTTGGCATAAATTTACCAGACTTTTCAGCCAGATAAATCATGATTGCCCCAGATTCGAAAACGGTCAGGTTGTCAGCACCTCGGTCAACAATAGCTGGAATGCGGCCATTGGGGTTGAGGGCGAGGAAGTCCGGTTTTTTCTGGTCACCACTGGAAAGGTCGATTGCGTTTACCTCGTAAGGCAGGTCCATTTCCTCCAATGTCACTGACGCTTTCCAGCCGTTTGGTGTTGGTGATGTGTATAGTTCGATCATTAAAGGTTCTCCCCGGGGTCAACAGCTAATTTTTCCATATTTGCAAAGGCGGCGGCGGCTTTCATATGCGAGCCCGCAAAACTGTCGCGTGAACCGATCCGGCGCATAAAGGCTATAAGTCTGGGCCAACGGCTTGCTGACGGTACATAACCGGCAAATGACAGGTTGGCATACTGCACCGCGATAGAAATATCAGCGACGGAGAAATCGGGGCCCGCGAACCAATCATTGTCACCGATCGTCGCTTCAACATAGTCATTAATTTCAGGCAATTTGCTTCGAACCACGTCCAGTGCGGCGTCTGTTTCAGGTGCTTTTCCCTGCATCTGCGGAAACACGACACGCCGGAACACGCCGAGACCGAAAGTGGACGCCAGTACCGAGTCTGCATATTCCTCGAGCCAAAGGGCGCGGCCATAATCGGCGGGGCTTGCAGGCAATAATGATGGTTCCGGGGTTTTGCGTTCGATATAGTGAAAAATGGCACTGGAATCGGGCAATACCCAATCGTCGCCGTTGTCGCTGTCTTTCAGCAGGGGAATGCGCCGTGCCGGGTTCACTGCGGTAAATTCGTCGCCCGCTTTGAACGGGTTCAGCATTTCGGTTTCAAACCCGATATTTTTTTCGCTCAGCTGAGTTAGAATTTTACGATAAAATGGTGATCCGATCAGTCCGCACACGGTTATTGTCATCAAGATTTCCTTGCATATTTCGGCGTTGAGTTATGCATATAAAATGGTCCGATTTGACAGAAATCAACCAAAGTGTGTGCGGCTTGATGCTCAATTGTTTAGCAGAAATATACACCACCACCTGTGAGGGTGCCAATCAGTCCAGTTTCGCAAGGGCGATACAGCCTTCAATAACAAATTCCAGCGTGTCTTCCAGCGATCGGTGGGCATTGCTTTCCATCGACCATCGCCTTACCGCTAATATGGTAAAATCGAACATGATGCTTTGGCGGGCGATTTTGTCTTCATCAGACAAATGGTCCATTTCAACATTCAGGTGTTTGTAGGTGCGTATCATGCCATTGATGTTGAATTCATCAAGGACCCGTTTCAAATTCCAGTTGGGCTGGGTAATCGCCTGACTCAGGAAATTGAGGTAATTGGCACCTGCGGCTCTTTCTTTCATCAAGTCGCCGAGGGGTAGGATCAACACTTCGAACAGCTGGCGCAGGCTCGGGTCATCACCGATGGCGTCCAGCATCTTTAACCGTTCCCGGTCCAGTTGCTTGGTGCGTTCGTTGATGGTTGCCCCGATCAGGCCTTTTTTTGAACCGAAGTGATACTGGAGCGCTGACTGGTTTCGTTGCCCTGCTTCTTGCAAAATTTCGCGGGTGGAAACGTCGGCAAGTCCCTTTTCCGCGATCAACCGCTCTGCTGCTTCTATCAACGCGGTTCTTGTCGCATCGGCGCGCGTGCCTTTTCGGCTATTATGATTGCTCAAGTTTGTCCCCTCAAACTTTTAACTGTCGTCCCCATCGCGGCAGTTAAGCATTAATAGCAACCATTAGTAAAGTTGTGTTGGCAGACGCGATACTTTGCTGCGGTTCAGGCCCATACCTCCGTGTAGTTTTTGCGCTCAATTCGGCGCTTTAGGCGCTGCCGTGTGAAGGCGGAAAGTCCGGCAGATTGAATAACGGCATCTACAGCTGCACGGCCTTCGGTGTTCAACGCGTCATAGGCATCATGGATTCGCTGTAGCATCCAAAGCGAATAATGCCGGGCACCGACAGTTATGGTCGCATCTCCCAGTGGGATGGATATGCCCCCTAATACACGTTTGTTGGCATCTGTTATCACCGGCGTGCCAGATTCAATGTTTGGGTGTTCGGCGCTGTAGGTGTTGATAAAGTCAATCAGTGCTATCACTTCCGGCCCGTATTCCCGTCCGACGATTTTAAGAATATCCAGTAATGTGTCGCTGATCGCGTCATCCGCCAGCGTTTCGCGCTCCATAAAGGGAAACTCGGGCATGTCGGCGTTCGCTGCTGTCATGCGCTCTACCCATCGCCAAACCCGGTTTGCGGTTGTTTTCATCAGCATTTCCGGGGCAGGGTCGCGGGCAAGGTGCGCATACATAGGGCCATATAGGCCAAAATCGGCCATCGTCGGTCTTCCACCCAATAGGTAGGGCGAGGTGAGCAAATGCGTGTTAAGCGCCTGCAACAGTCCTTGATAATTTGCCTCAATGGTTGGGATGGTCTCCTTTGCGATGCCGAGACCGGGCAAGTATTTTTGCATTGCAGCTTTGGGCATTGCCGCCAACTCGTATGCTTCTTCCTCGGTCGAGTCCGCTTTCATGAAGCGACCGAATTCCATCGATATGAAATAGTCGTTTTCTTCCGGGAAATTCCAACGGTAATGCATGGCGGGACGCAGCATGCCCTCGTCACCGAACATTTCCAAAATCATCGAAGCGATTTTCTGGCGAGGGCTATCGGGGTAAACACCCAGCGGTTGGCTATGTCGGGTCTCAAGAAAATCAATAATTTCAGTCGTATCCTGAACGATGTCGCCTTCGGGAGTTTCCAGTACCGGAATTACGAACCGCTTGATCGCTGGCAGAATGCGTGCACTGTAATCGGGGTGGCTGTGCAGACGTTCTTCAAACGGAATGCTTGCCTTTCGTAAGTAGCTGCGCGCTTTGCCCGAATATAAGCTGGGCGGACTTCCATAGAGAGTAACGGGCACAGTGGTCGACATATAAAGGTCCGATCATTTGACTAGATAATGATTGGCATTACTATTACTTGGTGCGCTGCTGTCAAGCAGGCGTCGTTGATCCCGCGATCAAGCCTATGTGAACGCAGAGCGAAGAGAATGCCATATGTCCTTTAGAGCCTGGATTGTCAGGAAAAAGATAAAAAGTCTGTTCCGGACAGATTTATCGGGGAAATCCGGCGCGCCAGACGGTAATGACTTTTTGGCGGCCTTGAAGGTGTCAGAAAAAGCAATTCGTCAGCCGCCAAAAACAACTGTAATCAAGGCTGTCGACACGCAATTCGGTGGTCAAAATGTCCGCGGTGAATGGGTTTGGGAACCGGGTGCAGGCGAAAACCAGGTTATTTTTTACTCGCATGGCGGTGGTTATATTTGGGGTGCTCCAAAGTTTTACCGGGAGTTAGCATGGCGTTTGTCCAAGACCTGTAATGCCCGGGTGTTTTTACTGGATTACAGCCTAGCGCCAGAAGCCAAATGCCCCACCCAAATTAATGAAGCACTGGCAGCCTACGATATGATCAGAGAGGCAAACCCAAATGCCGTAATTACCATGTCGGGCGACAGTGCAGGCGGCGGGCTTACCGCATCGTTGGCGGTTGCAATTCGCGATAGTGGCAGACAGCAGCCAGCTGCGTTGGCGCTGATATCTCCGTGGCTGGATCTGACCGGATCTGGCGACAGTCTTGTCTATAACGGCAAAAAAGAAGTGATGTTACAGCCGGATGCAGTCAGGAAAGGTGCGCAGCTATATCACGGCGACATGGCAGCCGATGACCCGCAGTGCTCGCCGCTGTTTGCAGACCATAAAGGCTTGCCGCCAATGCTGGTGCAGGTTGGTAGTGAAGAGATATTGCTTGATGATTCTAGAAGGATGGCGGCCAGTGTTGAAAAAGCGAGCGGAGACGTGAGCCTTCGAATTTGGCCAAAAATGCACCATGTTTGGCATTTGAGCGCGGGCATGGTGCCTGAGGCGCGCCGTGCGATTGATGAAATTGCTACCCATTTCGAAGATAAGTGGGCTGCTCAATAACTGATTAATGATGGGGGAATCTATGAAAACAGCGTTTATCACCGGAGCAGGGTCAGGCATTGGTCGTGCTCTCGCTCATGCACTGGTAAAAAAGGGCTGTGCGGTTTTTATCACCGACATCAACAGCGAAAACCTCGCTGCGGTTGGTGAGGAACTGCGCTTGATGCAAGCAAATGTGCACGAGCGTGTGCTGGATGTGTCTGACAAAGACGATGTTTTTCGGGCCGTTGATGAGGCAACAGAGAAACTGGGCTCGGTGGACGGCATGTTCAACAATGCGGGCATTTCCTTTTCTGACTTGGTTGATCACATGGACTATTCTGACTTTGAACGGGTTATGGACATTGATTTCTGGGGCGTGGTGCATGGGACTAAAGCTGTACTGCCAAAAATGCTCGAACGAGGCGAAGGCCATATCGTCAATATTTCCAGCCTGTTCGGCATTGTTGGAGTGCCCAGCCAGTCGGCATACTGCGCTGCCAAACATGCTGTGAAGGGCTTTAACGAATCATTGTTTTACGAGCTTCAGGACACTGGTGTTCAAGTGCATTCGGTTCACCCCGGCGGCGTTGATACCGGTATCATCAAGCACGGTGTTCACAAGAAAAATGTTGACGGTGATATCGATGCAGACGAGCTGGCCGAGCGATTTAAAGACGGCGCGAAATCCACCCCTGATCAAGCCGCGAAAGTTATCCTGGACGGCGTGGCTAAATCTCGCTATCGCATCCTAGTTGGCAGTGACGCACGGATGGCTGACCGGCTGCAGCGCTGGTTCCCGAATTTGTGGCGGCGCATGTTCCCCAAGCTGATGTCGTCGCTGATGGGGGACAACTCAAAATAGAAACAGCCACCGTAATTAGTGGCGCGGTGTGATCATACTTACTAAAATACCGGTGATTCTCAGTAAGACAGTATAAAGAGGCAAAACATGCGCATACTTGACAAACACTATATTAATGGCAGCTGGGTAGCGCCTTCTGGCGGTGACTTCCGCGATCTGATTAATCCGGCAACCGAAGAGGTTTCTGGGAAAATGGCATTGGGCAACGGCGCCGATGTTGATGCTGCGGTTGCGGCAGCCAAAGCAGCGTTCGAGAGTTTTTCAACCACCAGCCGGGAAGAACGGCTTGCCATGCTGGACCACATTATTGCTGAGTATAAAAAGCGTATGGGCGAGATGGCTGACGTGATAACTCTTGAGATGGGTGCACCGGCCTTTTTGGCCCAAAAAGCTCATGCGCCGTCTGGCCTCGGCCATTTAATAACAGCGCGTAAAATTCTCGAAAACTTTGCCTTTGAGGAAGACAACGGCCTTACCCGCGTCGCTAAGGAACCGATCGGTGTTGTTGGCATGATTACGCCGTGGAATTGGCCGATTAATCAGATTGCCTGCAAGGTCGCACCGGCCATCGCCACGGGCTGCACCATGGTGCTAAAACCTAGCGAAGTTGCGCCGTATAGCTGTCAGCTTTTCACTGAAATTATGGATGCGGCTGATGTTCCTGCAGGTGTCTACAATGTTGTCTACGGCGAAGGCATGTCTGTCGGTGAAGCAATTTCCGGCCATCCGGACGTGGATATGGTGTCTGTTACCGGCTCAACGCGCATGGGCTCTGCGGTGCAGGCCAATGCTGCCAAAACCATCAAGCGGGTCACGCAGGAACTAGGCGGAAAATCTGCCAATATTTTGCTGGATGACGCCGATTTTGAACAGGCGGTTACACGTGAAACACTGTCGGTAATGAATAATACCGGTCAAACCTGTACCGCGCTCACTCGCATGCTGGTGCCTATGGACCGAATGGATGAGGCAGCTACTATCGCGGCAAAAGCTGCGGCGACGGTTGTCACTGGTGATCCTTCAAGCGCGGACACCAAGATGGGCCCTATATCCAACGGGCAACAGTATGAGAAAGTTGGCCTGCTGATTGAAAAAGGCATCGAAGAAGGTGCCCGCGTTGTTGCAGGCGGCCCGGGTCGACCTGAAGGACTGGACAAGGGCTATTTTGTCAAACCAACTGTATTTGCGAGTGTCACGCCTGACATGACAATTGCGCGCGAGGAAATATTTGGCCCGGTGCTTTCGATAATTGGCTACGAGGACGAAGATGATGCAGTGCGTATCGCCAATGACAGCCCCTACGGTCTGTCTGGTGCCGTGCAAAGCGCTGACGTGGAACGTGCCCGCAAAGTGGCATCGCGTATGCGGACCGGTATGGTTTATATCAATGGCGCCAACGGCGACCTGAGCGCACCGTTTGGTGGTTATAAACAATCAGGCAACGGCCGTGAGTGGGGCGCTCATGCGTTTAACGATTTCCTCGAGCTGAAATCCGTGCTGGGCTATAACGCGGCAGAATAATATAGGTTTCTGTATTACAAAAGAGGCGCTCGTATGGGCGTCTTTTTTTGTGTTACGATATAGACGATAAGGTAAACGGGGGTTTGGAATGATTTCAGGGAATAAGGTGAGGCGAGTGTCACTCACGCTTCATAATTGGATGGGGCTTTTCGTTGGCCTGCAGATTATCTTCTGGTTTGTCGGTGGCTTGGTGATGACGGTCATTCCACTGGATCTGGTGCGCGGTGAAGTCAATATGGCTGCTGGCAAAAATACATCTATGTCTGCGGCTGATCTTTCCGTCCTTTTGACCAAAATTGATGCCGAAAACCTGGGCGATGTTTCTGTTCGCGACGTCGCTGGCACAACCGTTGTCCATCTGTCTCGCACGGCAGGTGCAGACCAGATTTATGATGGATTCAGTGGTGTGCTCCTATCCCCCATCGACGCAGATGTTGCTGAAAAGGTTGCCCTTTCTGACTTCCGTTACCGCGCTGCTGGTGGCCAGAATATTGATACTCTGGTTGTTTCAAGTAAGCTGCTAACCGAAGAGCCCGGCGACTTTCGCCGCGCACTGCCGGTTTGGCAGGTATTGTTGAACGATCCCGACGGCACCCGAATTTACGTGTCACCTGATACAGGGCAGGTGCTCGCGCGGCGCAATGATTATTGGCGCGTGTTCGACTTTTTCTGGATGCTGCATATCATGGATTATGACGACCGCGAGGACTTCAATAATCCGCTGCTGATTATCACAACGCTGACCGCCACCTTGTTCGTGCTCACCGGGGTTATTTTGCTGTATTTTCGTTTCTGGCCACGTCGAAAACATTCTTAAAAAGAGGTTTGTCTCGTTACGATACCGCAGCCAGTTTTTCCATGAAGTGCTTGCGGCACAAGGCGATGTAACGGTCGTTGCCACCGATCTCGATTGACGCACCTACCTTCACTGCATTGCCTTGTTCGTCGATGCGCAAATTCATCGTCGCTTTGCTGCCACATGGGCAAATTGTTTTCAATTCCTGAATTTCATCGGCAATTGCCAACAGCCACTGGCTACCGGTAAACAGGTTGGCCTGAAAATCGGTACGAAGGCCGTAGCACAGAACCGGTATGCCCAGCTCGTCGGCAACAGTTGCCAGTTGGAAAACATGATCGCGGCTCAGAAACTGTGCCTCGTCAATCAGAACACAATCTATTTTTCGATTTTTCAGCTCATCTTCCACCTTCTCACGCAGGTCAACTGACTGTTCAAATAAAGTAGCGTCTACCTTGATCCCGATTCTGGATGATATGGTGCCTTGGCCCATGCGATTATCAATTGATGCGGTGAACAGCATGGTTTCCATACCGCGCTCTTGATAGTTAAAGCTGGACTGTAGCAATGTTGTCGACTTGCCGGCATTCATCGCGGAATAATAGAAATACAGCTTTGCCATTGTTGAATTGCCCTATGTTCTTTTTGTTTTGGCTCGGTTAGGCTTATGTCGGGAGAGACAAATACAATGACCGAAGCGCCGATGTCACAATTGATTTTTGCGACCGTAGAAAAGTGCGGACGTGAACGCAAGCCCGCCGGGAGATTTTCATGCGTTTTCTTATAGCTTTAACGGCAGCTTTTATTCAGCTTTCTGCCACCGCTGCGGTGTGGGGCCAGATCGAGGATAGAATGGCCCGCGTTGCGGGTGACGCGCTTTATTGGCATATGGACAATGGCCGATCGCGTCTGGCCTTCGAAGCGATGCCCAAGGGCGGCGATATTCACACCCATTTACGCGGCGCAATTTATGCGGAAACCTGGCTGGAATGGGCAGCTGAGGATGGCTTGTGCGCGGGTATGAGCAGGGCCGCGCTGGTGTTTCGCGAGGAAGCAACCTGCGAAGATAGTGGCTGGGTGGACGCTGCCGCTGCACAGGCAGATGAAAGTATGCGTGTTCAGCTGATCAATGGCTTGAGCACGCGCAGCTATGTGCCGACCAACGGATGGTCGGGGCACAATCAGTTTTTTGGCACGTTTGGACGGATAAGCGCCAAGCCTGAACGGTTGGGTGATCAGTTGGCGGCGGTGGCCGAGCGCGCGGGCAAACAGAACATTCTTTATTTGGAATTGATGGAAACAATAATCCTGCCGGAATTGTTCCCACTGATTGCAGGCGTGAATATGACCGGCAATGTTGATGATGATTACCAGACTTTGATGAATGGAAAATTTGGTGCTGCGTTGGGCGAGTTGACGCAAAAAATTCAGCTGCAAATCGCCAATGCCAGGAAAAAGAAAAATGAGCTGTTGGATTGCGAGACAGACACACCCAAAGCGGGCTGTGACGTGAAAATCAGGTTTCTGCATCAGGTTGTCCGGGAGTTTGAGCCTGCAATGGTTTACGCTCAGATCATCCTTGGTTGGTCAGCAATGGAAAAAGCGCCTGATATAGTCGGACTTAATCTGGTGGCACCGGAAGATGGCTTTCGTGCCCTGCGCGACTACAGCCTGCATATGCGGATGATTGATCACTTGTACACCACACGTGGCCCGCAGAATATCAGCTTGCATGCAGGCGAGCTGACGCTCGGTCTTGTGCGTCCCAAACAGTTAAAGTTTCATATGCGCGAAGCCATTGAGATCGGTCATGCCAAACTTATTGGTCACGGCGTTGCCATTACCTATGAAGACAACAGTGAACAGCTTTTGAAAAAGATGGTTGAAGACGACATTCTGGTCGAAATTAATTTGACCAGTAATGCTGTGATTTTGGGTGTTGAAGGCAGCGATCATCCGCTTGCGGTGTACCGCGATCTGGACGTGCCTTATACTATTAGTACTGATGATGAAGGTGTGTCGCGTATTGACCTGACCCATGAATATATCCGGTTGGCCAAAACTTACCGTGTCCCTTATTTTGAGCTGCGGCATGTGTCGCGTAACTCGTTGACATACAGTTTTCTGGACGGCGAAAGCCTTTGGTCGTCGGACGACTGTCAGGCTGATCTATAGGCTGCAAAGCAAGCTGGGCAGGCGTGCGGACAGTTTATGGAAGGCAGTGAAAAGGCGACCCTGCAATGGGAACTGGAACAACGGTTCAGAGCTTTTGAAGCATCACTGAAAATTCCGGTGCGGAAACGAAATTCTTTTAATTAAAGAAGTATAATTCGCCGGCATGCCTTGGGGGTATTCGGCATGCATAACGAACAACGCAGTAAGCAGACGAGTGGAAAAGGGGAAATATCCATGTCAGATACGCCAAATCAACCTGGTGCAACCGGGGTTTTAGGCGGCGGCGCACAGGCGTCTTCACAGCTGGTTTCGGATGTTAATGCGGGCTTCGCATTTTTCCTCGATGTGGTGGTGAACATGTTTGTGCTCGCGGGTGTCTTAATGGGCGCTTTCGGCTTCCCGGGTGAGGTGATTTTTGGCAAAATTATTCCCGGTGCCGTTGCCGGTATTCTTGCGGGCAATTTGGCGTTCAACTGGCTGACAAGAAAAACGATTCGCGAAACCGGAAACGACCAATTAACCAGTATTCCCTTGGGACTCGATCTGCCAACCACATTCGGCATGGCCTTTTTTGTCGTTGGCCCTGCATACAGCCTGGGGGTTGATGCCCTGGGCTCTGCTGAGGCTGCAACACAGGCCTGGATTATTGGCATGGCGGCAACATTGTGGATGGCGGCGTTCAAATTCATCCTATCCTTTTTTGATCGGGCGATGCAGCACGAACTGCCGCAGATGGCCCTGATTGGTGCGATGGCAGGTATTGCCACAGTGTGGCTGGGCGCTGAAGCAATTTATGGCGTTTTTGATTTGCCTGAAGTGGGTATTCTGGCGCTGGTTATAATGGCCTTTGCTTTAATTGCAGGTCACAAGTTGCCCTTCAATATGCCGGGGGCCGTGTTAGCGATCCTCGCGGGAACCCTCATTTACTATATTCTTGCCTATTTCGAGGCTGGAGCCGGATATGTGTTTCAACCGATCCCGGATCTGTCTCCGGCAATTCCGGTTCCAACTGTTGAGGGAGTTTTTGCCCTGTTTGGGCCGGTTACCAATTACATCGGCATCATCATTCCCTTCGCGCTATTGATTGCTGCCAGCGCGGTTAATGTTGTCGC
>JAALKD010000082.1 GCA_011088215.1 Sphingomonadales bacterium | reverse complement strand
CAATTGCTGACGATCCTTTTGATTTTGGCCGTATCGCTGCCACCAATGCGATCAGCGACATCTATGCGATGGGCGGCAGGCCTTTGATGGCAATCGCCATATTAGGTTGGCCGGTTGACAAACTTGCGCCCGCCGTGGCTGCCCGAGTTATTGACGGCGGTCGAACGGCCTGCGCAGATGCGGGCATTATGTTGGCTGGTGGGCACAGTATTGATGCGCCTGAGCCGATTTTCGGTCTTGCGGTGACTGGACAGGTCTCAATTAGCAAGCTTAAACAGAATAACAGCGCGAAAGCAGGGGACCAGCTTTATCTAACCAAACCGTTGGGAGTTGGTATCCTCACGACCGCACAGAAGCAAAAGAAACTCAGGCCCGAGCACGAAACTTTGGCCCGGGATGTTATGTGCGAACTGAACAAAATTGGTGCCGATCTCGCGGAGTTGCCCGGTGTTTCGGCAATGACCGACGTTACGGGCTTTGGTTTGATGGGGCATTTGGTTGAAATGTGCGAAGGCAGCGGGGTGAGCGCCACGATCGACTATCATGCGGTGCCGACGCTCGCACCTGTTCATGATTATCTGGCGCTTGGTTGCATTCCCGGCGGCACCTTGCGAAATTTCGAAAGTTACGGTGGCAAAATTGCCACCATAAGTGATGAACAAAAGCATATTCTGTGTGACCCGCAAACCAGCGGAGGCCTGTTGTTAGCAACGTCGCCAGACGGCCGTGGCGACCTGATAAACTGTTTTGGCAGCAGGCCTTGAGCTCAGTCCCATCGGTAAACTAGCTCATGGCGGTACGGGCCCGCTTGTTGAGGTTAAATAGCCATAATGGCCATAACTCGGGATGATACTACCAATTACCGGCAATTGTTTTCGGAAAGTGCCCCGCTTCTTGATGTGCGGGCGCCGGTTGAATTTGCAGGCGGGTCTTTCCCCTGCGCTGTTAACTTGCCGCTTATGACCAACAGTGAGCGGGAGCAGGTTGGCATTACCTACAAAAATGACGGCCAGGATGCCGCGATTGCAATGGGTCACACGTTGGTTCATGGTGCCATGAAAGCCCGGCGAGTTGATGCATGGCGCGCTTTTGCCAAGGCTAACCCGAAAGGCTACCTGTTTTGTTTTCGCGGTGGGCTTAGGTCGCAGATTGCCCAAAGCTGGTTGCGTGAAGCAGGTATCGAATACCCCCGTGTAACAGGTGGTTACAAAGCCATGCGGCGGTTTTTGATCGATGAAACCGAGCGTTTGGTGTCCAAACGGAAATTTGTCATTGTTGCTGGACGCACAGGCACAGGCAAGACCTTGCTTTTGAATAAAATTCCCCAGTCTCTGGATTTGGAGGGGTTAGCCAATCATCGCGGTTCTAGTTTTGGCAGGCGCCCTGGTGACCAACCCAGTCAGATAGACTTTGAGAACAGGCTCGCCGTCAGGCTTATTCATCTGTGTGGCCGCTCAGAATCTTCGATTTTTATCGAAGATGAAAGCAATCGTATTGGTCAATTGTCGTTACCGCCCGTCCTGGTGTCCCATATGCCAGACTGGCCAATGGTAATGGTGGATGAGCCGCTTGAAGCGCGCATAGATGTCATCCACCGTGACTATGTTACTGGACTGTTGGCGGAATATAGCCAGGCCGATAGTGAAGACGGCTTTGCCCGGTTCGCGGAATTTTTGACCGATGCTCTGTATCGGGTATGCAAGCGGTTAGGCGGCGTAAAGTTCGCAGAGATCAATCGGCTATTGCAGGCTGCATTGTTGGCCCACGCCGACAGCGGTAATGTTGGCTTGCATCGGGCGTGGATAAAGGCGCTGTTGACTGATTATTATGACCCTATGTATGACTATCAACTGGCACAAAAGAGCCAGCCGATTTTGTTTCGCGGCACCCGCAGTGAGGTGCTGGCATGGCAGCAAGAATACGGGCCGGCGGGTCCGTCAGCGTAAAGCGACTTATTCTTGGCTGTGTTTTTGCAGGTCCGCATAGACCATTTCAAGAAGCACCGGCGCTTTTATCAGGTTACCGCCAAATATGGGATCAAGGTCTTTAAGCGGTTCTGCCTTGATCAGGTCTTCCACCGAAATGCCAGCCTTTATTGCTGTCGCCACTCGCGTGCGCACTGTTCGCAGCATCATCTGGTAGCTACGCATGTCTTCTCGGGTTGCGATGTCGCCGTGACCTGGAATTATTTTTGTGTCAGGACCAGCCAATTTTATCAGCTGATCATATAGCGTGATCATGCCGTCGATTGAGCCACCGTGCTGGACATCGATGAAAGGGTAAAACCCGTTAAAATAGGTGTCGCCAGTATGTAGAACATCAGCTTCGACAAAATGTATCACAATGTCGCCGTCGGTATGTGCCGGGTTAACATGGAAGGCCCTGATAGTTTGGCCGCCTGCGTGAATGGTTGTTGTGTCATTGAATGTTAGAACCGGAATGCCTGCCATGGCCTCGATGTCGTTTTTTTTCGCCGATCGTTCGGCGTAAAAATCCACAAGATAATTGCGGGTTTTGTCGTGCGAAATAATGACAGCACCGGACCTGCCGAGGTTTTCATTTCCGCCAGTATGGTCTGGGTGCCAGTGGGTGTTCAGGATGAATTTCACTGGCTTATCACTCAACTTCGCCAACGCAGACTGAATCTTTCCTGTAAGCGGCGCATATTGGTCGTCCACCAATATTATGCCCTCATTGCCGATAAGCACACCAATGTTACCGCCAAAACCTTCCAGCATATAGAGGTCGGTCCGAACTTTCTGGGTCTTGATCTCGACGGTGTCCCAGTCGGGTAGAACCACCTGCGCCTGTGAGGCGGGTGCAAAAATAGCCAAGTTAATGACAGCTACAATAAGGCGTTGAAAGTTCACAAAAATTCCCTCTGGCAAGTATGATTAAACCGGGTGCGCCCAGTTGAATCCGATCATTCAGTCGGCGCTAAAAATAGTGTCATGCGTTTGATAATATCAGGTGGTATAGGCACGGTGCTTTTTGCATGAGGGTCGGTAAACACGAGCGTTTGTTTGATGTTAAGCCGGACTTCACCCTGACAGGACACCTGAATGTCCAAATCGAAGGAGGATTTTCCAATTTTTGTTACACAAAGACGGAACGTAATTCGGTCGCCCATATTGCTAGGCTGGACAAAATCCACATCAAAATGCACGGTCGGTGTTACCAGTTGCCGGTGATGCAGTAGGCCTGAGAAACTAATCTCCAGGCCTTCTTCGAACCAGTCCTCGACGATGCCGTTTATCATTTCAAAATAACGCGGATAGAAAACAATTCCTGCCGGATCACAGTGTGCAAAACGCACCAGTAATTCTTTATGATAATGCATAACTTGTCCCTTTTTAGTCAAAGTCGCCAATCGTTATAGTCCAGGCTGTACAAAACCTAAACTATTGAATTTGATATGTTTTAAGTTTGTCATCATATATGGATAGCACGCAAATTCGTAAAATTACTTTGAACTTAAAGTAATTTTGTGTATCGTTATGTAAAGTAGGCACATTTGGCATCTTCTATCGGTGCCGCGCATGCGTAATATAGCAAATGGGGGGTTCATGAAGGATCAGGCTGTCATAGCGCAAAAAAGTCCATTTTATCGTGAGCTAAAAAAGGGGAGGGCCTATTTTTGGTGCACATGCGGGCGCAGTCAAAAGCAACCCTTTTGTGATGGATCACACAAGGGAACCACATTCGAACCTCAAAAATTTGTCGCTGAAGAAGATGGACAGGAAGTACTGTTTTGCGGATGTAAACTGACCAAAACCGGCCCTTTTTGCGACGGCAGCCACAATAATATTGAAGGCGCCTATAAGCTGGATGATCCTACCAGCGCAGTTAATCAGTCTATTCCAGTCTCGCCGAAGCAGGGGGCGTTTACCGGTCTTGACGGCGGCTGCTATGTTTTTTCACCCGACTTGGCAGAATTGCAGACAAGTGGAACAGTATCTTTTTGCAGTGTGATCGACAAAGAATTGGGCGCGCTGTATCAATCTCAGTTTTATCTTCGCCTAAAACTGGGGCTGTCTCCGGCGATGGTTTTTGGTGCCCACGATGCTGTGGTGTTTGTTGCGTCAGGCGCTGGCTCCGCGACCATAGGCGGCCAAATATTTGATCTGACACTTGGGACTAGTCTTTTGGTGTTGGCGGGTGAAACATTGCAGATAGATGCGCTTGCCGATGACAGCGTGGTATTTGTTTCTATTTGTTCGTCGTCAGCTTCAATCACCTTCTCCGACGATACGGCAGGTCATGCGACCGCCAGCAACGAACCGTCGGCTATAGGTCGCTGTGTACAGGTGGACGAAGACCTGAAGCAGTCCATGGGTGAGCGTTATTTCCAGATGCTTGTGGTTAAGCCTGAAGGCGGTGTTCCCGCGGCACAGTTTATCGGCGAAATACCAACCAGCAAAGCAGTGCCTCACAGGCATCTTTATGAAGAGGCGCTGATCGTTCTTTCCGGTAGCGGTTATATGTGGACCGATACCAAAAAGGCCGCTGTTTCTGGCGGCGATGTAATTTTCCTGCCGCGCAAGCAAATACATTCTCTGGAATGTAGCGGCCCGGAATCGCTTTACGTTGTGGGGGTTATTATGCCCGGCGATAACCCAACCATTAACTACTATTAAATTTGTGCTGAATTGCAGCGTTCCAATACAGCAATTGATACGGGTTAAATTTATTTCTGAGGGGGATTTAAGAATGACCAAAGCTAACGCAAGCAGAATTCAAATGATGTTGGCGTCGACGATATTGTCGACTGCCGCCATGGTTACACCAGCGGCTGCACAAAATGCAGATGAAGAGGTGAAGATTGAAGAAATTCAGGTAACAGCAAGCAAGCGCGGTGCCCAAAATCTGATTGATGTACCGTCTACTATTCAGGCTATTGGCGGTAACGATTTGAGGGCGTTGGGCGCAAAGGACTTTGCTGACTGGGCAGGCACAGTACCGGGCCTTGCGTATGAAGACCTGGGGCCGGGCGACAAGGACTATGTTATCCGCGGCGTCAATTCATCGGGCGATGCTACAGTTGGGGTTTATTATGACGAGGCAGTCATTACCGGCAGGTTTGAACAAGACGGCGGCGGTCGCAATGCCGACATTAAGGTTTATGATATACAGCAAATTGAGGTCCTCAAGGGCCCGCAAGGAACCCTTTATGGAGCCAGTTCGCTTACCGGCACAATTCGCCTTGTAACTAACAAACCCAAGATGAATGAATTTGAAGACTGGGTTGAAGGCGGTGCCAACACCATTGATGGCGGCGGTGAAGGATTTCAGGCAGCAGCTATGCTGAACGTGCCGTTGGTGGACGATAAAGTCGCTGTGCGGGCGGTTGGCTGGTACCATGATGAAGGCGGCTTTATCGACAATACCCGGTTGGGCCTAACCGATATTAACGACGAAGAAGCCTATGGTGGCCGTGTGCATGTGCTAATGGAGCCAACCGAAAACTTCAGCTTGCTTGCCAGCGCGACATACCAATCATTGAAGTCTGGTGGTAGCAGCCGTTTTACCCCAGAAGGTCGATTTGGGGCAGGCGTGCCCGGTGCTGATGCCTTTTTAAATGCACGTCCTGGCGGTGACTATGAAAATACTGAACACACTCAGAGCCCGTGGGATGAAGATCTTTACATTCTGAGCCTGACGGCGGATTGGGACCTGGGCGGCGGCTCGTTGACGGCGACGACTAACTTGTATGACCGCGAGATTGAATTCGCATTCGATTCGTCGCCAATCCTGTTTTTCTTTGGAGTGCCAGTTGCCGGTGTTACTTTGCAGCCACAAAGTAGGGAGTTGTGGACGTCTGAGATTCGCTATGCTTCCAATCTGGATGGACCTTTAAATTACGTGATTGGTGGATTTATTTCTCGTGAAAATTCTGATTTTGAAACCCATGTTATCGCGTCGGGCACCGATGGTTTGGCGTTAGCGCCGTTTCGTGCCGGGCCAGCCAATGATTTCTTTGGCGGTGGAACAACTTTCTTCGGGCGTACGCTAGATGATAGCCGAGATCAGGAAGCAATTTTTGGTGAAGTCACATTTGAGATGACTGAGAAGTTTACGCTGACCGCTGGTGCACGTTGGTTCAACGCTTCTATCGATAGTCGCGCCCAGGTTATCCATGATTTTGTTTCAGGCGCAGAATTGGATCCGCTGGTTCTTGAGGGAAGTGAAGATGACTTTACTTTTCGGTTTAACGCGGCGTATCAGCCATCAGAAAACCTGACATTCTTTGCGCAAGCGGCTTCCGGCTTTCGCCAGGGAGGTGTGAATAGTCCTGGATTTTCGGGCGTTGTTGTGCCGCCAAGTTTTGGCTCTGATACGTTGTGGTCTTATGAAGCTGGCGTAAAAACACGTTCGGACGACGGTGCTTTTTCGCTTGATTTGTCAGTTTACCAGATTGACTGGTCCGATATTCAAACTCAGGATTTTATCTCCGGTTTTTCTTTTATCACTAACGCGGGCAAAGCGCGCGTAAAAGGGATTGAAGGACTTATGACATATACCGCGTCTAACGGTTTGGAAGTGTCACTTGGTGGCACCTACACTGATGCACAGCTCACCCAAAATCAGCCCGCAAGTCCGGGTGCGAGTGGTCGTGACGGTGATAGGGTGCCAAATGTTCCGCGTTTTTCGGGCAATATTGCGTTGACGAAATATTTTGATATTGCAAGTGACTGGGATGCTAGCCTCCGGCTCGATTACATCCGCCGCGGATCATCAGCAACAGATTTCAATCCGTTGCTGCTGGACGGTTCCAGCAATATCAATTTTGCCGATATTCCGTCATACAACATAGTCAATACGACCCTGCGGTTCGAGCGAGATACATTTGATATCTCTATTTATGCAAAAAACCTGTTCAACAAACTTGCTTTCGCTGATGTGTTTATTAACGGTGATCAGGATCCTCTTTCAGGTATAGCGTTGCAGCCATTCACACTTGGTATTACGCTACGGCAAAACTTCTAGGTTTTACCTGAGATAAACCATAGAGGCAAAGTGATGACACTTTGCCTCTATTTGCTATGAGGTACGCCTGATGCAGGAAAATTCTTCGACGATGTGGTCGTCCCGAACACCTTTTATTATGACCGCGATCGGTCTTGCGGTTGGATTGGGCAATTTGTGGCGATTTCCCTTCATCGCAGGCGAGAACGGTGGCGCGGCGTTTGTTTTGATATACATCGCCTGTATTTTCCTCCTTGGGTTTCCTGTGATGATGGCTGAGCTGGCAATTGGCCGTAACGGCGGTCATTCCGCGTTGAAAACGATGGACAAAATCGTTGATCAGTCAGGTGTTGCCAAAGGCTGGAAAGCTATCGGCTGGATGAGTGTGATTATCCCCTTCGTCGGTATGAGCTATTACGCTGTCGTTACAGGATGGACGCTTGATTATCTGTTGTCAGCGGTCAGCGGGCGGATATCTGGTTTGGATAGTGCGGGGTCAGAGGCTGCTTTTGATGGCATGCTTTCATCAACTATGCGCTTGGTAGTTGCTCACACAATTATTATGGCAGGCACGGTTTGGATTCTTAGTCGCGGGCTTAGATTCGGGCTTGAGCGAGCGGCCCGGTTCCTGCTGCCTACATTATTTATATTTCTTGTGGTGATGGTTGGGTTCGCCGCCGTTTATGGCGATTTCGGCCGCGCCTTCAGTTTTTTGTTTTCACCAGATTTTTCCAAACTGACCCCTAACTTGGTTTATTTGGCAGTGGGGCAGGCGCTATTTTCAATCGCCGTTGGCTTGGGCGCGATGATTGCGTTTGGCGCTTATCTGCCGAAGAATGTTTCAATTCCGCGTTCGGCATTTACCATCTGTACAGCCGATACACTCGTTGCGCTGGTGGCGGGCCTGGCGATTTTCCCTCTTGTGTTTGGTTTCGATTTGAACGCGAGCGAGGGACCTGGCCTCATTTTTGTGACCTTGCCGGTGGCTTTCTCACAAATGCCAGCTGGAGAGATAGTCTCCGCTGTATTTTTTACATTGTTGTTTCTGGCGGCTTTCACAACCTGTCTGGGCACGATGGAGCCTGTGGTAGCTTGGGCTGAGGACGCCTTTTCATTCAGCCGAGCAAAACTTACCATCATCATCGGGATGTTGATCTGGTTGCTAGGGTTATTGCCGGTCCTGTCCTTCAATGTTTTTGCCGACGTTCGGCCACTTGCTTCTATCGAGTATTTCGCCGACAAAGGCATATTCGACCTGTTTGATTTCTTTATAGCTAATCTATTGTTGCCGCTGAATGTTCTGGCAACAGCATTGTTTGCGGGTTGGGCCTTTTCTAGCGCTGCTGCGCGGGAAGAACTTGGTCTTGCTCCTGCTTTGATGACCGTTTGGCGCTGGATACTCAGGTTCTTTGTGCCGGTTGCCCTTATTTGGATTATGTATGGTAGCTTGATACCAAGCTGAGTAGAGTTGAGGATTGAGTAATGGCAAATGCCCAGAAAAGAGATTTTGCAGCCCTGCGGGCAGAGTTTCCCATATTCCACGACAAAGTTTACATCAATAGTTGCTCGTATGGAGCGCTTTCAAACCATGTGCGGGCGGCTTTTGCCGCTTATCTTGATGTACGGGAAGAAGAAGGTTCACCGTGGCAGATGTTCGTTGAAAAGCTGGAACAGGCGCGAGCTCAATTTGCCGCGCAAATAAACGCCAGCCCCGATGAAGTTGCCATTACTACATCGGCTTCACAAGCTATCGGTGCAATTGCAAGCGGTGTGCGCTTTGATCAGGGGCGTGATGAAGTTTTAATCACTGATTATGAATTTCCAACGTCCGGCGAAAATTGGTTTGCGCAGGAAGCGAGGGGTGCGCGGGTTAGAATAGTTGGTGTTGGGCCCAGTGGTTACATCCTGCCAGAAGATATTACTGCTGCGCTAACCGACAAAACGGCGGTGGTTGCAGCAACTCATGTTTGTTACCGCAACGGGTTTCGGCAAGATGTCGCTAGTGTAACAGCTGCCGCGCGGGACGCTGGTGCGATTACAGTTGTCGATGGGTTCCAGTGCCTGGGTACTGAAGCGCTTGATGTTAAAGCAGCTGACCTTGATGTTTATGTTGGCGGTGCGACTAAATACATGCTGGCCACGGCAGGACTGTGTTTCATGTATGTGCGCAAGCCATTGATTGAACAAATAACCCCGTTGATCACCGGCTGGTTTGCCCAGTCCGACATATTTGCCATGGATCACCGGAAAAACGATTTTTCCAGCACGGCTCGACGCTTTGAGGCCGGAACGCCGCCAAACGTGAATATTATGGCAGGCATTGCGGGCATGGATATGATTGATGAAGCAGGCCCGGCTGAAATACGACGGCATGTTGTCGGCCTGAATGAACGTCTGAAGGCGGGCGTGCGTGATTTGCAAGGCCGGTTTGCCAGCCCCGACGACCCGAAGTGGCACGGCGCGATGATTGCGATAAAATCAACGGATGAAAACGCCCTTGTTGCAGCGCTAGAGAGCGATGGCATCGTAACATCCTGTCGGGACGGTAACCTGCGAATTTCGGCTCATCTATATAATAACCAGCATGATGTAGATGCTGTATTGGCAGCTTTGGACAAGAACCGATCGTTGCTTGCTTAATAGATTATTATTTATTCTAATTTGAAGAAGAATTGAGCCATGCATTACCTTGATTGCCATGCCGGTGCACAGGACATCGCGGGGAATGATATATGACAATTTTAAGCGATAGCCATGTGATTGTAACCGGTGGTGCAACCGGTATAGGCGCGGCAATTGCACGCGCAATGTCGGACCGTGGTGCTCGAGTTACGCTGATGGCGCGCAATGCTGCAAGGTTGAAGGCCGTCGCTGCGACTTTGCCGCAGGCTCAGGCTGTTGTTTGTGATGTTGCCGATGACAGCGCTGTAGAGGCCGCTTTCGACCAAGCGTGTGATACATTTGGGCCGCCCACCATTCTTGTCAATAATGCGGGTGCGGCTGCGACAGCGCCCGTGCACAAAACCACGACTAAGGTTTGGGATGCAATGGTTGCGGTCAATCTAACGGGTACCTTTTTTTGTACACGAGCCGCTTTGAACCGCATGGACCGAAAGATGGCCGGCCGCATTATTATGGTTGCCAGTACATCAGCACTTCGAGGCTATGCCTACACCGCGGCCTATGCAGCTGCGAAACACGGTGTTCTGGGACTGGTTAGATCGGCTGCGCTTGAGCTAGCCCACACCGATATCACTGTGAACGCGGTGTGCCCAGGCTTCACTGATACTGATATTGTTGGCGACGCAGTTGCCAATATTGTGCAAAAAACTGGGCGCAGCGAAGCTGAGGCATTGGCTGAATTGACCAAGCACAATCCCCAAGGTAGGCTTATCCAACCTGAAGAGGTCGCCGAAACCTGTGTTTGGCTGTGCGAGGCAAATGCCGGATCAGTGCACGGGCAAGCAATTGCTGTAGCTGGCGGAGAAGTTATGTGAAGACAGAAGTTGATCACTACGGTGCCGGTGCGCTGCCAGATGAAAAACAGGCACTGCGCTTCTGGCTGAAGCTTTTGAGCTGTTCGGTAATCGTTGAAAAAACTGTTCGACAAAAGTTGGCCAAAACATTCGATACAACGCTGCCGCGCTTTGATGTATTGGCGGCACTTGACCGTTTCCCAGAGGGTATGACGCTGGGTGAGTTGTCGGGGCACTTGTTGGTTTCCAATGGCAACATAACGGGTTTGATAAACCGGTTGGTTGAGGATGGAATGGTTATTCGCACTATTAACCCACGTGATCGACGAGCGCAAAAGGTGCGTCTGTCGCGTAAAGGCGAAGGCATTTTTGCTGAAATGGCAGTTGCACATGAAGAATGGATTGAAACTTTGTTTCATGAATTTGACGGTGATGAACGCGAGCAGGCACAGGTTCTGCTATCTCAATTGAAATCATCTATTTTGACGGGCACCCAGAAATTGAAAGAACAATCGTGAACCCTAAGCAATATTCCTCCACCCATTTTTTGTGGCAATTTGAGAATGGGGTGGCGACCATTACGCTCAATCGGCCGGAACGAAAGAACCCCCTGACATTTGAAAGTTATGCTGAGTTGCGGGATTTGTTTCGCGAATTGGTTTATGTGCCGGAAGTGGCCGCAGTTGTGATGACAGGAGCCGGCGGCAATTTTTGCTCCGGCGGTGATGTGCATGAGATTATCGGCCCATTGGTTGAAAAAGATATGCGTGGGCTTCTTGAATTCACCCGCATGACCGGCGACCTGGTCAAGGCAATGCGTGCCTGTCCGCAACCCACCATTTCGGCTGTTGATGGCATTTGTGTTGGCGCGGGAGCGATTATCGCCATGTCGTCCGACCTCCGTATGGCAACGCCGGACGCCAAAACGGCGTTTCTGTTTAACCGGGTTGGCTTGGCAGGCTGCGATATGGGCGCATGTGCCATTCTTCCCCGGATTATAGGACAAGGTCGAGCATCGGAGTTGCTGTTTCTTGGGCGCTCCATGTCAGCTGCCGAGGGAGAGCGTTGGGGCTTCTATAACAAAGTTTGTTCGCAGGAGGAGTTGCTGCCTGCTGCCTATGATTGGGCAAAACGTATCGCCGGCGGTCCAACTTTTGCCAATGGTATCACCAAGAATCAGTTGAATATGGAATGGGACATGAGCTTGGACACAGCGATTGAAGCAGAGGCGCAAGCCCAGGCTATTTGCATGCAAACGGAAGATTTTGCGCGCGCATATCACGCCTTCGTCGCCAAAAAGAAACCAGAATTTGAGGGCAACTAAAAGTGACACACACAACACTTTTGCCGCCAGGCTGGCCGCGCCCGAAGGGTTATGCCAACGGCATTCTAGCCAAAGGATCTATGGTTTTTGTCGCGGGGATCGTGGGCTGGGATACTGAGGGTAGGTTTGAAGACGGTTTTCTGGCTCAATTCAGGAAAACCCTCGAAAACACAGTGGCAATTTTAGCGGAGGCTGACGCTGAACCGGTACATATTACGCGAATGACCTGGTATTTAACCGACCGCAAAGTCTATCTGGCCAACCTAGAGGCTGTGGGCCAAATATATAAAGAAGTTCTGGGGCGGGTTTTCCCGGCAATGGCCGTAGTTGAAGTGTCTGCGCTGATGGAAAGTGACGCATTGCTGGAAATTGAAACAACGGCAGTTATACCGGACTGATCGTGTTCAACTCCTATACCCTAATTAAACAGGGTATAGGGTAAGCCATAGTCTTCTATCGTCCGCTGTCTACTGGCCGGGAGTCAATGCCAGAACCCTCAGCGGGCTGCCGGAACCTTTTACAATTTTAAGCGGTGGCGCGATTACAATTGCACCGGTCGGTGGCAATTGGTCCAAATTTGTTAAACTTGCCAGGCCGTATTTATTGGCGCCGTGCATTAGCGTATGACAGGGGTAGGCGGGGTCGAAAGTGCCAGCTTGCCCGGCATCTGTCCCGACCGTTTCAACGCCAACGCCCAAAATATCTCGCTCTTCAGCAAGAAAAGGAACCGCGTCAGGTGCCCAGCCCGGCGAGTGAGCACCATCATCGTGAATGTTCAAGTAGGCATCTGGATCAGTACGCTTGGACCAATCGGTGCGGAATAATACCCACGACCTCGCCGGAATGCGGCCATGTTTTTCTTCCCAAGCCTTGATGTAATCAATAGTTACCAAGAAATCCGGGTCCGCCGTTGCTTCTGCCGCAGCATCTAACACACACGCAGGCCCGATGAAATTTTCGACCGGTATGGTGTCGGTAGCATTGTTGTCATGGTCTTTGCCGGTAATCCAGTGGATCGGGGCATCAAAATGCGTGCCGGTATGTTCGCTGCATTTGAACCAGTTCCAATACCATGCGGGGCCGCGGTCATCATATTCAGACAAAACCCCAATCTCGAACGGTGTTGCTTGTGCAAATTCCGCGGGCAGCTGAAGCACTGGTGTTTTCGGCTCCAGTGGCTGGGTAAGATCGACCACGCGAACGCCCCCACTCGCGATCGACATCATTAGGTTCGCTAATGTATCTGAATTACTCATGTTCCCCTCCATTTGAGTTCTGTGGCTTGGTAATTATCCTATCAAACAATCGTCTTCATTTTTACAAAATAAGCACATTTTGTCAGAAATCGTAAATTGATTTAAGTTTAAAATATAATGTGAAATTTTGCAAGATTGTGTCACTTGCGCCTGCTAACAACCAACCAGTCAACGGGCCGTTACCCACTGAACAGCGGACAAAGTGGGGTACACCACAACAATTGCTCAAGCAATTTGGATTTACGCTATGATTTTGGCGGTAGTTATCAGTGGGCGATTAGCTAGGTTATCAAACACGCGCCACGGTCACGGGTGTACCGTTCAGGACTGCGTTGCCTGAAAGCGGGTCTATTTGAGTTGGATCGGTCAGGTCATTGATCGAAACACCTGGCTTCTCCCGGGCTACTGATAGTTTTACACCCTTGCGGCTGTGGCCATAACCGTGCGGAATCGAGACCACGCCGGGCATTATGTCTTCGGTAATTTCAATTGTCAGTTCAAGGTCCCCGATATGGTTGGATACATGTGCTATATCGCCGTCAGACAGGCGCCGTACGTCTGCGTCATTTGGGTGGATCATTAACGTGCAACGGTCAGGCCCTTTTAGCAGCCGGTGACTGTTGTGTAGCCAACTATTATTGCTGCGTATATGGCGGCGGCCAATAAGAGTAAGGCTGTCCCCTTGCGGTTTGGATAATTTGGCGCGAAACCGCTCTAGATCGTTGAAGCATGCCTCTGGTGCGCATACAATTTTTTTGTCCGGTGTTTGCAGCCGCTCCGGCAATTGTGGCTGAAGTGGGCCCAAGTCGATTGCATTTGGATGCTTCTCTAATTCTTCTAGGCTCAGGTCGTAGACCGAATTTTCAAGCATCATCCCCAACGCGGCGCGCGGCTCAACCGGCTCGGAAAATGGTTTTCCCGTCTGGCTGGCTATTGCTTTTGCCAACCCTGCCATGATTTCCCAGTCTTCCTTGCTGCCAGGTTCTTTAGACAGGGTCGCGGGTGAGTAGCAAGCGAAGTTGCGTACTGCCAGCGGTGCCAGTAGCAATGGGTAATGATCTTTCTCCAGTGGGCCACAGGGCGGCAAAATATAGTCTGCATGGCGCGAAGTTTCAGTGATGTAAGTGTCAATGCAGACCATCAGGTCCAGTGTTTCCAGTGCCGCGTCAAGCTGCCGCCCCCCGGGTGCAGAGACCACCGGATTTCCGGCGATGACAAAAAGGGCGCCTATTTGCCCGTCACCGGGCGTTGTTATCTCTTGAGTCAATTCTGCCGCTGGTAGCTCGCCCAGTACTTCAGGCCTGCCGCTTACCCGGTTTGTAAAACGACCATACGCGCCGCTGCCATGACGCACCACAGGGTCAATCGCGGGCAGATTAAACATCAGGCCGCCCTCGCGGTCCAGATTGCCGGTAGCAATGTTTAATAGCTGAATAAGCCAGTGGTTGAGCGTGCCAAACGTTTGTACAGATACGCCCATACGGCCGTAAACAATGGCGGGTTGCCCCGAGCCGAGTTCGCCAGCAATCTCGCGCAACGTTTCAGTGCTTATGCCGCAATAACCCGACAGCGCCGTTAGGTCAAATTTGCGAATTGTTGCCCATGTATCGTTCCAGCCATCATCCAGCATAGGTTCAAGACGGCCGGGATGCACTAACCCAGCTTGATCAAGCGCGAGCAGTAGGCCTAAAAATAGCGCAGTGTCGGTGGATGGCCGAACGAAATGGTGCGCATCGGCAACTATAGCGATCTCGGTTTTTCGAGGGTCGATAACCACCAATTTGCCACCGCGCTTTTGCAGTTTTTTGATTCTGCCCCGCACATCTGGCACGGTCCACATACTGCCGTTTGAGGCAAGCGGATTGCCGCCGACAATCAGCATATAATTGGTGCGATCAATGTCGGGAACTGGATAAAGGGCGTTGTGCCCGTACACCCAACGCTGCATGATCATATGAGGAAGTTGATCTAAAGTAGCGGCACTGTATTGGCCGCGGGTGCCCATACTGTTGGCAAGAGCCCGAAATTGGGTAACATTGGCATAATTGTGGGTGTTCGGGTTGCCTAAAAATAGCGCTGGAATTTTTGGCCCTGCAGTTACGGCCGCGAACCGTTCTCCAATCTCGGAAAAAGCTGTTTCCCAATCAATTTTCTCCCAATTACCATTAACTTTTTTAAGCGGTTGGTGCAGACGATCCGGATCGCTTTGCATGTCAGCAATAGATGTGGCCTTGGGGCAAATATATCCCCCGCTTAAAATATGGTCCGGATTGCCTTTTATGGAAACAACATCGCGGCCATTCATTTCGACAAGAATACCACAATTGGCTTCGCAGATATGGCACGTTCGGGCATGAATAGTTGACATAGTTCCCCCAATTTTAAGACTGGTATTCGCATCTATCGAGCGTGGCGCTCTCAATAAATTTCAATGCTATATAGGACATAGGCCAATGGGCCAGCTAGGCAATATTAGCTTGTTGCGTTCGAGGTTTGATGGCTACCTACCCGTGGGTAGCATTAGCTCAAATTTTCTTATCCTGATTTTCCCAGTAAGGATCCCTCAGGCGCTTTTTGAAAATTTTTCCGCTGTCCTCGCGAGGTAGACTGTCATGAATGTCCAGTTTTCTAGGTATCTTAAATTTCGCGAGCAGGGGTGCGAGATAATCGCGCACCTGATCGAGCGTAACGGTTGCGCCCTGGGCACATTGAACGGCTGTGACGATCTGTTCACCAAACTCTGCATCAGGCGCGCCGAACACTGCGCAGTCACTTATTTGTGGCATTTTGATCAATTCCGCTTCGATTTCGGCAGGGAATATGTTTGCCCCACCCGAAATGATCATGTCTTTTTTTCTATCTCCGATGAATAAG
>JAALKD010000081.1 GCA_011088215.1 Sphingomonadales bacterium | reverse complement strand
GACCGCAAGCAAATGGCTGACCAAGCCTCGGCGGCCTTCAAACAAGGCCTGGATATGTACCATGGTCTAATGCACTCAGCCATGGGTTATGCCTGGATTGTTACTGAAGATAACAGCCGCCGTTCGCAGCTGGATGCTGGTCGAAGCTGGATGCGGCTCAACCTGACAGCAACACAGAACGGGATCGCGATCCATCCGCTCAGTCAGGCGTTGCAGGAATATTCCGAGATGGCATCATTGTATGATGAACTGCATAGTGAGTTGCATTTGGCAGCGCCGGCACGGGTTCAAATGTTTGCGCGTATTGGCTATGGTCCTGAAACTGGTCCAAGCCCGCGCTGGGAAATGGAAAAAAGTTTGGTGAGACAGGTATGAATGGAAGAATTTCGTGGTAAAGTCCGACGTGAATAAAGCGAAAACGCCGGATAATCCCATTTACCATTTTTTTAATGAATTGGGTATTATGGAACAGCTGGTGACGACCCGGTTGGAACGAGCCTTGCCAGACGGTCTCAGTAAAGCGCAGTTCGGTGTGCTCAACCATATGGTTCGATTGGGTAAGCTGGAAAGTCCGGCGGAGCTGGCTAGCGCGTTTCAAGTAGCGCGTCCCAGCATGACCAACACGGCACAAAAACTGGCAGCGAAAGGCTTCGTTGATGTGGTGCCGCATCCAAAAGACGGCCGCAGCAAAATTGTAAAAATTACCGATGCCGGAGTTGCTGCACGCGGGCGGGCGCTGGTTGCTCTTGCGCCCATGTTCGAACAAATTGGCCAGGCGTTAGGTATTGAAGTTTTCGAGACAACTGTGCCGCTGCTTCAAAAAGTCAGAGTCTACCTGGACGAAAACCGCTGACCGGTTTTACATCCAGTGTGCTGTGCTTGTTTCCACGTCCCGAAGGGCAGCGTTGCGCCAGGTCACTGCATCATCAACCGGGATATAAGGGACGGTAAGCGACCGGCCTGCCAACTTAATTTTCAAATTGGCAAGTCCGTGTTTGCGTTGTCCGGGGGACTGAATAATTTCCATGGCCTGAATTTTGTAAAAGGGAAATACTGTTAGCCGTTGCCCCAATAGTCCGGAGCGAACAACCCCTTGCTTGCCGTCTGTTGCATAGCCGTAGCGATGGCGGCGCAGAATGATTATCGGTACAAGCAAAACCGGTGCAAAAAGTGGGACTACAGCAACCCAACCCAATGTGAAGGCAAAAACCACAGCGACAACCGCTGAAATTAGTCCCACGGAATAAATTGCATGCCTCGTAATGAAACGACTGCTGATTGGCTTAAGCGGCTTATCCAGAACGGTCGAACCCGGGAAAAGTCGTGCTGCTATCTCGCGGTAAAAGTTTTTCCGTATGCTGGGAATAACGAAATTTTGCTGCTTTTTTTGTCCGTCCTTACTGGCGAACCCCACTTGCTGAAATGTCATATGGAACCGGTCCATAAACCGCGCGATAAAGGGTTGCCAAATGCGAAGGCTCTGGACCTTGACCTCAGGAACGCTGGTTTCTTCGCGATTCAAAAGCCCTCGTGATCGATGATACTTTTGGTCGCTGTAGCTCAAATGGTAATTGTAGTTGGCAATAACCGCTCCGAGAATGCTTGCCATCACAAGCAGCGACAGTACCGCTACCACGGCAAAAATAATCATCGCTGTTATAGCAATGATACTGGTGCCAATTGTCTGGCCAACCGCGTCGAACAAATCTTCCAAAAGGCGGTTTTGCCAGAATTTGTCTACTTGAGACAATAGAACGGCCAAGACACCTGCAAAAACAAACATATTATTGTTACTAAGCCCGTATTTCACCAATTCGGAGACTGGTTGCTGCAGTAGACTTTCGGCGTGTAACGATGTTTCACTTGTTATGTCTTCAGGCGTAGCACCCTGGCTAACGTCTTCAGCTTTGTTTTTGTGTCGGCTTTTCCAATCAAGAACATGCCTGCGTATCATACTTGCAATTGGCCTGGGAATACCGGCGAGATGAACTTCCTCAGACTTTGAACCGGCGCTTTCAAGCGTTAGAATAACCAAACCCAATGGCCGGAAATAAATCGGTTCCAGCAGCGCTACATTTTGAATGCGGTCAAAGGACAGGGTTAGTCTTTTTCGTTTTAAAACTCCGCTGCGAATAAGAAACTTGCTGCCTTCCATGCGAAATTTGAAATTCAAATAGCTAAGCAATGCGCCTACAATCAGCACGATGCCGCCAACAATTGCTACTGCGGTTAAAATTAGCCATCGGTGCTCGCCTCCAGTGGCGACAATGGCCGCCACCGGCGCGATGGTCTGGAAACCATTTCTGAGAATGCTACCAATAAATTTTACAATCTAGTAGATAATAGCGGCAGGCGGTACGCGCCGCCAGGTTTCGGAAGCCAGGTCCTCAATCGCCCGAACTTCAGCAGTGTCTATGCCATGTGTGGGGCCGCCAATCATTCGGTTGGTTTGCCCGAGGCAGCGTCACCCTTGAGCAGATGAGCGTTTGGTATGTGGCCATGATCCATCTCCGTTGAATCACTGTCGGCAACGCCAGCGCGGGCAATAACGAACGTACGAATTTTTGAAGCAACGCCGTAGGGCAGGCCAGGGATGCTCATATCTGCAGAGCCGCCACCTGCTGTATAGAATTTTAATGTAGCTAGCTTGAAATAGCGTTCTACCGGCCCGCTTTCCAGCTCCACATGTTGCACGCGCACATAGGGCAGGGACGTCACATGGCGCCAAATCATGCCGCGGCGAAAATGCACATCATGCTCGCGCAGTTGGTAGCCCTTTGAGCGCCACATAAATTTTGGTAAAATCAGGCTCAGTATTGCGCCCAGCAAAACAAAACCGCTTACAACAATTGCGCCAACACTAGTCAGTAAAGACTGCAGCGAGCCCGTGGCCACAAGATTAACCGTCAAATTCAGTGCAATAACGGCTAAAACCACAATCAAGGTGGATACCAGGAGCATGGTCTTGTAAGCAGGCGAGGGGGGCTCAAAATTCATTGCCTCAGGCGTTTCCAAATCGTTGCTCGAGCATTCCTTGTTACTGAAAGCAGTTGTCTCGGTCACAAAATATTCTCCCCTGAATAGGTCTTGCAACGATAGGCCTTGTCCACAGTTAGGGTACGTGGGTATAAGGCGGGCCAGAAACAAGAGAATATATCAAATTTTGATTGGATAGCTAGCCGATGGCGCCGCCGCTACTTAGTCTGAGAGACGTTGATTTGCATTGGGGCTCGGACCCGGTGCTCGACAAGCTTGAAATGCATATCGGCCATAATGACCGATTATGCCTCATTGGACGCAACGGCGCGGGCAAATCAACACTGCTGAAGCTTATTGCTGGCCTGATCGATTGCGATGGCGGTAAGCGCTGGTTGCAGCCCGGCGCAACCGCAGCCTATTTGCCGCAAGAACCGGATGCCAGCGGGTTTGCCACGCTCAGAGACTATATTCTTGCTGGCTTGACCAACCAAAGTGGCGATGAAGACTATAAAGCTGATGTGTTGATTGCGGACCTGGGCGTTGAGGCAGAGGCCGACCCGCTGACAGCATCGGGCGGTGAACTGCGCCGCGCCGCACTTGCCCGCACGCTTATCGCCGAGCCCGACCTTTTACTTTTAGATGAGCCAACCAACCATCTTGATATCAACATCATTGATTGGCTTGAGGGATACCTCAAGAATTGGCGCGGCGCGATGGTACTTATCAGCCACGACAGAACCTTTCTTGGCAATCTGGCAAACGCGTGTTTGTGGTTGGATCGCGGTAAAATCCGCCGTTTTGATGGCCGCTTTGACAAGTTTGACGAATGGCAGGAAAAAACTTTCGCTGAAGAAGCTGACGCGCTGAAAAAGCTCGACAAAGTGATCAAGGAAGAAACCCGTTGGTCGGTTGAAGGCATCAGCGCACGGCGAACCCGTAATCAGGGCCGGTTGCGGCGGTTGCATGCTTTGCGCGATGAGCGACGAAATATCGTCAAAGCCAAGGGTGATGTCACCATTTCGTTGGGCGGCGGTGGTAAGTCTGGTGCGCGGGTTATTGAGGCCAAGGGTATTTCGAAAACATTCGATGGCCGCAGCTTGTTCACCGATTTTTCGACCCGGATTGCCCGCGGTGATCGTATCGGCATCATTGGCCCCAACGGTGCAGGCAAATCGACGTTGATAAAAATGTTGATGGGCGAAATAGCACCTGACGATGGCAGCATTCAGTTGGGTACTAACTTGCAGCCTATCATCATTGATCAGAAGCGGGCCAATCTGAAAGACGATATGTCAGTGATGGACGTGCTGACAGGCGGAGAAGGGGACTGGATTTTTGTCGGCGATGAAAGCCGCCACGTTATGACATATTTGAAAGAGTTTTTGTTTGACCCCAGTCAGGCGCGCACACCGGTTTCCAGTCTTTCAGGCGGCGAGCGCAACCGGTTGTTGATAGCGGCCAATTTTGCCAAGAAATCTAATTTGATGGTGCTGGATGAGCCCACCAACGACTTGGATATGGAAACGTTGGACCTGCTGCAGGAAACATTGGCTGATTATAAGGGTACGATCCTACTCGTATCGCACGACCGGGACTTTCTGGACCGTGTTGTTACCAGCACCATTGTGCTGGAAGGCGATGGCACCATAATGGAATATCCGGGCGGATATAGTGACTACCGCAATCAACGGGCCGCCAGTGCCAAGGGAGACAACGCCTTTGACATGGGCAGAAAACAAAAAAACAAGGTGGTGCCTTTGCCAGCACCGCGCAAAGCGAACAAGAAGCTATCTTTCAAAGATCAGCACGCGCTGGATACGTTACCCGCTGAGGTGGAGGCCCTGTCGCTGCAGATTTCGGAATTGGAGGCGCAGCTTTCTGATCCTGATTTGTATAGCAAAGACCCAGGTGCATTCGGCCGTATCTCTGACGAGTTGACGAAAAAAAGAGATCTGCTTGATACGAAAGAATTACGCTGGTTGGAACTTGAAGAAAAGCGTGAACAACTTCAGTGATGAAACGTCTTAACTATTGGTTTGCCGCGCTATGGTGGTTTGGTCTGCGCCAGGCGTGGGCATGCTTGTTTGGTGGGTTGTTGTTGATTGCCATTATCCTCAGCCATTTTCTCTGGCCTGAAAATGCTGTGGTGCCACGCTATGACTTTCTCTTTGTTTGGGCGATAGCTGTGCAGGCCAGTTTCCTTTTGTTCAAACTTGAGACTTGGAAAGAAGCCAAAATTATACTGATATTTCATATTGTTGGTACGATTATGGAATTGTTTAAGACGTCGGTTGGTTCCTGGACATATCCGGAAGAAAATTACATCCGACTGTTAGGCGTGCCGCTTTTTTCCGGGTTCATGTATTCAGCTGTTGGAAGTTTTCTGGCCAGAGTGTGGCGTGTATTTGATTTTAAATTTGATAACTATCCCGCAGTTTGGCAGCCGTTAGTGATAGGCGTTTGTATTTACGTCAATTTTTTCACCCACCATTATTTTTGGGACTTTCGGTACCTTCTTTTCGGTTTGATAATTTGGGTGTTCAGGCGGACGATCATTTATTTTTCAATCGCAGCAGACAGGTTTAGAATGCCAGTTCTCTTGTCGATGGTTCTTGGAAGTTTTTTCATTTGGATCGCAGAAAACATTGCAACATTCAGCCAAATTTGGGTCTATCCAAATCAATCCGGAGAATGGCATATGGTGCCGCTTGATAAGTTCGGATCGTGGTTTTTGCTAATGATCGTCAGCGGTGCGCTGCTCACACTCATACAAAAGCCCAAACCAGAAATACACGATTAACTAACGAACGTAGCTCGCACCGTTGATGTCTACAGTTGTGCCTGTGGCATGGTCCACCAGCCCAGACATCAGGAAAGCAATCATATTGCCGATGTCTTCCGGCGGTGCCACTGCACCCATGGGAATTTCTTTCAGCATATGCTCGTTGCCAGGCAATTTGGTGACTTCAGCCATGCCGGTATCAACCCAGCCGGGTGCTATGGTAAAAGCATAAATGCCTTTGCTGGCAAACCCACGAGCGATAGATCGCATTAGGGCAACCAGCGCGCCTTTGCTGGCGGCATAATGCAGCGAATCTGGTTGGTCGCCTCTGAAAGCTGCGCGGCTTGCAACCGTAACGATACGACCGGTGAAATCGTTGTCCGTGGCTCGCTCACTCTCGAAATACTCAATAGCGACTTTGCATAAGTCAGCAACCGCCTGAACATTCACCTGCATAACCAGCGCCCAATCTGCCTGCCATTGGTCTACATCAGTATCATGGGGCGTGGACGGTGCGACCCCGGCATTATTAACAATACCGGCAATTTCCCCCTTGAACGCCAACGCCTGTTGCCACATTTTGAACCCGGCCCCAGGCTCGGACAGGTCTATCTGCAGCGGCAATAAACGATCGTCGCCATATTCAGCCAACAGATCTTCCATTTGGCCAGGGCTTGTTGAATAGCCACCAACCACATTGGCGCCCAGACCCAGCAAAATGTTGGCGGTTGCGTTGCCGATGCCGCGCGATGCGCCGGTGACGATGTAGGTTTTGCCTTCAAGTGTGAACATGGGGATTAGTCCTTTTTAGGTGCAGCAATACGAACGGGCTGCCCTTTGGGTTGAACGCGGGTGGTAAGCGCGATCGCCTCGCTGGCGTGGGTTACCGCAGTGTGAATATCACCGGCAGGGATGACCACAGCCTCGCCGGCCGTTAGTAGCTGGTCGTCGCGCCCCACAATTCTCAGGATGGCTTCGCCGCCGAGTATATAGAGAAATTCTTCCGTCGGATGAGAGTGCATGGGCAATATGGTGTTGGGCGCGATATGAACCCGGGTCATTAGCAAGTCATGCTCCGGCGCGGTTGTGATCGGTGAATTTATTAGCCCTTCCGCCTGCACAGGCGCTTCTTGCGCGCTGACGTTGATTGGCAACCCTAACAAAAGGGCAATAGATAAAAGTTTGTGCAACACGCGTTGTCTCCTCATCGACGGTTCGCTATTGTTGCAATCTAGACGAAGCAACGGACGGCGAAAAGGGCAGTTTCAAATAATGTTCGAATGCCCGATCGGCAGAGCAAGGAGGCACCCAATGACAAGTAAAATAGCCAAGTTAACCGCTCTTCTTACTCTTTCAATCGCGCTTGCGGCCTGCGCGACACAACCAGGTCCTAAGCCGGATGCGGCAATATCTTATGCAACAGAGACAATTCCGCCTTTACCGGTGGCACATGCCAACAATGCCGTTGCGCAGGTGACGGTTGACGGCAAAACCATGCTGTTCAGTTTCATGGGGTTGACGGCTGGCAAGACATACAAGGACATCAGCAAGCAGGCGTTTGGTTATACGGAAGGTGATAGCGCGTGGAAACGGCTAGAGGATGTGCCAGTGCCGGAAGGGCGGTTGGCGGCCACCGCGATTGGGCTGGGAGAGGCGGTTTATCTGTTTGGTGGCTATAGTGTGGCGGCGGACGGCACAGAGGTTTCGACGTTGGAAAACTTTCGTTACGACGCTAGAACCAATCATTATGACCCGATACCGGCAATGCCGGTGCCCACCGACGACGCTGTTAGTTTTGTTTACGCCGAGCGCTACATCTATCTGGTGTCGGGCTGGCATAATACGGGTAACGTCCGGGAAGTACAGGTTTACGACACGGTTGATAACAGCTGGTTCAAAGCAACCAAATACCCGGGAAGCCCTGTGTTCGGCCATGCGGGCGGCATTGTCGGCAACCAGTTTGTCATCGCAGACGGGGTGGCGGTGTTCGGCACCCGGGAAGCTGGAGACCGGCGGTTTGAAACGGTGAATGAGGGTTGGACGGGCACAATCAATCCCGTTAACCCTGCTGAAATAACATACAAGCGCCTACCGCAGTTACCAGGGCGCGGCAATTACCGCATGGGCGGCGCAGGCGATGCTCAGGGCAACCGCGTGCTGTTCGTGGGCGGCACGTCAAATGCCTATAACTACAACGGCATTGGTTATAACGGCGAACCGTCAAAGCCGACAGCCCATGTTTTTGCCTGGGATTTCACACGCGACAATTGGGTTGCCTACACCGACAAACCAATGCCCAGTATGGACCACCGCGGTTTAGTGAAAGTCGACGGTCAGTGGGTGACCATCGGCGGCATGGTAGGCGCACAGCAAGTTGCTGGGGAAGTGCTTCCTGTGTCGAAATAGAGATGCTACTGACTAAGGCTTGGTACTGCTTGAAACATTAACGAGTTTCCAACTGCCAGTGCGTTTTGACCAAACCTGAGTTCCTGCACCCGCAGCGTTGACGGTTTCGCCTGATGTAAGCGTGACTGTTGCGGTATATTCGTTGACCAAAACGGCGGTGGACGCATCAATCACATCGATTTTCACGTTGCTGAACTCAAGGCTTTGGTAATTCTCAAGGTACTTTAGTTGCGGCAAGTACATTTCTTTAAATGCATCAAACGAATGCAGTACGACGCCATTTTCATTCAGCGCAGTGTATTTTTCAGCATCAAAATATGAAAAATACTTCTCGCGGTCGAGAGTTTGGGATGCTTCTGCCAACCCTCGAAATGCAGCTTTAACTTCAGTGCGAATTTCGTTTTCGCGTTGTGCTGTCATTGCATCAGGCTCCGCAGAGCATGCAGAAAGGCACAAAATGCCAAAAACGGCTATGGTCAAAATACTACGCAATGAATTTCACCTATAACCCTACGTCCCAACAGTCTTTGATCACCACTTTCTCGATCCAAAGATCAGACCAACGGTCTTTTTTGTCCTCGGCTGAAAGCTCTTTTGGGCTGCTTTTGCGTGCGGCGGGGAATTCAGCGCGTTCCAGCATACAGTTGGCATTTACCGCGCCCTTGCGGTGGCCGTCGATGTCACAGGTTACCGCTGGCACCACGCCGCAGCGTTGGCACAGCCAAAAACGGGCTGTGTCGCTTCCTTGCTCGAACAGGTTTATCGCCGCTTCATTCTGGATTTCGATTTCTAGCGTCGCGTTCGGAGTTGAGGCCCACGCTGCCCCGTGCATGGTGCAATAGCCGCAGTCGCATTCGCGTGGTACCGTTGCAGTAAACGGGTCTTGGTTTGCTTCTGGTGTTTTCACTGTCACGGTAATATTGCCGCAATAACAACTGCCCTGATGCATGCCCATGCCCGTAAACCCTTACGATTGAAATTATGTTGATACTATAGGGGCATTTACCACTGTTCAACAGCGTTAAATCTGCTAAGAAAGGGCCAAATGCTGCCGCTTTTAACCGTCAGTGCAAATATTCAACCACCCCAAGTATTGTAGGGACAGATCCAGAGGTAACCATGGCTGGCCATTCCAAATTTAAAAATATTATGTACCGCAAGGGCGCACAGGATAAAAAGCGCTCGAAAATGTTCTCTAAATTCAGTCGGGAAATTACCGTTGCTGCCAAAATGGGCGGCGGCGATATGGATAGCAACCCGCGGCTGCGTTTGGCTGTTGCTACCGCGCGTGCGCAGAGCATGCCCAAAGACAATATCGAACGTGCCATTGCCAAGGCAGAAGGCGGCGACGCTGAAAGCTATGATGAAATGCGCTATGAAGGCTACGGCCCTGGTGGCATCGGCGTGATTGTTGAAGCGTTGACCGACAACCGCAACCGCACCGCGTCCGACGTGCGGACCATTTTGGCGAAGGCGGGCGGTAACTTGGGCGAAACCGGATGTGTTGGCTTTATGTTCGACCGCGTGGGAGAAATTACCTACCCAGCAGATGTAACCGACGCCGACAGCATGTTCGAAGCCGCACTGGAAGCGGGCGCCGACGAAGTGGAAAGCGACGATGACGGTCACGCAGTTTACTCGGAAGCCGGAGACCTTCATGCCGTTGTCTCTGCCCTTGCTGAAGCATTAGGCAGCGAGCCAGAGAGCGCGAAATTGATCTTCAAGCCAAAGGAACCAATGGAACTCGATAAGGACGCCGCAGAAAAGCTGATGCGCCTGATCGACACGCTGGAAGACAACGACGACGTTCAAACCATATTTGGCAACTATGATATTCCAGCTGATGTTATGGCGGCATTGGCTGAAGAATAATCACCGAGCGACATTAGTGGGGGACTTTCATGCGCCTTCTGGGCCTTGATCCTGGACTGCAAAAAACTGGCTGGGGCGTTGTGGAGGCGCAGGGTAACAATCTGCGCCATGTTGCCAACGGCGTGGTCAAGTCTGACCCGAAGAAAACCCTCGCCGCACGGCTTGTGGAACTGCACGCTGGGCTAACCGAGGTGCTGCAGGTTTGGCAGCCAGTTTCCTGTGCGGTTGAAGAAACATTTGTGAACAAAAATCCCACGTCCACGCTGAAGCTGGGGCAGGCGCGCGGCATCGCGCTCTTGGTACCGTCGCAGGCGGGACTGGATGTGGCGGAATATACGCCCAACCACGTTAAAAAGTCAGTTGTGGGTGCGGGCCATGCCGCTAAAGAACAGGTGGACGCCATGGTGCAATTACTGTTGCCGGGTGTGGAGATAAATGGCCCGGATGCGGCAGATGCGCTTGCAGTTGCGATCTGTCATGCGCATCATGTGGCGACTAATGCCAATATTGGGAGAATGACCCGTTGATTGCGAAACTCAAGGGCCTTGTAGACAGCGTCGGCGACGACTGGGCAGTCATTGATGTTCAGGGCGTCGGTTATTTGGTTAGCGGTTCATCGCGCACGCTGATGGCATTGCCAGGTATCGGCGAGGCCGTTGCGCTGCATATTGAAACCATTGTCCGCGAAGATTCGTTATCGTTGTTTGGTTTTGCCGATGTGCAGGAGCGCGATTTGTTTCGCTTGCTCACCAGTGTGCAAGGGGTGGGAGCGAAAGTGGCGCTGGCGATACTATCGACGCTTTCACCCGCTGATTTGCAAAATGCCATTGCGGCACAAGACAAAACGGCGGTGGCGCGGGCCAAGGGCGTTGGTCCCAAGGTGGCGACTAGGATTGTCACCGAGTTGAAAGACAAAGTAACTGGCCTTGTATTTCAGCCGACGGGTGTTAAGGCCGCCTCAGTTGCAGGTGCGCCGACCGCGGATGCTGATAATTCAGTCGTAGCTGATGCAGTATCTGCGCTCTCCAATCTGGGATATAAACCCATGGATGCCCACGCGGCGGTTGCAAAAGTGATAGCTAGCTTGGACGAAGGCGCTGATGTTGGTGTGATCGTGCCAGCGGCATTGAAAGAGTTGAGCGCACTATGAGCGACGCCGCAAATATAGCTGACGAAGACCGTTTGGTTGAGGGCAAAGAAGCGCTGGGCGATGTGATTGATGCAGGATTGCGTCCGCAATCGCTTAAAGAATTTATCGGCCAGCAGCAGGCGAGGGGAAACCTGCAGGTGTTCATTGAAGCTGCGCGCACCCGCAGCGAAGCCATGGATCACGTGCTGTTTTTTGGACCGCCGGGTCTTGGTAAAACCACGCTGGCACAGATTGTATCACGCGAACTGGGGGTTAATTTTCGCGCCACATCTGGCCCGGTTATCACCAAAGCCGGAGACCTTGCCGCGCTTTTGACCAATCTGCAGGAACGCGACGTTCTGTTCATTGATGAGATCCACCGACTTAATCCAGCGGTGGAAGAAATTCTCTATCCTGCGATGGAAGACTTTCAACTGGATCTGATTATCGGTGAAGGCCCGGCAGCGCGTTCGGTTCGTATTGATCTGCCGCGCTTTACCCTGGTGGGCGCTACTACGCGCTCAGGTTTGATAACCAAACCGCTACGGGATCGTTTCGGTATTCCTACCCGGTTAGAATTTTACACGACCGAAGAGCTAACCGAAGTTGTTCGACGGAGTGCCAAGTTGCTTGATTTGAAAATAAGCGATGATGGTGCGCGCGAGGTGGCGGCACGCTCTCGTGGCACGCCGCGTATTGCAGGAAGGTTATTGCGGCGGGTACGTGATTTTGCACTGGTTGCGGAACACGATACAGTGGATGCGGTTGCTGCGGATGCGGCGCTGACCCGCCTTCAAGTGGATGACCGTGGGCTTGATACCATGGATCGTAGATACCTCATGTGCATTGGCGATACATATTCCGGCGGCCCTGTTGGCATTGAAACGCTTGCGGCGGCGTTGTCTGAACCGCGTGATGCCATTGAAGATATTATCGAGCCATTTCTTATGCAGGTTGGCCTTGTTCAGCGCACGCCGCGTGGCCGCACGCTGTCGCCGGACGGCTGGAAGCATATTGGTATAACTCCGCCGGTAAGCGCAGAGGCCGCCGCCCAAATGGATATGTTAGGGGAAGGTAAATGACTGATGCTCCGACCATGGGCTCGCTTAGTCACGGCGAATGGCAAGACGGCGTTTTCCATTTCCCCATGCGGGTTTATTATGAAGACACTGACGTAGGCGGCATGATGTATCACGCGCGCTATGTTAGTTTTTTTGAACGGGTTCGCACCGAAAGCATTCGTGGTTCAGCGGCGGATGTAGATCATTTGTTTGCTATTTCAGATGATAACGGTGGCCCGCTTACCTATGTGGTTAGCAAGCTAAATATCGCTTATCACCGGCAAGCAAAAATAGGCGATGTGCTGGTTGGTCATAGTATGGTCACAAAAGTGCGAGCAGCTGCCATTGAAGTAAAACAATGGATAACATGTGGTGGTGCGCTGGTGACGGATGCAAAATTGCTGGTAGCAGTGATCGGCACTGATGGTCGTCCACGGCGCTGGCCAGCAGATGCCAAAAAATGCTGGACGGACTGGTACAACGCTGCACAAAACGCTACAAAGTAACACATTAGATGTTTCGAGGAGATTTGAATGCAAGATCAGACCATCAACGCGCCGGTGACGCAAACTGTCGAGGCGGCTGAGCTGGGCGGTAATGCGCTCGACTTTTCCGTGCTTGGTATGTTTATGCAGGCCGACATCATTGTTCAGGCGGTGATGGTGATGCTGCTTGCCGCAAGTGTTTGGGGATGGTCGACCATTTTCAATACATGGCAACGGGTTAAGGATGCCCGCGCTAAAGCAGATGAGTTTGAAGATATATTCTGGTCCGGCAGTTCACTGGACGAACTATATTCCGGGATCAAACAAGCGCCAGATCATCCACTGGCGGCAGTTTTTGTTGCTGCCATGCGCGAATGGCAGAGAAGTCTCGGTGCTACCTTGGGCGGTTTTGACAAAGTAACGGTTCAGGACCGTATTAATAAAGTTATGCATGTAACCACTAGCCGCGAAATGGACCGGCTGGAAGGACAGGTCGGCTACCTGGCAACCATCGGTTCGTCAGCACCGTTTGTCGGCCTTTTCGGTACCGTATGGGGCATTATGAACAGCTTCACGGCAATTGCGACCGCATCGGATACTTCGTTGGCGACGGTTGCGCCAGGCATTGCCGAGGCGTTGCTTGCCACTGCGCTTGGCTTGGTGGCGGCTATTCCTGCGGTGATTGCCTACAATAAGCTTTCCACCGATTTGGGACGTTACGCTAGCCGGGTAGAAGGTTTTGCCGACGAGTTTGCGGCCATTCTGTCCCGTCAACTTGATGAGCGGGGTAACTGATGGGTGCTTCGGTAACAGGTGGAGGCAGGTCAGGCGGCGCTGGAAGTTCCGGTAGGCGCGGGCGTTACCGGCCGATGGCAGAAATTAATGTGACGCCTTTTGTTGATGTAATGCTGGTGTTGTTGATTGTGTTTATGGTGGCAGCTCCGTTGCTGACAGCCGGTATTCAAGTTGATCTGCCCAAAGCTGCGGCGCGCCCCTTGCCGCAGGACAGCAAGCCGCTGGAGATTTCCATTGACCATGAAGGTGCCATATTTCTCGCGGACACTGCCATTGGTCTGAATGAATTGGTGCCGCGCCTGACGGCAATTGTGGGCAGCAGCCGGGATACACGCATATACTTGCGTGGCGACACCAAGCTTGATTACGGGCAGGTTATGCAGGTGATTGGGATTATCAACCGAGCCGGCTTTACAAGGGTCGCCTTGGTGGCTGAACAGCGATAAAGCGCACACGCAACGAGAGACAAGAGCAAAAAAGCATTGGCAATAAGGTTCGAACAAACAGGCTGGGTTTTCTCTGGTGTGCTTCATTTGGGCGTGGCGGTGGCAGCACTTGTCGGCTTGCCGCGCCTTGCCCGTGATATGCCAGCGCCGCCGCCGCCGATAAACATTGAATTCGTGCGTATCGCCGAGGAAACCCGCGTGGTTGCACCAAAGGCACCAGAGGTGCAGCAGGCACAGGTGGCCGAGAAACCACAGCCTAATTATGCAGCAGCGGAAGCGGTAGAACCGGTTGCGGATGATGCAGCACCTCTGCTGGAGAAAGCCAAACCGGTGAAGGTTGCGCCGACGCCAAAACCAAAGCCGCGGCCGCAGGTTTCGGAAAACCGAAAGCTTGCCAACCGTGTGGCACCGCGTGCCAAACCTAAACCACCTTCGCGGCTGAAAATCAAACGCATTGCCGCGTTGATTGATCGTTCAATCAAGGAAGAGCAAGAGCAGATTCAAAAGGTTGAAGAACCTAAAAAAGAGGCGGTGAAAGCGCCGGAGCCTGACAAGAAGCCGTTATTTTCGCCGGGACTGCGCGGGCAAATTGCCACGGCTTCCATTGTTGATGCCTTGGGTCAAAAGGTTGCGGAAAATTGGTCCATACCAGGCGGTGCTAAAGGCATTCAGGGTATGCAGGTCACGATCCGCATATGGTTGCGACCGGATGGGTACTTGTCGCGGACGCCTGAATTTCTTGATGCCGGTAATCTGAATGATCCGGATCGGGCTTTTTTTCGGGTTTTTGCCGAAAGTGCTAAGCGCGCGGTGCTCCTGAGTGAGCCCTTCTCGGAAGTGGCAAAAAATCTGGGTGCCGATCAAAAATATATCGATTTTAATTTTAATCCGTCGTCTTTCCTTGGCGGATAAAGTGGGGACAACAGGCAGAATGAACGTGGGAATTTGGGTAAAAAAAGCTCTTGGCTTTTTGGTGATTTTTTGTGCCATGACAACTGGTGCCGCAGCGCAGTTGAAAGTGGATGTAACTCGCGGCAACGTCGACCCAGTGCCGATCGCCATCCCGGATTTCGTGCCAGTTGAGGACGTGGAAACACCGACTGGAAGCCTGTCTGATATTGGTGCCAGTATCGGCGAAGTGATCACTAATAATCTTGTGTCCACCGGGCTGTTTCGAGCCATCGACCAAAATGCATTCATCGAGAAAATAACCGCCGCTCCCACGCGCCCGCGCTTTAATGCATGGCGTCCGCTGGCTGCACAGGCGCTGGTGACAGGCCGGTTGCAGATATTGGCCAACGGAAACCTGCGGGTTGAATTTCGCCTATGGGATGTGGTAGGTGAGCTGCAGATGGAAGGTGTAGGATATAATACCCCTGCGTCTAACTGGCGGCGCATTGCTCATGTGATATCCGACCGTATCTACACGCGATTAACCGGCGAGGCCGGTTATTTTGATACCCGGATTGTTTACATTGCAGAGCAGGGCGACCCTCTTGATCGCATCAAGCGCCTGGCGATTATGGACCAGGACGGGGCCAACCAACAGTTCCTTACCGATGGCAGCTATTTGGTACTGACACCGCGTTTCAGTCCCAACCGCCAGGAGATTACCTTCCTTAGCTACTTCAATGACAAGCCGCGGGTTTATCTGTTTAATATCTTGTCGAACCGGTTCGAAGTGCTGGGAGATTTTCCCAGCATGACTTTTTCCCCGCGTTTTTCCCCCGACGGCAACAAGGTTGTCATGTCGTTGGCGGAAGACGGCAATTCAGATGTTTACCTGATGGATCTGCGCACCCGCGATGTGAAGCGACTGACAAGTGATCCGGGTATTGATACATCGCCGTCATACTCGCCTGATGGCCGACACATTGTGTTCAATTCAGATCGCGGTGGGTCGCAACAGTTATATGTAATGGACCCAGATGGCAATAATGTTCAGCGAATTTCCTTCGGGCGCGGTCGTTACGCCACCCCAGTGTGGTCGCCGCGCGGCGACTTGATCGCCTTCACCAAAATTGGTGACCGCAAATTTCGTATTGGTGTGATGCGACCTGACGGTAAAGGCGAACGCCTGCTGACGGATGCTTACCAGGATGAAGGGCCAACCTGGTCGCCTAATGGGCGGGTGCTGATGTTTTTCCGCACACCGCCCTATGACAATGCCGGAAACGGGGGCAAGCCATCCCTTTGGTCGGTGGACCTGACGGGTTACAACGAGCACAA
>JAALKD010000080.1 GCA_011088215.1 Sphingomonadales bacterium | reverse complement strand
AATTGTCCCCGCGTGACCAAGCGCCACTACAGCCCAGTCGTTACCGGGGTCGCGCCTGCGGCGGGTTTCCAAGCCATCGCCCATATTGATGCCTTTGCCCGGCGCCATCAGGTTGCCGACGATACCAAAATGTTCGTTATTGGCGAATATGGGCCTGCCGCCGTTTTCCAGTGCCAACAGGTCGATGGTTTCGTCTGCGTCAGATTCTGACCACTCTTTATACACCTGGCCGTATACCCGCAGGCGCGCAACGCCGCCGTCCGGGAAAATATGAAACCGTAAGTGAGTCCATGGAGTAGGGTTATTGACTGCAACTAAATGCTGGCTGTCGCCTGCGAGGTCCGTGCGTGCAACAATCTCGGTCCAGTTGATGCTTTCATCGGGCATGTCATCCGCCGACACGCAAGCCTCTATCGATGCGGCGGGCGGGTAATTACCGGTGAAATGGCGGGTATCAATATTGATGCCGTGAATGATGCCTGCGTGGCCCAGTTTTACGATGCAATGGTCGTGGCCAGGGGTACGCTTGCGCCGCGATTCCCAGCCGTCCATCCATTTGCCGTTGTCGTCATATTTGCCGTCAATGAAAACCGGCTCATCCGGGTCAATCAATCGTTCCTTGGCGGCAAAAAAATCGTCAGTGGCATAGACAACTTGGGCACCCAAACGAGGGGCTGCCAAATTAACGTAACGGTTGGTAAAGTCTTGGGTTGTCACGGAAAATTCCAATAAAATTATATAAGTGCTGCAAGCCGGAAGCCGGCAATGCGATGAATTTGCTCAAGTGCTGTGTGAAATTCCTGCTCGCGTGTGTGGCTGGTTCGGGCACGAAAAGCGGCAAGAATGCTGTGCCTGTCATGGCCTTTAACCGCAATGATAAAGGGGAAGCCAAATTTAAGTTTATAGGCTGCATTCAAGGTTTGAAAGTCTTCAAACTCCTCCGCCGTGCATTGATCCAGTCCTGCGCCCCGTTGTTCAGACAGCGATTCAACGGTCAACTCGTCGTGGACAGCAGCTTTGCCTGCCAGATCTGGGTGGGCGCAAATCAGAACCATTTTCCGTGCCTCGTCAGCGCTATCAACGATGTCCCGCATTGCCGCTATCAGGCCGTCTAGCGTATCAAGTTCGGTGTCAGAGTGTTGATCCCATGCGGTTTCGGCAACCCAGGGCGAGTGCTCGTACACAGTGCCGTATGCGGCAACGAATGCAGCGCGATCATGTATGCTGGCTCGCACCGGTAACAGGGTCATGCCGCGGGTCCTTTGTAGGGATGGTGTTCGTGCCAGTGGCGGGCAATGTCAACCCGGCGGGCGAACCAAGCATCCTTGTGGCCGCGGGCATATTCCAGAAAACGTCGCAAGGATTGAATACGCCCGGGTCTGCCTATAAGTCTGCAATGCAAACCCACAGACATCATTTTCGGCGTTGTTGCGCCTTCCGCATAAAGGGCATCAAACGTATCTTTCAGATAGCAGAAAAACTGGTCACCTGAGTTGAATCCCTGCGGGCTGGCGAAGCGCATGTCGTTGACATCAAGCGTGTAAGGCACGGTTAGTTGAGGCTGCCCGTCGTATGTTTTCCAAAACGGTAAGTCGTCGGAATAGTCATCAGCATCATACAGGAAACCGCCCTGTTCGGCGACCAAGCGGCTGGTGTTTGGGCCGGTGCGACCTGTATACCATCCCAGTGGTCGCTCGCCGCTTAACTCGGTTAAAATCTCTGTGGCTTTTCTGATGTGTTCGCGCTCGATGTCTTCCGGCACGTCCTGATAATTGATCCATTTATAGCCGTGGCTGCAAATTTCATGTCCAGCTTCGGTAAAGGCTTTGGCGATTTTGGGGTGGCGTTGCAGCGCGGTAGCTACTGCGAAAACGGTGATCGGAATGTCGAATTCGTTGAACAAACGCAGTAGCCGCCATACCCCAGCGCGGCTGCCATATTCATAGATTGATTCCATGCTCATGTGGCGAGCACCGGTTATTGTCGGCGCATTGATAATTTCAGATAGAAATGTTTCTGCGCCATCGTCGCTGTGTAGCACGCAGTTTTCGCCGCCTTCCTCTTAGTTCAGCACCAATTGTACTGCGATGCGCGCGCCGCCGGGCCAGTTCGCATGCGGTGGCTGATCGCCGTAGCCGACAAGATCACGAGGATAGTCAACAATCATTGTTCGCCTCTTTTTTTCATGCCGTTCGTGCCTCACCGAAAATCGTTTGCAGGTCACCAAACGGTTGTTGGGGTGCGAATTCCAATTGCGCTTCAATTTCGTGTAAATGCTGAACCAGCAAATCGTTTGCATGGCTGTGGTCACCTGCTGACAGTGCATCCACCAGTTGTCTGTGGTCATCTCCGCTGCAATTTGGCCCAGTACTGCCCGGGCCGTATAGTGCGACAATCAGAGATGTCTGGAACACCAGTTGTTCTAGAAATGCATCCAACAGCTTATTCCCAGCAAGCTTGGCCAACAATAAGTGAAACTCTCCGGTCAATCGTATCCAGCGCGCGATATCAGCATTTTCCAAAGCGGCTTTTTCAGCTAATAGGTGGCCTCGAAGCTGCTCAATATCAATCAGTGTAACCGTCTTGATTGTCGTCTTCAGCAGTCCTGTTTCCACCAGTATACGACTTTCAAAAACCTGGCGCGCTTCCTCGGGGCTGGGAGACGCCACCATGGCACCGCGGTTTTTCTGAAGCTCGATAATATTGTCGCGCTTCAGCAACAAAAATGCCCGGCGCACGGTCGTTCGTCCAACGCCGAACACTGCGCACAGCGATTCTTCGGTCAGTTTGGTGCCGGGTGCAAGACGCTGTTCGAGCACGCTGTCGCGTACGCGGGCACATACATCCTCTTCACTCAGGGCGGCACGGTTTGCCATGCAAATTACATCCGGTTTGTGGGGCGCTGCAGCTTTATCCGCTGCAATTCAGGCAAATAGTCGTCTATTTTATTCGATTGTCAACAATATTAGAAGAAAAATGTCGACGATCCTCTTTACAATTCTCGTTTGGTGCTTCAGGTTCTATGCTAACAAACTACAACTAAATTTATGAGGCGATTGATGGGCCGTTTAACCACCCATGTTCTGGACACCGCAAACGGGTGTCCGGGCGAAGCAATTCACATTAAACTGTTTCGTATTTATGCCGATGCGGCTGAGCTGATTGCGGAAGCGACAACGAATGCTGATGGCCGGGTTGATGGGCCTTTGTTGGAAGGCGACGACTTTTCGGTTGGCTACTATATGCTTGAGTTTGCTGCTGGGGACTATTACCGCGCCCAAGGTGCGACCCTGCCAGACCTCGCCTTCCTCGATATCGTCCCTATTCGGTTTGGCATTGCGGACGCAGGGACTCATTATCATGTACCCCTCCTGATATCGCCGTTTGGCTATAGCACTTATCGGGGCAGCTAATATGGCCTCCTCCAATATAATTCGATTTTTGCTCGACGGCAAATTGCGCGAAATCGAAAATCCTGACCCCACCGAAACAGTGTTGAACCACTTGCGCTACGGTATGGCACGCACCGGAACCAAAGAGGGCTGTGCCGAAGGGGACTGCGGTGCCTGTACGGTGGTGATCGGTGAGCTTGACGGGAACAACATCCGCTACCGCGCGGTCAATGCCTGTATTCTCTTTATGCCAGTGCTGGACGGTAAGGAATTGATCACGGTTGAAAGTCTATGCGCAGACGATGGCAGTTTGCACGCGGTTCAACAGGCCATGGTGGATACCCACGGCTCGCAGTGCGGTTTCTGTACGCCAGGTATCGTTATGTCTTTGTTTGCACTAAAAAAAGAAAACAGAAACCCTGGTGGAAACGCAATCGAAGACGCGCTCGCAGGCAACCTGTGTCGCTGTACTGGTTATGGGCCTATCATCGAAGCTGCCGAAAAAATGCAAGACAACGTTGCTCCCGAAAATGCAGATGACATAAAAGATCGCGTCGATGCACTGAAGAAGCTTGCGCGACATCAGACGCTTGAGCTGACTGGTAAAAGTGCGTTAACCGGTACGACAAAAAAATATTACGCCCCCGTATCGATTGAAGGGTTGGCTGATATCGTGGAACGGCACCCGAACGCCACTATTTTAGCAGGCGGCACGGATGTGGGGCTTTGGGTGACCAAGCAGCACCGCGAACTGGATGTGGTTATTTACATTGGCGGTGTGCCCGAGTTGCAGGAAATTGAAGACCACGGTGATGTCGTTGATATCGGCGCTGGTGTTTCCTACACCGATGCGATGGACAAGCTTGGTGCGCTATACCCGGATATGGGCGAACTGATCCGGCGGATTGGCTCGGTTCAAATCAGAAACAGTGGCACCATCGGGGGCAATATCGCCAACGGTTCCCCGATTGGCGACAGCCCGCCCGCGCTTATTGCCGTTGGGGCCACATTGGTGCTGCGCAAGGGCGAGGACGAGCGAACCATCCCGCTGGAAGATTATTTTATTGATTACGGCAAACAGGACCTTAGGCCCGGCGAATTTGTTGCCCGGGTCATTGTGCCAAAGCCTAAGGCCAATCAGCATTTTCGTGCTTACAAGCTGTCCAAGCGCTTTGATCAGGATATTTCCGCCGTGTGCGGTTGTTTTGGCCTGACCATTGAGGACGGTATCGTGACGGATGCGCGCATCTGTTACGGCGGCATGGCGGCAACTCCCAAACGCTCTGCTCAGGCAGAAAAAGCGCTTGTCGGAAAACCATGGAAGAAGAATACGGCACATGCTGGTATGGCCGCAATGGAGCAGGACTATGCCCCGCTTTCTGACATGCGCGCCTCGGCGGACTATAGGTTGGTGTCGGCCAAAAACTTGCTGATGAAAGCTTTTGTGGAAACCACCAGCAGCGTGCAAACAAGAGTGCTAACTCGCGAGGGTGCAGCTAATGCCGGTTAAGCTTTCAGAAATCAAAGGCGCAGTGCACGCCGATTTGCGCCATGACAGCGCGCACAAACATGTGGCTGGCGATGCGGTTTATATCGACGATTTGCCCGAGCCTAAAGATATGTTGCACCTTTATGTGGCGATGAGCGAAAAGGCCCACGCCACTATTGAAAGTATGGACTTGAACGGCGTTCGAGCGGCCACGGGTGTTGCACTCGTGCTCACCGCCGACGATATCCCAGGTCATAATGATGTCAGCCCCTTTGCCGGGGATGATCCGCTGCTTGCGGAAAAATTGGTGGAATATATTGGCCAGCCGATTTTTGCGGTAGCGGCGACCAGTATTGAAGCGGCGCGGGCGGCAGCTTTGAAGGCGAATGTCAGCTACAACGAGCACCCCTCTTTTGTTACCCTTGATCAAGCAATGGAGTCGGACAGCGCCATTGAGCCCATGCAAATCATGGGGCAGGGCGACCCCGATGCTAGCCTTGCGGGCGCGCCGAACCGCCTGCAGGGCAGTTTCCGCATCGGCGGCCAGGATCATTTTTACCTCGAGGGGCAAATAGCGTTCGCCACGCCACAGGAAGACGGTGATGTGCATGTATACAGCTCCACCCAGCACCCAAGCGAAGTGCAGCATTTGGTGGCGCATGTGTTGGGGCGGCCTACCAATGCAGTGACAGTGGAAGTTCGGCGCATGGGTGGCGGCTTTGGTGGCAAGGAAACCCATCCCGCGATTTTTGCGGCGCTGTCTGCGCTAGCAGCGGTGAAGACTGGCAGGCCTGTCAAATTGCGCTTGGACCGCGACGACGACATGGTGATGACCGGCAAACGCCATGATTTTCGTTATGATTATGATGTAGGCTTCGACGATGCGGGTAATATTCTGGGTATTGAGATTGAAATGGCGGCGCGTTGTGGCCGTTCCACAGACTTGTCGCCAGCAATTAATGACCGCGCCATGTTCCATGCCGACAATTGCTATTTTCTTGGTGGCAGCCGGATAAAGTCACATCGCTGCAAGACTCATACTGTGTCTAACACTGCGTTTCGCGGTTTTGGCGGCCCGCAAGGTATGCTCGGTATCGAGTATGTAATCGATGATATGGCTCGCGCGTTGGGTAAGGATCCATTTGCCCTGCGCATGGCAAACCTGTACGGCGAAGCGGGCCGAGATGTCACACCATACGGCATGACGGTCGAAGACAATGTGGCTGGCGAATTGATGGAAACGCTGGCACGCGGTGCAGACTACGGTGCCCGCCGTGAGGCCATTCAAGTGTTTAACCAAGAAAATCAATACCTCAAGAAAGGCATAGCTCTGACGCCAGTGAAATTTGGCATCAGTTTCACCACAACCCACCTTAATCAGGCAGGTGCCCTGGTTCATGTTTATGCGGACGGCAGTGTGCATCTTAACCATGGTGGTACTGAAATGGGACAGGGCTTGTTCGTCAAGGTGGCGCAAGTTGTTGCTGAAGAATTCCAGATCGATGTGGATCATATTAAAATCACCGCAACCACAACCGCCAAAGTGCCAAACACCTCAGCGACGGCGGCATCGTCAGGCTCGGATCTGAACGGCATGGCCGCACTGGATGCAGCCCGTAAGATTAAAGGGCGGTTGATCGAGTTTGCGGCGGAAAAATATGATTGCCCAAAGGATCGGGTCAGCTTTCGTAACAACAATATTTATATTGAAAACAAAGAAGTAGCTTTTGCTGATCTGGTGAACCAGGCGTATCTGAACCGGGTATCTCTTTCAGCAACCGGCTTTTACCGCACACCCAAAATTCATTATGATCGCGCCAGCCACAAGGGTCGGCCGTTCTACTATTTCTGTTACGGTGCGGCGGTTTCAGAAGTGATTATCGATACTCTGACCGGTGAAAATCGAGTGCTGCGCTCAGACATTTTGCATGACGTGGGTCGTTCACTTAACCCGGCCATTGACAAGGGCCAGATCGAAGGCGGCTTCATCCAAGGTATGGGTTGCTGACCACTGAAGAGCTTGTTTTTGATGACGGTGGACGCCTTCGCACTCATGCTCCAAGTACCTATAAAATTCCAACCGCAAGCGACCGGCCCGATGAGATGAATATCAGCTTATTTGAGCGTGGTCGTAATGTGGAAGCCACTATCCATCGCTCTAAAGCGGTGGGGGAACCACCCCTGATGCTCGCGAATTCGGTGTTTCTCGCATTGAAGGATGCGGTTGCCAGTGTCGGAGACGGTACCCGCACACCGGTTTTGAATGCGCCCGCAACACCTGAGGAAGTACTAAAATCGGTCACTGACATGCAGCGTAAGACCACCTACACGGATTGACTTTATGAAAAATATTGGACGAAGAACGGCGATGAAAGTAGTTTCGGGCGCTTGGTCGATTTTCTTGTTGGCTTGGCTCGTGATGCTGATTACGCCTAAAGTTTTGGGTGGTCCTTTGCCCATTGAATGGAGCAATGTTGGCGCTTTCTATGTTGGTTCTTCTATGATCGCCTGGTTCGTGCTGCTGACAATTTACGTGTTTTGTTACAACTGCAGAAAATGCGACGAGGCGGTGGGTTTTTTGATATCTTCTGTGCCGCGAATGTGGCCAGCTCAAAACTGCCCTAACTGCAAAGCAAAAATGATAGACTGAAGTGAAAGAAAATGACGGGATATTGGCTGTGGTGCGAATCGATCAGATGATGTCTGCCGAGACTGTTCTCATTACGGTCATTGAGGCCAAAGGCTCCACGCCGCGCGAGGCAGGTACGCGAATGGCGGTTACCGCTGAAAACCAGCATGGCACCATTGGTGGCGGCAGGCTTGAGTTTGAAGCTGTCAATCAGGCGCGCAAATTACTGGCCGACCCTTTGACCAAAAACCTGACACAGAAATATGCGTTAGGCCCGCTTTTGGAGCAATGTTGTGGCGGCAGTGTGGTGCTGGATCTGTCGAAAATCCCTTTGGATGAAGCGGTCAATGCGGTCAAGTCGGATGGTCCGGGAGCAAACCTTTATATGTTTGGCGCGGGACATGTGGGCAGAGCTGTAGCAAGAGCGCTTGCGCCGCTTGATTTCAATACGTTGTGGACAGACAGCCGCGATAATGAGTTCCCCGCCGAAGTTCCTTCCGGTTGCACAAAAAACGTCTGCGCTGACCCTGTTGCCGTAGTTGAGGGCGCAAAGCCGGGCTCGATGTTCCTCGTGTTCACCCACAGTCACCAGCTTGACTATGCTATCGCTGCTGCCGCATTGGCGCGCGGCGATGCAATTTACTGCGGACTTATTGGCTCCATGACCAAGCGCGCCCGGTTTGAAAAACGTCTGCTGGATGAAGTGGGCATTGATGAAAGCCGACTTGCATTGCTCACATGCCCCATTGGTGTGCCTGGCATTGACGGTAAGGAACCTGAAGTTATCGCAGCCTCGGTTGCTGCGCAACTTTTGACCCATGTGACCTCCGAGCTTCAACGAAGCGCTTTAGGAAAGAAGAACAATGGAATTTGATATCACTCCCTGGATCAATCTCGCGGTCCGTTGGCTGCATTTTATTACTGGTATCGCCTGGATTGGTTCGTCCTTTTATTTTGTCTGGCTTGATAACCATCTGGAGGAACCCAAAGAGAAGAAAAAGGGCATGTCCGGTGAGCTGTGGTCAGTGCACGGTGGTGGTTTTTACCACAAGCAAAAATATGCGGTCGCGCCCGAGCAAATGCCCGACAACCTGCATTGGTTTAAATGGGAGGCATATTTCACCTGGATGAGCGGCTTTGCCTTGCTCGCGATTATTTATTATCTGGGCGCTGATCTGTTCCTGATTGACCGAGCGAAAATGGACCTCAGCCAATGGCAGGCCATTGGTATCAGTTTGGCATTTCTCGTTGGTGGTTGGGGCTTTTATGACACGCTGTGTCGTTCGCCTATTGGTGCGGACAACCGACTTACCGGCATTATCTGGTTCGCGTCACTGGTGGCGGCGGCCTACGCTCTCACCCATATATTCAGCGACCGCGCAGCTTTCATCCACATCGGCGCCATCGTTGGCACCGCCATGGCAGCCAATGTGTTTATGGTGATTATCCCCAATCAGAAGAAGGTGGTCGCGGCCCTAACAGCTGGTGAGGAGCCTGATCCCAAGCTCGGAAAAATTGGCAAGCAGCGGTCCCTACATAATAATTATATGACGTTGCCGGTTTTGTTCCTGATGGTGTCCAACCATTACCCCATGACCTTCTCAAACCCCTATAACTGGGTAGTTATCGCTGGACTTGGCCTAGTGGGTGTGATGGTGCGCCATTTCTTCAATTTGGGCCACAAGGGCAAAACCAGCCCTGCATTGGTGGCAGCATCAGTTGTGCTGTTTATAGCGATCATGGTGTTTGCGGCCGAAGCTGAAAAACAAACTCGGGTCGATGTGGGTGACCAGGCGGTTACCATGCGGCAGGTGCAGGTGATTGTCGGTAAACACTGTGTGATGTGCCACACCGCAGCGCCCACCCATGAATTTTTCGATGAGGCACCGGCCGGCGTGCTGCTGGACCGGCCCGAGTTGATCCTGCAATATGCGCCTGCGATTATGGAACAGGTTGTCATGTCTGACATTATGCCGCTGGGCAACGAAACCGAGATGACACTCGAGGAACGCGCCTTGCTGGGTAAATGGATTGAGGACGGAGCCAAACAGTGAGCCGCATGATCACGCCAGAGCCGTTGACGGCAGAAGCTTTTAAGCCCTTCGGCGAGGTATCGAAGCCTCGGTAGATGCGATGCAGAAGGCAATCAATTACGGTAACACCACCCGCTTTCATGACCTTGCTGGCATTGATGTGGCGGCAAATGGCGGCAGGCCGGGGGTTAGTGTTTTTCGCTCAACGCCGCTCGCACAACCAATCACCATCAAACTGATGGAATACCACCCACTGTCCAGCCAGGCCTTCGTGCCTTTGTCAGCGCGGCCCTATCTAGTGGTTGTGGCCCCGCCAGGCGACTTTGACGCCTCAGCCATTCGAGTTTTTATTGCCAGCGGCGAGCAGGGCGTCAACTACCGCGCCGGTACATGGCATCATTTCAGTCTTGCTTTAGAAGCCATCAGCGATTTTTTGGTCATTGACCGCATCGCTGAGGAGGATGATGCAGCAAACTGCGTTGAATGCACGCTGAGCGATGCCGAGCAGTTAACTATCTCACTCTAGACCGTTACTAATAGCCCCAAGGCATCAGGCCTTGGGGTGTTTTGCATTGCCAGGCTAACTAACGCTAGTTGTCCTCGTGGTGTGCTTTTACGTAGGCGTTCAGCAAGCGAATGCCGAACCCACGGGAACCCGGCGAGGCTTTGGTCGGGCTAGCTTTGTCCGAATAAGCAATCCCGGCGATATCGAAATGCGCCCACGGTGTGGTCTCCCGCACAAAGGTTCCGAGGAATGCAGCGCCCGCGCTTGCACCGGGTGCACCGGGTCCCGAGTTCATTACATCGGCCACGTTATTTTTTATGGCTTTAAAGTGGTTGTCGTTCAGCGGCAGCCGCCACAGGGTGTCGCCGGTTTTTTCGCCCAGCGCCAGTAGCGTGTTCGCCAGATCTTCGTGGCGTGAGAATAGCGCGCCATAGTCGCCCCCCAGTGCCGCGCGGGCCGACCCCGTCAGGGTTGCCAGGTTTATCAGCGCAACCGGGTTATATGTCGTGTCGCCGTAATAAAGGCCGTCCGCCAGCACCAAGCGCCCCTCTGCGTCTGTCGAGCGGATTTGAATGGTCTTGCCCGACATGGATTTGACCACATCACCAGGGCGCTGTGCGTTGCCGCCGGGCATGTTCTCCGCCAGCGCCGCGATAGCTACAGCATTCACCTTTGCCTCGCGCCCAGCCAGTGCATGGATGGTGCCGACGGCGCTGGCTGCACCCGACATGTCGAATTTCATGTTCCACATGTTGGGTGGGTTTTTGAGGCTGATGCCACCAGTGTCGAAAGTGATGCCCTTACCGGCGATTACCACTGGCGCGTCGCCGTCTCTGCCGCCCATATACTCGATAATCATCATGCGCGGCGGACGCTTGCTGCCGCGGCCGACACCGTATATTGCGCCCATGCCCATCTCAAGCATTTCCTGTTCGTCGATCACCTTGATGGAAATATTGTCCAAGCCATCGAAGTGCTCTGTCCAGCGGTCAACAAATGACTGTGGGTAAATAACATTGGCGGGCTCGTTGGAGACATCGCGTGTGTACCAAATTGCGTCGGCCACAGGGTCAAACTCGACCCGGAAAGTTCGTCGCGCGTCCCGATAGTCAGTTGCAACAATGGTCAGTTCCTCGATGCTTTTCTGACGGTCCTCGGCGGTATAATATTTGTCGAAGTAATAGCTGCCAAGCTTGGCACCGAAGCCAAACTGGGCGAGGGCATTCCCCTCCAGGTCCATGACAAAAGCGAATTCGTCGCTGAAGGCCGCAATTGCCGCTTGCGCCGCATCGCCGCCCATATTCTGGTAGGTCAGGTCATCCAAACCGCCGGCCTCTGCCCCTAAGCCTACAAGCAAAATCTGTTTGGCATCGATGCCTTCAGGCGCAGGAATAAGAAGTGTGTTCATGGATTTACCGTCAAACTCGGTGGCGGCAATGGCATGAACCAGCGCACCGTCCGCGTCCCGGTCTAGGCGCGCACCAAGGTTGCCCAGTTTGCCACCTTCAAAAACGCCCAGCGCAATGCCGCGGGTGTCGCGTATTTGGTCTGTGAAGGCCACGGTTGTTTGGGCCAAGGCTGACACGGACGTCGCCCCGATAAAAAAGGTCATCAAAATCATCTTAAACAAAGCGGTCATAGTATACTCCCTTCAGAACATATGAATTAAAACGACCTGTAGGGAAATGCGCAAGTTTTGTAGAGTTTTTTGCGATGAAGAGTGCCAATCCTGTGGTCGCCGCCATTGGTGGATAAGTCGTCACCAACCGCCCACTACGTTATAGCTGATCGTTGACACCCCAACGCCTGCCAGTCACACTTTAGCGAAGAGGAGTAATCTGTGCAGGTCATACCACTAGAAAATTTATTGTTGGCGTTTTTGCCTGCCGCTGCGGTTATTGCTATTTTGCATCTATGGTCGCGGGACGCCAAGGAGGCTTTGTACGGATTTGCCCGTATGCTGTTGCAGCTCTCCATCATTGGTTATTTCCTGATTTACCTGTTTGAGGCCAATACCGGCTGGGTCGTGCTCGCAGTGCTCGCGGTCATGGTATTGGTTGCCAGCTGGATTTCGTTACGCACCATCGACCTGCCGCGCACAACCCTATACCCCCGTGCATTGTTGTCGGTTTTGCTGGGCGGGGGCCTGACACTGCTGATTATCATCCAGGGCGTGCTGGCGCTGGATACATGGTATGCGCCGCGCTATGTGATCCCGCTGGCGGGTATGATTTTCGCTGCGTCCATGACCAGCATAAGCCTTGCGGGTGAACGCTTTATGGCCGAACGCAAGCGTGGCGAGACCTACGAGGCCACGCGCAGCACAGCGCTGAAGGGGGCGCTTATTCCGATCACCAATTCCTTGTTTGCAGTTGGGCTTGTGTCGCTGCCCGGCATGATGACGGGGCAGATACTCTCGGGTGTGTCGCCGCTGGTGGCTGCCCGCTACCAGATTATGGTCATGTGTATGATGTATGCTTCCGCTGGACTTTCCGCTGCAATGTTTTTGCTGTTGTTGAAAACGCGGGAGGCAGATGAGCCGAAGACCTGACGGTTTAGCCACCGGATTACAGTAGCCCGGAGTTTTTCGTACTGGAGCCATAAAATTTGGCTAAAACAAATTCGCCTGCGCGGCTATTTCGCTAACAATTTGTTTGGAAAGCGGTTGCTGGGTGGCAGTGAAATCTTTGAGATCCATCGCTTCCCGGTATTGTTTTGTCCATAACACGCGGCCGTCATCGCCGGAAATGAAGGCAACTGTTACAAGAGCTTCGGTATCAATATGGCGGACACTGATGTCGAGGTAATGGCCATTTCCTGATGCAGCGCTATCCATGGTATCTGATTTGATAAGCACAACACCAGGTGGCAGCGCGTTTTTAAAATCAGCAAGAAGTATGTCTCTCAGACCTTCATTGAAAAATGTATAAGCACTCTTCTTGCAATAAGCCTGTAATGGCGGCAGGGCAAGCGATGCAGCATTTGCTGTCAGCGCGCCCTGTACAAAGGGCACCGAGACAGTGATTGATAGCGCCAGAAGGCTGCCGAAGAAAATCGCCCGGTGATTTGATGCCAAATGCTTTAAGGTCGAGGCGCGCCCGACAATATGTCGCCATGACGCGGTTTTGTCTTGTTCAACAATGCCAATGAAACGGTATCCCACACGGGCCCGCGTTTCGATAAATTGCGTAGCGCCGCGTGTATCACCCAGCGCATTTCTTATCCGGCAGACGCAGGAGTTTAGCCGGTCGTCTGCACCATGGGGTGCCGTGCGCCAGAAATGCTCGATCAATTCATCGCGGGTGACCATACGATCACGGTTTTCCAGAAAGTATATCAGCACATCGAGTGGCTGATCGGCGATCCTTACGGCTTCGCCGTTGCAGCTCAATTCACGCCGGTCACTATCAAGTTCAAAATCGCCAAAGCGATAGTCCACTGGTCGATACCTCCTGTCTTTGTCGAGGTTATTGCGCCCTGCCAGTGTAGATGATCTTTCCGAAAGGCGTCAATTCCCACTTTAAAGGCTGCAATGCCTCTCATAAAACGCTGAAATAACTATGTTTTTATCAAGTTAGAAAAAGTTAGAAACCGATAAGCCCCTTCTTGTTGATCAAACTGGGTAGTGCAGCACAATATGGGCGTAATCAGGCTGCCCGCCAAATGTCGCTAGCGCCCCAGCATAGGCTCGTCACTAGCAAGGAGATTTCTTATGACGCTGAAACCATTCATTCGTATCGCCGCCGCCGCTTCGCTGATGCTTGCAGGATGTGACGGAGGGGGTGATCCAGAAGTCGCCGATAAAGCGGGCACCAGCAGGCCTGAATACCCGGATACCCGCCGCATCGCCCAAACCGATGTCGTGCACGGCGTGGAAATATCCGACCCCTATCAGTGGATGGAACAACGCGGCTCTGATGAATTGATGGCGTGGGTTAAGGCCCAAGACGAACTGCGGGAAAGTTATGTCGCGCAGCCGGAAATGCGGACAGCGCTTGTCAAGCGTATAGCAGCGATCGGCGAATTCGAAAGTCAAAGCCTGCCAGTCACCAGAAACGGGCGTTATTTTTATACGACATCGCCAATCGGGTTAAATCATTCGCTATGGAAAATGCGGTCGGGGATGAACGGGCCGGAGGAACTGGTTTTTGATCCTTCTTCCGCGTTTGACGTCGAAACATTGAGTGTTGGCGGGTATGCACCGAGCCCCAAAGGCGCATACTCCGCCCTGCGGATCAATCAAAACGGTGAGCGTATTGGGTACGGGCATATTGTCGACAACCGGACAGGAAAATTGCTGCCTGACCGGGTAGGGGGGCTGTACACACCAACGTTTTTATGGACTGACGATGAAGGCGGTTTCTTCTATGTTCGCTACGGTGACACGGAGGCCATTATCGCTGGAACTGAAACACCCCGGGCACATATTTACTATCACAAAATTGGCACCGCTTCTGTCGATGATGTTTTGGTGTACCACCGCCCGGATGCCCCCGGCCTTCGCTGGGGTATAGCCTCTCTGAGGACAACCGATTGCTGATCATCAATGAGTATACGTCGGACGGAAATCGGCTGCTTTCTGTACGCATTGATGATTTGTCCGCGCCCGCAACCGAAATCATGCCCGCAACAGGTCAGGCGGCCTATGTTGGTATGGTCGGGTCAATGGTTCTGGTGCGCACCGATGTGGGTGCGCCCAATGTACGCCTAATCGGGATTGAGTTGAACGCCGCTAGTCCGGCAGAGCCTGATGAATGGGTTGAGATTGTGCCGGAATACACTGAGCCCATGCAGAATATATATAGAGCCAAAGACTTTATTGTCGGGCTGTATCGCCGGGAAGTGAAGCCCTTTATTCGGGTGCACAACCTTGAAGGCACGCTCTTGTACGATGAACCGATGGCGGAAACGGCGTCAGCCTTTGGCCTGACCGTAACGCCCCGATCTAACAAGATATTTTACGCCCTTCAAAGCTTGTTTAACCCCGGAACCGGATACCGGCTCGACCTTGATACTCGCCAAACGGATATCTTCTTCAAGCCTTCCGTCAATCATGACATTGACCAGTTTGAAACCAGACAGGTTTTCTATTCGAGCGCCGATAGAACGCGGGTGCCGATGTTTCTTGTCCACCGGAAAGGAATGGAATTAACTGGGGAAAACCCGACCTTTATATACGCTTTTGGCGCCGGGTCATTTGTTGCAAACCCATGGTTCCAGCCCTATCTGGTTGCATGGCTTGAGATGGGCGGCATATATGCCTTGCCCGGCGTTCGCGGTGGCGGTGAATACGGCGAATCCTGGATGAAGGCCGGCGCGGGTGCTAACAAACCGACCACAATTGACGATTATGAAGCAGCGATAAAATGGCTTGCAGCAAACAAATATTCATCGGCCGATAGGATCGTTGGCCACGGTTCAAGCGCAAGCGGTTTCCTGCCGCTGGCAATTGTCAACCGAAACCCCAATCTTCTTGGCGCGGTTCAGACCGCTTTCCCGTTCACGGATTTGATCCGCTATTCAGATATGCACATACTCACGAACTGGACCAGCAGTGGATACGGCGACGCGGCTGATCCCGAAATATTTGACGTCTTAAAGTCTTATTCGCCATACCACAATATCGTTGAAGGGGCTTGCTATCCCCCGACGCAGCTAACAATACCTTCCAAGGACGGTATTAACTCGGCCCATGGCTACAAGTATCTGGCGGCATTGCAGCACGCTCAAGGCTGCGATAATCCAATTGTGATGAAAGTCGTCTGGGGTGTCGATCATCGTTGGGGCGCAACCACACAGCAATCAATCGAATCTCACGCTGACGAGCTTAATTTCCTCGCCAAGGTGTTCGATCTTGAGGTGCCGTCAGGGTGGTGACGTGCCACGCCGAGCATCATTGTTGCTGGTGCATTCGCTCGCCTGCCACATAGGTTTCGCCAATGGCGCGGTCATCCCCGAGGATCGATAGCACAAACAGGGTTTCCTCGATGGTTTTGCAATGTTTCAACCGGCGCTCCAGCAGCGGGGTTGCTTTCATATTGTAAACCAGAAAATCCGCCTCTTTGCCCACTTCAAAATTACCCACTTTGTCGGCCATATTCAGTGCTTTGGCGCCACCCAGTGTCGCTAGGTAAAATGATTTGATCGCATCCAGCTTATCGCCGCGCAGCTGGCACACTTTGTAGGCTTCGCCCATTGTCTCGAGGATGGAAAAGCTGGTACCCGCGCCCACATCGGTGCCCATACCCACTTTCACGCCGTATTTTTCCGCCTCACGCAGGTTAAATAACCCGCTGCCCAGAAACAGGTTCGAGGTCGGGCAAAAGGCGATGGCAGCGTCCGCCTCGGCCATGCGCTGATATTCTTCGCCGTGCATGTGGATGCAGTGGGCGAACACGCTGCGATC